>CAJNCB010000001.1:0-305833 GCA_905221155.1 bacterium | reverse complement strand
CTTATTTCTAAAATTTAATATTCATTTCTGCCATTTTAGATATAGCTATAGAAAATACACTTTCCTCAGAAAATTTTTCTCTTATTTTCTATCCAATGTCCGGAGTGCTGCCTGATAGGTTTGCTCCATCAGCATGGTAATGGTCATAGGACCGACACCTCCAGGTACTGGTGTGATGTAGCTAGCAAGTGGGGCAACTGCCTCATAATCCACATCCCCACAGAGCTTACCATTTTCATCACGATTCATCCCAACGTCAATGACTACCGCACCTGGTTTGACAAAGTCAGCAGTCACAAACTTGGCACGACCGATTGCGACCACCAGAATATCTGCTTTAGCAGCCACCTTGGCAAGATTATGAGTCCGTGAGTGGGTCAAAGTCACTGTCGCATTCTTTGCCAAAAGAAGCTGGGCCATGGGTTTTCCAACAATATTGGAACGACCGATGACGACCGCATTTTTACCTTCCAAGTCAATCCCGTATTCATGGAACATTTCCATAATCCCTGCAGGTGTAGAAGGGATCATGACTGGATGACCAGACCAGAGACGTCCCATGTTTAGGGGATGGAAACCATCTACGTCCTTTTCAGGATCAATAGCTAATAAAACTGCCTCTTCGTCAATATGTTTTGGTAATGGTAACTGGATCAAAATTCCATGCCAAGCTGGATCTTGATTGTATTTGGCAATCAAGTCTAACAATTCCTCTTGAGTAATGGTATCTGGAACTCGCACAACTTCACTACGGAAACCAGCCGCAAGGGCTGACTTCTCCTTGTTGCGAACATAGACTTGGCTGGCAGGGTTGTCCCCAACTAAAATCACCACCAAACCAGGTACTAGCCCCGTTTCTTCTTTTAATCTTGCAGTCTTTTTAGCCAGCTGTCCTTGTAACTTAGCTGCTAGAGCCTTCCCATCAATAATCTGTGTCATATCACTTCTCTTTTCTTTCAAATATCTTCCATTATATCAAAAACTGCTAATCCCCTCTAACACTTCTTTCCTAGGCTATCCTATAGTTTCAAACTATAAGAAAAAGCTCGAGTCGAGCTTTTCATTCATCTATACTTTACATGTAAAGCTAGCTACAAATAGCTAAACAAAGCTAACTTATAAAACCTTACTCAAGAAGTCTTTAGTCCGTTGTTCTTGGGTTTGTTCAAAAATCTGTTCAGGTGTTCCATCTTCAACAACCACACCGTCTGCCATAAAGATGACACGGTCTGCCACCTCACGAGCGAATCCCATCTCATGCGTTACGATAACCATGGTCATTCCTGACTTGGCTAAGTCTTGCATAACAGCCAACACCTCACCTACCATTTCAGGGTCCAGGGCTGAAGTTGGCTCGTCAAAGAGCAAGACATCAGGTTCCATAGCCAACCCACGCGCGATGGCAATCCGTTGTTGCTGACCACCTGACAAACTCTGTGGATAAGCGTCTGCCTTATCTGGCAAACCAACTTTTTCCAAAAGCTCTTGGGCTCTCTTCTCAGCAACAGCCTTGCTCTCACCTTTGGTCTTGATAGGTGACAAGGTGATATTTTCCATCACAGTCATATTAGGAAAGAGATTGAATTGTTGGAAAACCATGCCCATCTTCTCACGCATGGCAAAAAGATCATTCTTCTTATCCGTAATATCGACTCCCTCAAAGATAACCTTCCCCTTGGTCGCTTCTTCCAACAAATTCATAGAACGAAGCAAGGTAGATTTCCCGCTTCCTGAAGGACCGATGATGACGACAACCTCTCCTCTTTTAATCTCGAGGTTGATGCTCTTCAATACTTCATTCTTTCCAAAGGATTTATGTAAATTTTCAATTTTTATCAAGGTTTCTGTCATTATTTCTTATCTCCTTGTCCCATACGTTTTTCAAAAGCTTTCAAGGCCACTGTCAAAATAGAAGTCATAATCAAGTAATAAAAGGCTGCAAATAAAAGTGGTGTCAAAGGCAAATAGGTTGTTGTAGAAACTGTTGTAGCACCATTCCACAACTCCATGACCCCAATAGCTGATAAGAGAGAACTATCCTTGATAATAGTGATAAATTCGTTCCCCAAGGCTGGTAAGATATTTTTGATTGCTTGTGGCAAAATCACATAGCGCATCGCATTTTTAGGACGAATCCCTAAAGAATAAGCCGCTTCTAACTGCCCCTTAGGAACCGCATTAATACCGGCACGAACAGTCTCAGAAACATAAGCACCACTGTTCATAGAGATAATCAAAATTCCTGGAATCAGACGAGAAAGATCAACACCCAAAATCCCAACCTGAATAGTCGGAGCATTGATATGCATAAGGGCAAAGGCAATCATAATCTGAACCATCATCGGTGTCCCACGGAAAATCCAAACGTACAAGTTGGCGAGCCAGACAAGCGGTTTAAACTTTGAACGTTGCCCAAAAGCCAAGACAACACCCAAAATAGTTCCCAAAAAGACAACACAGATAGAAATGAGAACCGTCACGACAGCCCCATAGTTAAAATAAGGTAAATACTTAGGTAAAAAAGAAAAATTCATAGTCACACTGCTTTCTAAAATAGAATACTGTATGATTATAACATGAACTGAATTAAAATTCAAATCTTTTGTCTAATTTATTCAAAAAAACTTTAAGCTGGTAGAATTAGCGAGAAATCTTAGTTTTTTCTAGGCAAGTTGGCCTCCTTTATGGTAAAATAGTAACGATAAGAAATGAAGGAGAATCAAAATGGAATCACATTTGGTTAGAATCATCAACCGCCTTGAAGCAATGGCTAAAGACGGCGGAAATTTAAAACGTAATTTTGAACGCGAAGGAGTTGTTGTTGCAGAAGTTGCATACAGCCACGACGAAGAAAACGGCTCAATCTTTACTCTTCGTGATGTCGAAGCTCGCGAAACTTATACGTTTGACAGCATTGACTTGATTGCAATGGAGATTTACGAACTCCTTTACTAATACAAAACAAGCTGGGATTACACCCTGCATGTCTAACCAAAATCCTTTTTGTCTCACAAATAGGATTTTTTTATAGTCCAAATCCACAAATATTTTCATTATAACAACTTCTCAAAGCTTCAATCTTTTTACTTGCTTTACACCCCAATCCTGTTATAATGAAATTATAGAATTTTGACTATTTTTGACCTTTAGACAGGTCAGGCTAAAGAAAGAAATGAGGTAGATGTATGCTTTGTCAAAACTGTAAAATCAATGACTCAACAATTCATCTTTATACCAATCTTAATGGAAAGCAAAAACAAATTGACCTCTGTCAAAACTGCTATAAGATTATCAAGACAGATCCTAACAATAGCCTCTTTAAAGGTATGACGGATCTGAACAATCGTGACTTTGATCCCTTTGGTGATTTCTTCAATGACCTAAACAATTTTAGACCTTCTAACAACACTCCTCCGACTCCCCCAACCCAATCAGGTGGAGGTTACGGTGGAAACGGCGGTTATGGTTCCCAAAATCGTGGACCTGCTCAAACTCCTCCACCAAGCCAAGAAAAAGGCCTACTGGAAGAATTTGGTATCAACGTAACTGAAATTGCCCGTCGTGGAGATATAGATCCCGTTATTGGACGCGATGATGAGATTATCCGTGTCATTGAGATTCTCAATCGCAGAACCAAGAATAATCCTGTTCTTATCGGTGAACCTGGTGTTGGAAAAACTGCCGTTGTCGAAGGTCTAGCTCAGAAAATCGTTGATGGCGACGTTCCACATAAACTCCAAGGTAAACAAGTCATCCGTCTGGATGTGGTTAGCCTAGTTCAAGGAACGGGTATTCGAGGACAATTTGAAGAACGCATGCAAAAGCTCATGGAAGAAATTCGAAAACGTGAAGACATTATTCTCTTTATCGATGAAATCCATGAAATTGTTGGTGCTGGTTCTGCGGGCGATGGCAATATGGATGCAGGAAATATCCTCAAGCCCGCCCTTGCTCGTGGGGAACTGCAACTGGTCGGTGCAACTACACTCAATGAATACCGTATCATTGAAAAGGATGCTGCCCTAGAACGTCGTATGCAGCCTGTTAAGGTCGATGAACCAACAGTGGACGAAACAATCACAATCCTCAAAGGTATTCAAAAGAAATACGAAGACTACCACCACGTTCAATATACCGATGCTGCGATTGAAGCAGCTGCAACTCTTTCCAATCGTTACATCCAAGATCGCTTCTTGCCTGACAAGGCTATTGACCTCCTAGATGAAGCTGGTTCTAAAATGAACTTGACCTTGAATTTTGTGGATCCTAAAGTAATTGATCAACGCTTGATTGAAGCTGAAAATCTTAAATCTCAAGCTACACGAGAGGAAGATTTTGAGAAAGCCGCCTACTTCCGCGATCAGATTGCCAAGTATAAGGAAATGCAAAAGAAAAAGGTCACAGACCAAGATACTCCTATCATCAGTGAGAAAACCATTGAGCACATTATCGAGCAGAAAACCAATATCCCTGTTGGTGATTTAAAAGAGAAAGAACAATCTCAACTCATCCATCTAGCCGAAGATCTCAAGTCTCATGTTATTGGCCAAGATGATGCGGTCGATAAGATTGCCAAAGCTATTCGCCGTAATCGTGTTGGACTCGGTACGCCTAACCGTCCTATTGGAAGCTTCCTCTTTGTTGGGCCAACTGGTGTCGGTAAGACGGAACTTTCCAAACAACTAGCTATCGAACTCTTTGGTTCTGCTGACAGTATGATTCGCTTTGATATGAGTGAATATATGGAAAAACACAGCGTGGCTAAATTGGTCGGTGCCCCTCCAGGTTATGTTGGCTATGATGAGGCTGGTCAATTAACTGAAAAAGTTCGCCGCAATCCATATTCTCTCATCCTTCTTGATGAAGTTGAAAAAGCCCATCCAGATGTGATGCACATGTTCCTTCAAGTCTTAGACGATGGCCGTTTGACAGACGGGCAAGGACGTACCGTTAGCTTCAAGGATGCCATCATCATCATGACTTCAAATGCAGGTACAGGTAAGGCAGAAGCCAGCGTTGGATTTGGGGCAGCTCGTGAAGGACGTACCAATTCTGTTCTCGGTGAACTCGGTAACTTCTTTAGCCCAGAGTTTATGAACCGTTTTGATGGTATTATCGAATTTAAGGCTCTCAGCAAGGACAATCTCCTTCAGATTGTCGAGCTTATGCTAGCAGACGTTAACAAGCGCCTTTCTAGCAACAATATTCATTTAAATGTAACTGACAAGGTCAAGGAAAAATTAGTTGACCTCGGTTATGATCCAAAAATGGGAGCACGCCCACTTCGTCGGACTATTCAAGACTATATTGAGGACGCAATCACTGATTACTATCTTGAAAATCCAAGCGAGAAAAACCTCAAGGCAGTTATGACCAGCAAGGGCAAGATTCAAATTAAGTCTGCCAAAAAAGCTGAAGTAAAAACTTCTGAAAAAGAAGTATAAATCCTATAGAAAAGGAGTAGAAAATGAAAATTTTCTACTCCTTTTTATAAAATAATCATAAATTCTTGACAGCTCGGCCTTTGTCCATTAAGATAATAATAAAGATAATAGATAATGAGGAAAATGCAATGGCAAACCCAACTTTCGGAGAAAAAAAAGCGAATACAGACTATGTTTCACGCTATGGCGTATATGCAGTTATCCCTGATACTGAACAAAAACAAATTGTTCTTGTTCAAGCACCTAATGGCGCTTGGTTCTTACCAGGTGGAGAAATTGAATCAGGTGAAAATCATCAAGAAGCCCTAAAGCGTGAATTGATTGAAGAGCTTGGCTTCACAGCTGAAATTGGTACCTATTACGGACAAGCTGACGAATATTTCTATTCTCGTCATCGTGACACCTACTACTATAATCCTGCCTACCTCTATGAAGCGACTTCTTTCAAAGAAGTGCAAAAGCCACTAGAAGACTTTAATCATATTGCCTGGTTCCCTATTGATGAGGCTATTGAGAATCTCAAACGTGGTAGTCATAAATGGGCCATTCAATCTTGGAAAAAACAGCATAAGATTAACTAAATCAAGCTACTTTACTCAAAAAGTGCTATAATAGAATTAGAAAATCGGAGGAAATATTATGAAGCTTATCAATACGACAAACTCACACTCGCAACTTGTTAAAAGCCAGCTAGAAAGTACAGATGCAACCCTTGTTGAGGTCTATTCTGCTGGAAATACTGATGTTATTTTTACCCAAGCTCCGCTTCACTATGAAATCCTCATCTCAAACAAACACCGTGCTATTCGCGAACCTGAAATCGAAGCTATTCAAGAATTTTTCTTGAAACGTAAAATTGATAAGGACTCTATTGATGAGGCTAATATCAAAACCCTCTATTCAGAAAAATTAATTGGAATTTCGATTCCAACCAAATAAAATCTTGGAGAGATTAGAAAGTGCTTTGAACCTTATGGAACAAAATTAGGTTTATTTAGCTTTTTAAATCATCTCCAATTTTTTATCTTGAAATCCTATCATTCATGGTTTTATGGCTAACAAAGGAGACAAGCATGGGAGACATCATATATCGAGAGGCAAGACTTGAAGAATACGAAAAAATTGGAAAACTATTAGCCAATTCCTTTCTTGACTATCCTTTTTTAACGATTTTAAAAGACGATTTGAAGAAACCTGACTCCTATCCTGCTTTTGTAGAAACATTGCAAATTCTGCTTACTAGAGTCTATATTAAAAAAGGAAACTGTTTAGTTGCGGAACAAGATGGAGAATTACTAGCAGTCGCCCTTTTGCAACAAAAGGATTTCTGTATACTATCCTATCTACGAAATGGAAGAACATACATTTTTCGCTACATTCGACCACGAAATCTTTTTAAATACTTTGACTTTGTAAAACGTTCTAAAAAGCATTTAGAACAATCAGGAGAGTTTGATTGGTATTTGATGACTTTAGCTGTTAATAAAGCAAGTAAGGGACAGGGAATAGGCAGTACTTTTCTGACACAAGGAATTGAACCTTATGTCAAATCAAAAGGCTGTAAACACTTGGGACTCATAACTAGTACAGCTAGAAATGCCTCATTCTACGAAAAAAACGATTATGTATTACTGGACCATATGGACTTAGAATACGGATCAAAATCAATTGGTAACTGGGCATTTTTAAAAACAATAAATAAATAAAAAAGATTTGGTGCTGCTTATCACAGAACCAAATCTTTTTTATTATGTTAGAAACGAATCGTCTCACGTGTTTTTTCGTATGAAGTGACAAAACGGTTAGTTACACCTGGTTCTGCAACTTCCAAAGCTTGCGAAATCTTATCAAATGAAGCATGATAGTCAAATTCTTTTTCAAAAATTTCTAATGATTCATTAAAGGCTTCTTGAATTCGTTCATCAAATGAGCGGTAACGGTTCGAATACTGTAGCAATTGTTCTGTCAATGTTGCATATTGAACAATATTATAGGTTTCTTCTTCAAGTTCTTCCATATCATTGGTTGTAATTTCAAGCATACGGTTCACAGCTTCGATATTGACCCGAGCTTCTTCTAGTTCAGCCATCAACTCCTCAGTATGGTTACTTGCTGTGAAGAACAACTGTAAGAAACTCTGAGGAATACCTGGAAGATTGCGTTTTTCCATATATCGCTTAATTGTATGAAGACGATTAACATAGACATTTGCCTTCTGGCGAGCATTGATATCATCTTTTTCAATCTGAGCAAGACGTTGACTAACCGCAACTTGTTCATCTTCAATTTCCTTCAAAGTCGCTTGTAAGTTTTCCAAACGATCTTCAAGGAATGAATACGGTTCAGAATGTTCCTCTTGTTCAGAAGTTAATTCCAATACAGATTCTTCTAAAGATTCTAACTCAGCTTGTAATCTATGAACATGACTAACATCCGTTTCAGATAGTAGGTAATTGTTACTCAATCGTTGAATATCTTCCACTAAAACAGCATTACTATCTTTCATGTGTTTCAAATATGTAGGAAGGGTTGCAACTAAGCCTTCTACTACCTTTTGAGCAGCAATTTCTCGTGTAAAGATATCATAGAGTGCATTGATTTCTTCTTGAACTTGAGTATTTTCATACTCAGCATTATCCAATTCTAATTGTGCAATATTTTCGTGGTTTTTCTTCAAAGCTTCATAAAGCAATTGGAAGCGAGATTCAATATCTGTTTCAGCAAAATGATAATTAGCATCTAAAAGCTTACGGTAACCGTCTTCCAAATCTTCCAATTGATCAGGTAGCTCTTTAGATAATGTTTTTACAATCGCTGGCAGGCGGTCAACAATGTGACTCAAAGCCAAGATATGATTTTCAGCATTATCCAAAATCACAGCAGCTTCTACTGGGTCACCTGAAGTGTTCAAAGTAACAAACTGAGAAAACTCTGATTGGATATTTTCCAATTGTTTTTCGATTTCAGATAAACCTTGGCCATATTCTTCAGAATGATCAGCCACTCGGTGTTGTAACTCTTCAAACAAGTCCAAGGTATGAAGAACACGTCCACTATTTTTAGACTCTTGTTTCTCCAAATCTGCCAAGGCATTGCGAATTGACGCAATATCTTCTTCAATCAAAGTAATTTGGCTCTCGATTTGGTCGATTTGATGACTGGCCTTGAAAAAACGGAATGAGTTGTTATAGCCTTCTGCTTCAAAAAGATTATTTTCGATATCAGCAAAAGAGTTAAGAGATAGGTCAACCCATTTTTGGTTCCACTCACGGAAAGTCACTTGACTTTGTCCAATCAAGTGCATATTTTTTACAGCTTCAACTTCATCGTTTACTGGAAGATTGTACAGCTCTTCTTTTTTCTCTTCTAAAATTGCTAATTTACTTTCATTGCGTTTTCGTACGTAGATTGCGATAGCATAGGCAATCACTAAGAAAACTGCAACTGCAATTGCAAGATATATTACTAGACTACCAGACATATTAAACTCCTTTTTTACTTGAAACAATCGTAACGATTATATCATATTTTTTAGACCAAGGGAACTACTTCTCCCGATTTTTTAGACATCAAGTGTACTATAGACGGCATTTTCTTCGATAAACTCACGACGAGGCTCTACTCTATCCCCCATCAACATATCAAAGATTTTATCTGCTTCTGCAGCATCATCCACAGAAACTCTAGCCATCAAGCGGTGTTCTGGATCCATGGTTGTTTCCCACAATTGGTGGTCGTCCATTTCACCAAGACCTTTATAACGCTGAATAGTCGGTTTGGTACGACCTTCACTATAACGCGCTAAAGCTTCTTGGAGTTTGATTTCTTGATCTGCTCCTGGCTGGATATATTCTTTAATCTCACTTCCAACCTTGACTCCATAGATTGGTGGTTGGGCAATATAGACATAACCAGCTTCTAGAATTGGTTTCATATAACGATAAATCAAGGTTAAAAGAAGGGTACGAATGTGGGCTCCATCGACATCGGCATCGGTCATCAAAACGAGTTTTTGGTAACGGGCTTTTGAAACATCAAATTCTGCGCCAAATCCTGTTCCCATCGCTGTGAAAAGACTACGAATTTCTTCGTTAGCTAGAATCTTATCCATACTTGCCTTTTCAACGTTCAAAATCTTACCGCGGATTGGAAGAATTGCCTGAAATTCACGGTTACGACCAGATTTGGCTGACCCACCAGCTGAGTCTCCTTCGACGATGAAGAGTTCTGTTTCAGCAGGATTGTTAGAAGAACAGTCTGCTAGTTTACCTGGAAGGTTGGAAATTTCCAAACCAGATTTTTTACGAGTGACTTCACGCGCACGCTTGGCAGCCACACGAGCTTTGGCAGCCAAAATCCCTTTTTCCACAATACGTTTGGCAATCTGTGGATTTTCCATGAGGAAATCAGAGAAGGCATCACTGAAGAGACGATTAGTAATCTTGACCACTTCACTATTCCCCAATTTGGTTTTGGTTTGTCCTTCAAACTGTGGATTTGGGTGTTTAACTGAGATAACTGCAGTTAGTCCTTCACGGACATCTTCTCCTGTTAAGTTGTCTTCATTGTCTTTCAGTAACTTATTCTTACGAGCATAATCGTTGATAACACGAGTCAAGGCTGTGCGGAAACCTTGTTCATGCGTTCCACCTTCATGGGTATGAATATTATTGGCGAAACTCATGACATTTTCATGGTAACCCGTTGTGTACTGCATGGCTACTTCAACTGTGATATCATCCATCTCACCATCTGTGTAAATTGGTGTATCAAAGATTACATCCTTGTTCTCGTTGATATATTCAACGTAACTAGCAATCCCACCTTCATAATGATAATGCTTGGTTTGTTCCAAACCTTCACGCTTATCTGTGATGGAGATTTGAAGACCGCGATTTAGAAAGGCCAACTCTTGAATCCGTTTATTTAATTTATCAAAATCAAAAGTTGTTGTTTCAGTGAAAATTTCTGGGTCCGGTGTGAAGTGAACTGTTGTTCCTGTTTTATCCGTATCTCCAACCACCTCAAGGTCTGCGACAACATGACCACGACGGTATTCTTGGTAATGAATCTTACCATTTTTGTGGACATGAACGTCTAATTGAGTTGAAAGGGCGTTAACAACTGAAGACCCCACTCCGTGAAGACCACCTGAGACCTTATATCCGCCACCGCCAAATTTTCCTCCAGCGTGAAGGACTGTAAAGACAGTCTCAACGGCAGGTCGACCTGTTTTTTCCTGAATATCGACTGGGATACCACGCCCATCATCAACAACTGTAATCGAATCATCGGGCTCAATAAAGACTTGAATATGGCTGGCAAATCCTGCCAAGGCCTCGTCAATTGAGTTATCAACAATTTCCCAAACTAGATGGTGAAGACCTTCTTTTGAGGTTGACCCGATATACATCCCTGGACGCATACGAACAGCCTCTAAGCCCTCTAAAACTTGAATTTGACTGGCATCATAATCCTGTGCCTGCAGATTTTTGATTTCTTCTGTCATCTTATTCCTTTTTCTTACATGTCTAATACTTGTCTTAAATTCACGATACTAGTAAACAAGTGGGTAGCTAGTCCTGCAGCTTGACCTGCTTCGATATCAATAGGACGATCACCAATTACAATACCAGAGCTAATCTGATACTTTTCTCTTAAATAAAGCATGGACTCAGGATTTGGTTTTCTCTGAAAGCCTGAGTTAGAAGTCACCACTTCTGTAAAATAAGCTGCTATAGAGGTTTTTTCTAAAATTTCCAAGACCTGATCATTACGATGAGATACCAAAAAATGACGGCCACCTTGATTGGAGATATCTTTCAATAAATCAGAAACTCCATCAAACAAAATCGGATGTTCTAGCTCTCTGGCTTCATTTTCCTTGTACTTTTCTAAAAAATTCTCTAAGTTGGGAGCGAATGTCTCAATCGCAAAATCAGTAGAAACCTTTAAAGCCTGATAGACACTGTCATGGTCTTGTGTGATGCCATACAATGCCAATGTTTCAACAAATGCAGCTGTTGAAGTTTCGTAATTATCCAGTAAAGTTCCACCTAAATCCCAGATATAATCGTGATATTTCATACCCTTCATTATAGCATTTTTTTATGAAAAAAGCGATGATTTCCCTGAGTTTTCCACATAAAAAAACGAGAGTTTGACTCCCGTTTTACTGATTTTTACCAAAGACATCTCGATATAGCATTCCTGTTCGTAAACTCTCTGCGTCTCCTCCTAGTTGGTCCACCAACTCGTAGGCAAAGGCAAGGGCTGTAGAGGGACCTCGACTGGTTGTCAAATGACCATCTACCACTACTGTTTCCTTGATATATTGACCATCAAGGATTTGCTCTTGAACACCATCATAACAAGTAAACTTCTTGTTTTTCAATAGCCCTGCTTGATTGAGGGCAATTGGAGCTGCACAAATAGCTGCCAGTTTCTTCCCTTCTCGTTCAAAGCTTTGCAACTCTTGAATCAAGGCCTGATTATCGCGCAAATGTGCAGAACCAGGCATGCCTCCAGGAAGAACAATCATGTCATAGTCTGATAAATCACCATCAAAGACACGATCTGCTCTTACTTGGATTGCATGCGAACCAGTCACTTGCTCTTCAAAACCAACCATATCACAAGTAATTTTTGCACGACGCAAAACATCCACAACTGTCAAAGCTTCAATTTCTTCAAAGCCCTGAGCTAACATAACTGCTACTTTAACCATGATTTTCTCCTTATTTGATTTGTTTTAATACAACCTTTTTCCGCTTGAATCGGACTTTTCCGCTCTTTTCTTCAGCTAAGTTTGTCTGGTAACTCATTGATAAAAGCAAGCCAACACCAATCAAATTACTGATAATAGCTGATCCTCCTTGCGAAATAAAAGGTAAGGGAATCCCAGTCAAGGGAAGCAAGCCTGTCACGGCACCAATATTTTCAAAGATGTGGAAGAGCAACATCATAATCAAACCTGTTGAAATATAGGTGTAGAACTGATTATTTGATTTAAGAGTAATCTTCAACATACGGTAAATCAGCATGAGATAAAGGGCGATAACAAGGACAGAGCCAATAAAGCCAAAATCTTCTGCAATGACCGTGAAAATCATATCCGACTCTCTAACTGGAATAAGCAGATTAGAAGCATTAAATCCTTGACCAAACAAGCCTCCACTACCAATCGCAATCTGCCCTTGAGCCTGCTGATAGGTCGTTGTTTGGGCAAAGTCAAATGGATTGAGCCAAGCTAAGATACGATTGATTTGGTAGGTCGGCATTCCCAGTTGATGGAGAAAAGCCCGGCCGTCCTTGCTGATAAAAACAGCTAAGAAACCAGCAATTCCTGTTACAGCAGTCACAAATACTGGAATAATAATTTTCCAAGAAACTCCTGATAGCAAGACGATTCCTGAGAAAATGGCTACAAAAACCAAAGCCGTCCCTAAGTCACTTTGAAGTGCCAAAAGAACTAGGACTGGAATAGTAAAGAGAATCATCCAGAAAATCAACAAGAAGTCCAGCGGAACTGTGCGTCTCCATTCCTTATGTTTTTTGGTAAACTGGACAATCACACGAGCCAACATGAGGATATAGGATATCTTCATAAATTCTGACGGCTGGAACAAGGTAACACCATTTACCGATACCCAGTTTTTGGCACCCGTTGATGCAACTAAGCTTGGATTATAAAAGACGATCGGTAAAACCATAAGTCCCAAGCCTAAAATATATAGAAAGGGTGTCACCTTCCAAAGAAATTCAGTATTAAAGAGCATGACGATAAAACCAATCACAAGCCCCAAGGCGATCCAGGCGACCTGCTGCCCTAAAATGGGCAAAATATTGTTTGGATAATCATGACTAACGGCTATATAAATAGCCACCACGCCAATAACCAGTAGAAAAAATACTGGCAAGAGCAAACTATAATCGACTCTAGAGTCGAGAGAACGTTTCATATATACTAACCTTATACTTTCATACAATATTATTTATCAAAGTTCATTTAAAAATTTATCAATAGCCTCGTCAACTTCGGATCGAGAGACGGTTTTAACGGTCGCTTCTTTTGCTAGAGAAGTCACAATTTGTTTGCCATATCGCTTTCCGACAATTCTCCTATCCAAAATAAGAGTTAAGGAACGTTGGTGTTCGCGTCTCATACTTCTTCCCAAAGCTTGCTTTAAACGAATAATGGCCATTGGCAACTGATAATCATAAAAGGCATTTTTTCCTTCCTGATTCATTTCCTGATTAATCTTTTTCGTCAAGGGCTCTTGAGGATTTTGGAAAGGAAGTCTTGGTACAACTTGAATCACAAAAGGATGACTTGAAAAATCAACTCCCTCCCAGAAACTTGCTGCACCAAGCAGGATTTGTTGTTCACCTTTTTCAAAGCGTTTCTTCAGTTGATGAACATCCCCATTTTTATACTGGGCCAAGTGGCTAACTGGAAGTAAATCCGATACTGCTAGAAGCATGTCTTTAGCAGTAAAGAGAACTAAAATCGGTTGTTGGAAAGCTTGAACATCCATCAGCAAATCAGCTACCTCTTGAGCATAAACTTCTAAGGAGGTTTCTGTTACCAAGGGAAAATCCTTGACTAAAACCACTTCTTGATCCTGTTTTTTATGAGCTTCAACCTTGACAAATTTAGCTTCAGGGTAGCCTAAAAGATCTGCCAAAGAAACTCTCTGACTAATCTCAAGAGTAGCCGACACTCCCAAGACTTGACATGAATTAGGTACTAAAGAAGATAGGAGAATACGGCCTGATTTTGTAGAAGAAATCTGAATTTTCTTTTGACTCGTTTCAATTGCTTCAAGCCAGTAATCTCGGTTAGCTGTAAAATAGCGAACCAACTCCTCAAAGCCTTCTACCTCTAATTCTGAAAAATATTGATGGAGATTGGCAAGAGAATCTAAGATATTTTTCCTAGATTTTCCAGACTGAAATTGTTCAATCAAGTAAAGGCACTCAAAGCGAATACTTTCTAGTATTCGTTGTTGGACCTTATTTTGCTCCTCCAGTAAAGCCTTATCAAGCAAATCAATAATAGACTGGATATCGTAGGTCTCTTGAAGCAGATTTTCTAGAGCTAACAAGATCTTTTGAACTTCATCAATAATCAATAAACGGTCGCTGACAAATTCAGGATTATCTTCAAGTCTGGTTACAAGATAGGCATGATTGGTCACTAAAAGCTTGCAGGTTTGTGCCTTTTCTTGACTACGTTTCCAAAAATCTTCCGTCACAAATAAGCTTTGAGATGATAAATTCCCGTCATGACGAAGATCTGTCAGAAAATGTTGGTAACGGTAGAGTTGCCCAATTTCATCCAAATCTCCTGTCTCTGTCTCAGTCAGCCAGACCAAGAGTTGCATTTTAAAACGTCTAAATAAGCGATTTTCATCATTTTCCTGCAAGGAACGATAAAAGGAATCCAACTTCAGGTAATTGTGTGGTCCCTTTAAACTATGAATATCTATATGGAATACTTTCTTGAGGCGTTTACCTTCTTCTTCCATGATCTGATTTTGAAGAATCTTTGTCGGAACACTAAGAACAATTTGTCGCTCTCTCACTTGAGATAAAGCGGGTAAGAGATAGCCATAGGTTTTCCCAATCCCTGTCGGAGCTTGAATCAGAGAGACAGGCTCATCTTTCAATAGCAAGCCAACCTCTTTAGCAAAATTTTCTTGCTCCTCCCTCACTTCAAGATTCAACAGAGAAATATTTTTAGAAAAATCTTGGGATAGTTTTCGTGACTCCAGGGGAGCTCCAGTTTTCTTGAAATACAGTCCTTGAACTTCAACCAAGTCTGGAGAACTAAGGATAGATTGGTTTCGAAAAATTTCATCAATAACCAGGTAGGACTCGTATAGGAGGGCATCAGCCATTTCCAGCAAGCGTTCCAAGAGACCTTTAGGAAGCTGGGCCATCTTTTCTCGTAAAAAAAGAAGTAATTCCGCTGTAGCTTGGGCATCTGAAAGGGCTGTGTGAGCGTGTTTTAAAGGAATTCCTAATTCTCGACACAAAATCGGCAAACTATATTTTTCCAGTTCAGGGAAAAATACCTGAGCCAATTCGACCGTGTCAACACGAGGATTTCTTAGTTCATAGCCTTCAAAAAATAAATTTTCCGCCAAGAGATTGGCATCAAACTGAACATTATGGGCTACAAAAATCCCATCCTCCACCAAGTCAAAGATTTTTCTAGCAACTTGCGAAAAATCAGGTGCTTGCGCCAGACGTTGGTCAGTCAGTCCTGTCAGTTCTTTGATATGACCATCCAAGGGTTCATGTGGATTGACATCCGTCGTATACTGATCAACGATTTTTCCGTCCTCAATCACGACAATTCCCACTTGGATAATTTTAGCCTTACTACCTGTGCTAGTTGCCTCTAAATCCACCACAACATAGCGATTACCAATCGTTTTCATTATAAAAAATTATACCAAAAAAAGGGGCATTTGGCACCTGCAAACATGGGATAATTTTCAAACTCAAGAAGGGCACTTTTCTTAAAAATCCCAGCAAATAGAGTATCCCAGCTTGCTGATTTTTTGAAAATGGTGAAGAAATACGAAAAATTGAGAGAAGAAATGTTTGCATCTTCCTTCTCTCAACGAATCATTTACTTTATTTAACCATATCAGGATCGTAGTCGTAGAATCCTGTATCAAGGAATCGGTTTTTAGGGTGAAGTTTACGCACTTCTTCATCCAGCAAGAAGGCTTGGTCATGGCTAAAGTTGCCCTCTTGAATCAAGCTACGCGCCTGGATAAAGAGTTTTGCAATCTCGACAAAGTTCTGACCAGGTGTGTAGAGCCCTTCTAGTTTCCAATGAGTGAAACCATGCTCTACCAATTCTGTCAATTTGGTCATCAAATCAAGGTCATTGTTGGCAAAAATGTGGGTACCATGATTATCTTCAAAAATGGAATAGTGGCTCTCTGGGTCACTCGGCTCAGCCAAGAAGAGGTCACGCTTGCGCGTCTTTTCATCATCGATATGCGTAAAGTTATAGTAGTTTTGCAAGAGCGGACGTTTAGAATGGTGGATGACACTAGCACCATAAACCAACACTTCAGCAGGAATTTCCAAAATCTCTGGCATTTTGAAGAGTTCAGCCGATGGAATTTCACGCGCCAAAACAGCCTCAGATGCGCCAGCCTTTTGTCCCCAGAAGTTAATCTGGCGACTGCTAGTTACCATGGTTGAAGCATCGTAGATGGTCTTAAAGGAATAACCATCGCGGTTGACCACGTAAAAGACACCTGCATCCCCAATCGTAATGTAGTCTGTCTTGATTTCTTCCAAAAAGTCTAAGAAAGGCTTGATACGATCCATCATATCTTGGTGCATGAGGGCATTGACCGCAACAATCAATTCCTTACCAGCTTCATGAACCAACTTAGCGATTTCACGCAATTGGTCATAACTAAAGGTTGTTGGCAGACGAAGGCCAAAATCTTTCTCACCGACATAGATACGATCTACGTCAGCTTCGAGCAGTTGTTTAACTTGTTCAATACTTTCAGCAGTTGCTGTAATGATAATCTTTTCCATAAGAAAAATTATACCACATTTCTGGAAAATCAGCCATTCTTTAAAAATGAAAAGGGACTTTATTCTTATTGTAACCTTTCTGTAATAATTCTCTGCTGAAAAAATGATAAAATAGGTATGTACTGTTAAGGAGAGAATAATGCCCGTAAGAAAATTACAATCCTATGAGGTAGACTATCAAGAAGAATTAAGCCAGCAGGTTCCTCGCTATCAAGATTATACACCTGAAGCGCAATCTGATGCCAATCTCAAGGAAATCCTATTTTTTGTTAATATCGCTGTTTTTTGTATCTGTATTGCTATCTTTAGTTTTATCTTTTTAGCATTAAAATTATCGCCTGCTCTTGCATTTGCCGCAGCAATCGGATCCAGCTTACTTGTTTTAAAAGTTCAGCGCTTTATTATCAAACAAAAACATAGAAGATAAATCCAAAATATCGCCCCGTCTGGAGCGATATTTTTATTTTTTCTTTTTAGATGGTGTGTGGATGGCTATCTTCACTTCAAAGATTGTTCCTTTTGGTTTATTATCTTTAACAGTAATGGTTCCTTTAAGCGCATCTACAATTTGCTTGGCTAGGGATAATCCTAAACCAAAACCACCTTTTTGACGGGTTCTAGCCTTATCCACTCGATAAAAGCGATCAAAAATTTTCTTCTTATCTTCTGAGGAAATACCAACTCCGTTATCAGAAACAAGTAAATACAGATTACGATCAGTGGCTGAAATCATAAAATCAATTTCACCATCCTCCTCTGTATATTTGATAGCATTATCAAATAGGATGGTCATCAATTGTTTTAAAAGAAGCTGATCTGTGACAATCGTTCGATGGATGCGATTTTCAAAACGGAAGACACGGTCATTTTCCGAAGCAATCATCTCATAGTTTGTGAAAGTCGCATTGAAAAAACTGGTTGGAACTTCTGCAAGTTCCGGCTTAATCCCATCATCTCTACGAGCTAAATTCAACAAGTTCGTTGTCAAAAACCGCATATTTCGAACTTCTTCCAAACTAGAGGCAATGCTTTCGCTCACATCCATAATAGTAGCTTCCGGCTTACGGAAAAGGGTCTCTAAGCGATTTTGCAAAACTGCAAGTGGAGTTCGTAACTCATGACTGGCATTTTCCACAAAGGACTGTTGCTTCTGCATGCTCTCAAGCAGAGGACGAACACTGACCCTAGCTAGATAGAGACTGGCAAGTAAAGACAAAATCCAGAAACTTGCCATCACGACTACAATCAATTGCTCATGCTTTTGACTGGCTTGCTCCAACTGACTGGTATTAATCAAGACAGCTGCATACTTGATATTGGTTGAAACCGAGCTGATATTGGTTTCCATCAAAATCATGCGATAGATTTCTTCTTGTCCATAGCTATTAAAAACCTGAATCTGGTAGATATGTCCTAGTTCTTTTTTCTCTAACTTAATCTTATCCAATCCCAAAAATCGGTTTCCAGAAAGGAGCTGTGTAAAATTCTTATCAAAAAGAATGACTTCTGTGTTAGAACTGACATTGGGTTTTACTTCAGTCTTGCTAGTATCTGTAGCGGCATTCTCTAAATCTTTAATCTCTTCTGTTGCCCTATTTACAGCAAGCTGAATAACTGCCTGAGGATTTTCACTCAGACCGTGGAGCTTATCATCCACCGAAGTATAGAGACTCGAATGCATGACCTGCAAAATAATCAGAGTCATGGTGGAAAAAATCAGAGTGAAGACACCAAAGTTACGGATAAAATAACTAAAGTCATCCGCATACCATGTTTTTTTTAGTTTACTGAACATCTTTTAAAATATACCCAACACTACGCAAGGTTTGCAAATTCTCTGCAAAAGTGGTTCCTTTTAATTTCTTACGGACTTTTGAAACATAGACTTCGACAACCGAAATCGTTGTGTCACTATCAAATCCCCATAGACGATCAAAAATCTGAGTCTTGGGCAAAATAACATTTTGATTTTGAAGGAAATAGACTAATAAATCAAACTCTTTCCCCAGCAATTCGACAGGAGTATCTTCAACCTTAACGGTATTTGTTGACAAATTAACTACAATATTTCCATAAGTCAAGGTATTTTCATTAAACTTACCTGAACGTTTGAGAAGGGCTTGAATCCGCATTTTGAGTTCTTCTAGGTAGAAAGGTTTAGTCAGATAATCATCTGCTCCCAATTCAAATCCATGTCCCTTGTCATCCAAACTTTCCTTGGCAGTCATGATCAGAACTGGTGTCGTAATTCCTTTTTCACGCAATTCTTTCAAGACTTGGAAGCCATTTTTTTCAGGCAACATTAAATCGAGCAAAATCAAGTCATAGACGCCACTTTCAGCTTCGTAGAGACCTTCTTCACCATCAAATACCTGCATGACATCCGCAAAATCGTCTAAAAAGTCAAATACTGAATTTGACAGGCCTAGGTCATCCTCAACTAATAAGATTTTTATCATGAGAAACTCCTCCTTATTAAAACCATTATACCAAATTTGCCTTAAAAAAAACTCAACTCTCTGCATTTTACATGAGATAGCTGAGTTTTCTTTTTATTTTAGGCTTATTTATGCGTTTCCGTATCGAAGAACGACTGCCTCCACTGCAGCTTTTTCACGGTTAATCAAGTCAACACGCGCTGCAATTTCCTTGATTCCCATACCGATGTTACGGCTAAGAGCAAGGTCAGAAAGTTGTGGCTCAAAGAATTCCTTGTACTCTGCCAAACGTTGCTGAGTCTTAAATACGTGAGCAGGAAGGATAACAAAGCTATCAAAGCTCATATCTCCTCCAAGGGCTGCCTTAATCCAAGCCCAGTTTTCACGAGCCCAAGACCATGCTGTTTCCTGAGTTGCTTGATGGCTTAAGAACTGGAAGTACCAAGCAGACAAGTCTTGTGGTTTGACCACAAATTTGTCCTTCCAAGCAGCAATCAAGGTTTGGATATTGTCCGCATCTGTACTGTAGGCAAGAGCTGCTGCCAACTGACGTTTAAAGACAGCATCTGTTGCGTGAGTATAAGTATCAAGATAAAGTGCTAACAAGTCTTTAGTCTCATGATGTTTCATCTCATTGATCAGAACTTGTGAGCGAATAGCTGCTGGAAGTCCTGCAAGATGATCCTTGTGGGCTGCGAAGATTTGGCTAGCGACTTGACTAGCTTCTGCATCATTTGAGCGAATCATCATAGAAACAGCCAACTGACGAACCAATTCATCCTCATCTGATTCGCCATCTTTAGCTTCAAAACCAAGACGGTCATAGTTGTGACGAGCCAATTTAGCAACCAAGGCTTTGAAGGCTCTTTCAGTTTCTGTTCCTTCATCGATAAAGCGCTCAAGGGCAGAAATTACTTGAGAAACAGCTGAAACGACAAGGTAAGATTCTTCCTTAGCTAGTTTATCAAGGACTGGGAGCAAGTCAGCATAAGAAATGTGCCCTGCTTCTGCAAGCAAACGACGTTCTTGAACGATTTGAAGTTTGCTTGTGTTATCAAGCTCAACTAGGTCAGCAAGAATAGCATCTAACAAGTCTCCTTGATAGTCTGTAATATAGTGGGCTGTATTTTCAGTGTTGAGACGAAGAGCTCCTTCATTTTCAGCAAGAAGAGCTGCGTAGCCTGGAATTTCGATGCTTTCAGTTTCAAGTGTATCAGGCAAGCCTTTCCAGTTGCTGTTTAGTGGCACAACCCAGAGACGGTTCTTATCTTCGTGCTCACCGATGAAGAATTGTTTTTGTGAAATCTTCAAGACATCATTTTCAACTTTGACAGTGAGAACTGGATAACCAGGTTGTTCCAACCAAGAATCCATGAAGGCTGCAACATCACGGCCAGACGCTTGACCAAGAGCATCCCAAAGGTCACGACCAATTGTATTGCTGTATTGGTGTTTTTCAAAGTAGGCATGCAAACCTTTAGCAAAATCAGCATCACCGAGCCAACGACGAAGCATGTGCATGAGACGGCTTCCTTTGGCATAGACGATAGCTCCGTCAAAGAGCGTATTGATTTCATCTGGATGTTTAACTTCGACGTGAACAGACTGAACACCATCAGTAGCATCACGTTTCAAGGCAGACGGAACACCACCTGTTTGGAAATCTTCAAAGATATTCCAGCTTGGTTCAATAGCATCCACACAGACGTATTCCATCATGTTAGCGAAGCTTTCATTGAGCCAAAGGTCATCCCACCATTTCATCGTCACGAGGTTACCAAACCATTGGTGAGCCAATTCATGTGCCACAACAAGGGCAACTTGTTGACGGCTAGCAAAGGTAGAGTTCTCATCCACAACCAAGTAAACTTCACGGTAGGTCACAAGACCCCAGTTTTCCATAGCTCCAGCTGAGAAGTCAGGAAGGGCGATATGGAGAGATTGAGGGATCGGGTACTTAACTCCATAGTAATCTTCGTAAAACTCGATGGAGCGAACAGCGATATCCAATGAGAAATCAAGGTTAGATAGTGGGTGAGCTTTGGTTGAGTAAACACCTACAAGGGTACCGTTTTTAGTCTTAGCCGTTACACCTTGCAAATCACCCGCAACAAAGGCTAACAAGTAAGAAGACATACGAGGTGTTGTTTCAAACTTCCAGATACCTGTTTCCTTACGGTTTTCAACATCGATTTCTGGCATGTTAGACAAGGCCAATTCACCTTCTGCTTGGTCAAAACGTAGAGAGAGATCAAAAGTTGCTTTGGCTTCTGGCTCATCCACACATGGGAAGGCTTCGCGCGCAAAATGGCTCTCAAATTGAGTAGACAAGACTTCCTTCTTGACTCCATCAACTGTGTAGTATGAAGGATAAATCCCTGTCATGTTATCTGTGATTTTACCAGAAAAGGCAAGAAGCAATTCAACTTGACCAGCCTCAGCCAATTCGATATGAAGAGCTTCATTGTCATGGTCAACTGTGAATGGGCGAGCTTCCCCTGCAACTTCTACAGAAGCGATTTCCAAGTCTTTTTGGTGAAGGGAAATACGGTCACTCTGTGCTTGACCAGTAATGGTCACTTTCCCTGAAAAAGTCTTGGTCTCACGACTCAAGTCTAAAAATAAATCATAATGTTCAGGAACAAATTGCTTAATAAAATGTTCAACTGCTTGCATAGTTTTCTCCTATCTAAGTTTAAGAGCTAGAGCTCTTCTTCAAACAAACTTATTATATCATGTTTTGCTGGAGAAAAAAGGATTGGACGGTGATTTCCAAAACTTTCTTCCGTCTAACAGTCTACAGTGGGTAGACCTTGCGAAATTCTTCTAAAACAACCTTGCTTTCAGGTGTAAAAGTCAGTCCTGCCTCGCGCAGCCACTCAGTGAAGAAGTCCTCATGAACCTGCCGCCAATAAGCTAAGGATTTATCTCCCTCTCCTTCCTTGTAGGCATGGTCAGCAGAAACTTGATTGAAGGGCTGAACGGAAACCTTTGTAATTTCTACAATGCAGACAGCCTGATTTTCACTATCTAAAATGACATCAAAAGTTCCTTCTTGAGGAAGAGACTCGGCTTCTAGTGCGTAGAGGTCATAGGCTGAAGCCGTTGCCGTCTTTTCGCCTTTAAACACCAAATCCGCTAAAAGATCTGGTTCCACTCCAAAAGCCCAGGCATCGATTTCATCTCCGATCGAAGGATTGATTTTCTTGTATGCATTCCACATTTCTTGCGGTGTCATGGGTGCTCCTTTGTAATTTTTTACTTTCTTCTTTTATGTGTTTAAGATGGTCTGGATGGTCAATTTCTAAATCAAAAATCTCCGGAATAGAGCTGTAATGGAGAATGCATTCAATACCCATCTGATTCATTTTTTGTATGAAAGAAACATTCAGATATCCTGCTACAGCAAAGTCAATATTTTTAATCCTTGCTTTATCCTGCATCTGTATTAACATATCTAACATAATTGGACTTTCCATATTATGCCATTGACTGTTTCTCACAGTCGCAAAAATGAAAGAAGTCAAATCATTCATTCCAACCACAATCTTTGAAATGCCCGTTTCGAGAATCCTATCTAAGTCAAAATACGCTGATGGTAATTCAATCATCGTTCCAATTTTTCCAGTGAAACCATGCTGGCGCAATACTGTAATAGCTTGTTTTAATTGGTCGGCATCATTGACAAAAGGAAAGATAACAGATAGATTGGGATTGTTTTGATAAACTTCTGTAACGACATATGCTTCAGCCTGAAATTCATCCGGACACGCCAGCAAACGCCTAGTTCCTCTATATCCAAATAAGGGATGATTTTCATCAAAATACTCTTTAGTCCCCTTTAGACAATTAGCTTCTGTATTCGTTAATTCTGAAAAACGATACCAAACTTCTTCATCTGAGTACAGGAAGCAGATAGTCTCTAGATAATCTTTTACAAATTGCTGACAACTTGCTAATATGATGTTTTGATTAAGCTCTCTCAACAAATATTCCCCACGAATCATGCCAACATGATGAAATAGTTGTGGGTAAACTTTTTCATCAAGTTTTTCGCCACTAAGAGCAAGTTGCTTCCTCATCATTCACCTTCCAATTCATGTAAGAAGTCTTGTCCAGTTCTGGAAATCCTAATAATTCAGACTTAACCTTCAAGACTAATGGAGATGCATTTTCTTCTGTGATCTCTTGAATATCCATCCAAATATATCCAAGTGAATCATTCGCACCATCAGACACAGCTTCCGAAATCGTAACTTGAGGTGCACTCTCATTCATTTCAATATCATACAAGGCCATGACATGGTGAACCATAAAATTTTTTAATTCTTCCCTGACAAAAACATCGTAGATTCGAGGATTGGAGTAGCTTCTAACAGTATATCCAGTCTCTTCCAAAACTTCTCTAATCAGCGTTTCCGTCAGTCCTTCACCAAGTTGCTGACTGCCTCCAGGTAGATCATACCGATGTTGATAAGGGCCTCTCGTTTTTTCAATGCATAGCAACTTCCCATTTTCAAAGCAAACAGCGTAGACTCCAAAGTGTCTTTTGATTTCCATCAGATCCTCCTACTTCAAAGACCATCCACCGTCTATTGCCAATATTTGTCCTTGCATGGCAGAGGCCTTTCCACTGGCCAAAAAGAGACTGACTTCTGCCACTTCTTCTGGCTCAATCCAGCGCTTGATTGGTGTTTCACTAGCCACCCAGTCTGCTAATCCACCTGGCTCAAAGTCCGCAGCGGTCATAGCTGTCTTGACTGCTCCTGGAGCGATACCAAAGACCTGAATCCCAGCTTCAGCATAGTCTAGAGCCAACTGCTTAGTAAAGCCTGCCAAGGCGTGCTTCGAAGAAGTATAGGCATGTCCACCGCCACCTGCTAGGCTCGAAGCGATGGAGCACATATTGATAATGGTCCCTTTTTTATTCTCCAGCATTTGTGTCAAGTAATAGCGAGTCAACTCAACAGGAGTCATATAGTTGATTTCAAAAATCTCTTGAATTTCCTGCGCTGTCTGTTCCAAAAGTGGTTTATAATCATCCAAAACTCCAGCAGTATTGCACAAAACATCCACCTGAGGACACCAATCAAAAATAGTCTCCAAGTCCAAGGTCAAATCTCTCTGTAAAAAATGGAAATCACCTTGTAGGAATGGATTTTCATCTTGGTCCACTCCATAAACTTGATAGCCCTTTTCTAAAAAAAGTTGAGCTTGAGCCAGGCCAATTCCTGAACTCACTCCTGTGATGAGTACACGTTTAGTCATGCACTTCTACCCAATCCGTCGCTAAAACGTCACAAGGTGTCGGGCTCCACATGGAAAAACCTTCTCCTTCTCCAGACACATTGATTAGGAAGTAGGGCGTCACTTCCAGTGCAACCCCGTTTTGTTCAATGGTGTCAAAAAGCTGGACATAGTTTTCAGCACCTCCCCAACCAGTACGTACGTATTTTTTCTTAGCCTTTAATCCAGGTAGCATTTCTTCGAAAGTCATGTTTTTCTCCTTTAAAATCAATAATTCTCCCCTTCATTATAACAAAAAAAACGCTTTAAAACGGCTTTTTGAATGTGATTTATTACATCTGCTTCTACTTACGGCAAATTATTCCCTGCAGCAAGATAAATTTCATACCATTCTTTTCTTGTTAAGCTAAAGTTTGCCGCTTGGCTAACTTCTCTCAAGTGCTTAGGATTTGTGGTACCTACAACTGCCTGCATTTTTGCTGGATAACGCAATATCCAAGAAATGGCAATAGTTGAAGAGGTTGCTCCATATTTAATAGCTAAACGATCAAGTACTTGATTTAAAGCTTGAAATTTCTCATTTCCAACAAAATTCCCTTTAAAATACCCGAATTGTAAGACAGACCATGCTTGAATGACCACATCGTGTAATTTGCAATATTCAAAAATGCTGCCATCTCGCATAGATGCTTGACTATCTTCCATATTAACATGAAAACCTGATTCGAATCCTGGAGTAAAAGCCGCACTCAATTGTAGTTGATTAACAGCTAACGGCTGCTTGACATCTTTTTTAAGCAACTCCATCATCATAGGATTTTGATTAGAAACTCCAAAATCTCGAACCTTACCTTGTTTATAAAGAAGATCAAAGGCTTCTGCTACTTGATCAGATTCCATCAAAGCATCTGGTCGATGAAGAAGCAAGCTATCTAGATGATCAATCTTCAATCTTTGCAAAATTCCGTCAACTGATTTTATAATATAGTCCTTAGAAAAATCAAAATAGGTAAATTCTTCAATGCGAATTCCACATTTGGACTGAATCCACATCTTTTCTCTTAAATCTGGACGATTTTTTAAGACAAGACCTAACAGTTCTTCACAACGACCACGACCATATATATCAGCCAAGTCGAAAGCATTGATTCCAACAGACAGTGCTGTTTCTACAAGCTCTTCAACTTCTCTAACAGACTTATCTTTTATTCTCATCATTCCGAGAACAATTTCTGATAATTCTTTGTCATCTTGACCAAGAGTTATGTATCTCATCAAATTTTTCTCCTTTAATTTCTAACATTCTTCCCTTCATTATAACAAAAAACCGCTTTGCAACGGCTTTTTGACTATATTTCACTCCATTTTATCTTCTTAAACCCACGGAACAAGACAAAGATTCCAATATTATAGAGCCTCTACTTTTACCCAATCACACTTCCATTCGGTACAGCTGGATCAACTGTGAGAAGAGTTAATTTTCCATCATGTTCAGCTGATAGGATCATCCCTTGGCTGACATATTTCTTCATCATTTTACGTGGTTTGAGATTGGCAACGATTTGAACTTTCTTGCCGACCAATTCTTGTTCGTTTGGATAGTATTTTGCAATTCCTGAGAGGATTTGACGATCTTCACCATCGCCAGCATCCAAGCGGAATTGAAGCAACTTATCTGAACCTTCTACTTTAGACACTTCTTTGACTTCTGCGACACGGATTTCGACCTTGTCAAAGTCTTCAAACTTGATTTCTTCCTTGTTTAGTTTGAGTTCAACTTCATCTGGGTTCCACTCTTTTTCGACTGCTGGTTTGTTACCTTCCATTTGTTCCTTGATATAGGCGATTTCTTCTTCCATATCCAGACGTGGGAAAATCGGTGTTCCCTTAGCAACTACAGTCACACCTGCAGGGAAATCAGCCAAGTTCAGGTTTTCAAGGCTCGCTACTTCTTCCAAGCCAAGTTGATTCAAGACTGCACGACTGGTTTCCATCATAAATGGCTCAATCAAGTGAGCAACGACACGAAGGCTGGCTGCCAAGTGGCTCATAACACTTGCCAATTGGTCGCGGAGTGCTTCATCTTTTGCCAAGACCCACGGAGCTGTCTCGTCTATGTATTTATTAGTACGTGAGATAAGGGTCCATACTGCTTCAAGTGCACGTGGGTAGTCAACTGCTTCCATGTAGGTGTGGTAGTCAGCGATTGATTGTTCTGCAACGTCAGCAAGAGCATTATCAAACTCTGTTACACCTTCTACATAGACAGGGACTTGCCCGTCAAAGTACTTATTAATCATAGAAACCGTACGGTTGAGGAGGTTTCCAAGGTCATTGGCCAATTCGTAGTTGATACGGCCTATATAGTCTTCAGGAGTGAAAGTTCCGTCTGAACCAACTGGAAGGCTACGCATGAGATAGTAACGAAGTGGATCTAGTCCATAACGCTCTACCAACATTTCAGGGTAAACGACATTTCCTTTAGACTTAGACATTTTGCCGTCTTTCATGACGAACCAACCGTGAGCAATCAAACGATCTGGCAATTTGATATCTAACATCATAAGAAGGATTGGCCAGTAGATTGAGTGGAACCGAAGGATGTCTTTTCCTACCATGTGGAATACTGTTCCATTCCAGAATTTGTCAAAGTTACCATGTTCATCTTGACCATAGCCAAGAGCTGTAGCATAGTTAAGAAGGGCATCAATCCAAACGTATACAACGTGTTTAGGATTTGATGGTACTGGCACACCCCATGTAAAGGTTGTACGAGATACCGCCAAATCCTCTAAACCTGGCTCAATAAAGTTGCGAAGCATTTCATTCAGACGACCATCTGGAGTGATAAATTCAGGATGAGCTTTGAAAAATTCTACTAGACGGTCTTGGTACTTGCTAAGACGAAGGAAATAAGACTCTTCAGATACCCATTCAACCTCGTGTCCTGATGGAGCAATACCACCAGTTACATTTCCAGCTTCATCACGGAATACTTCTGCAAGCTGGCTTTCTGTAAAGAATTCCTCATCTGATACTGAGTACCAACCAGAGTATTCACCCAAATAGATATCATCTTGAGCAAGCAAGCGCTCAAAGACCTGTGCGACAACTTTTTCATGGTAATCATCCGTTGTACGGATAAATTTATCGTATGAGATATCTAGTAATTGCCAGAGTTCTTTAACTCCAACTGCCATCCCATCAACATAGGCTTGAGGTGTAATACCAGCTTCTTCTGCTTTTTGTTGAATCTTTTGGCCATGCTCATCAAGACCAGTCAGATAAAAGACATCATAGTCCATCAGGCGTTTGTAACGTGCTAGGACATCACAAGCAATGGTTGTGTAGGCAGATCCGATATGAAGTTTACCAGATGGATAGTAAATCGGCGTTGTAATATAAAAATTCTTTTCAGACATAATTTTTCCTTTCCAGGCAAATGAAACCTGTTTTTCTAACACTTCATTATATCACATTTTTAAGGATTTTCGATAGGGAAATCTATATAAAAACAAGATAGACGAGTGTCCATCTTGTTGATTTTATTCATAACGAAGGGCTTCAATTGGATCAAGTTTCGATGCCTTGTTGGCTGGCAAAACTCCAAAAATCATACCCACGCTAGCCGAAACTGCAAGACTAAATAGGGCAACTGGGATTGATACTCCTACTTCTATACCAGCTATCAATCCTTGCAAGAGTAGACCAGCTATAGCGGTTAAGCCTGTCGCAATTGTCAAACCAATGACTCCGCCAAGCAAGGTCAAAATCATGGATTCAATCAAAAACTGAATTAAAATATTAGCACGTGTCGCACCCAAAGCCTTACGGAGGCCAATTTCACGAGTACGCTCTGTCACCGAAACCAGCATAATGTTCATAACACCAGTCCCTCCAACAAAGAGAGAAATTCCTGCGATGGCACTAATAATCGTAGTTATAAATCCAAAAAGTTGTTGTACTTCTTGGAAGGCTGCAGTCGCATCTGCCACCTGATACTCTCCTTGCTGAAGAGCAGCAATCTCGGTCATTTTTTTAGCTAATTCTGGTCCTACAGTTGGTGTCAAACTGGTATCATTAACTCGGAAAACAATATCAGAAATTTCATCCATATTGAAGTTATTGGCAAGAGAAATATTAGTCGTAATGGGAAGTCCACCAATACCGAAAGTCTTGGCAGTCTTGGCCTCATCGCTAGTATAGACACCAATGACACGATAACTAAAGCCACCAACATCTATAATCTGGTTAACAGCTTCTTGAGCAGATCCAAACAGGCTATTAGCAAGTTCTTGGTCTAGCAAAATGACACTGGCTACATCTTTATAATCCTGAGCTATAAGACTTCGGCCTGCAACAATTTCATTTTCAACCGCCTTCATATAAGTAATATTTCCACCTGTCAAGCTAGCGCGCTCCACTTTTTTATCTTTATAAGACAGGGTGGTATTGGTCGAGTTGGTTACATAGTAACTGTCTACACCCTTAAGTTTGGCCGCCTCCTTGACCCAAGCTTCTTGCGGTTTTGGTGGTTCAACAGGAACTTCCTCTTCTTTCCCAGAAACTGTCAAAGCCGATTGTTTTTGGGTAAAAGAACCGTCTTTACTTTTAATAGGCGAGAAAAAGACATGAATATTCTTCTGTGACTTGGTCATGTTTTTATTGACCTGACGAGACATGGAATCCCCCAGAGCCATAATCACAACAACTGATGAAACACCAATGATAATCCCAATCATAGTAAGAAAAGAGCGCATCTTATGTGCCATGATAGATGAAAAGGCAAATTTCAGATTCTGCATCTTAGTTTTCCTCCTTTTCTAACTGCGCACTATCAGATGAAATCACTCCATCTCGAATGACAATCTGGCGTTTGGCATAAGCAGCGATCTCAGGCTCATGCGTTACCATGATAATGGTTTTTCCTTCTTTATTTAGTTCAACCAATAGTTGCATGATTTGATTACCTGTTTTGGTATCCAAGGCTCCTGTCGGTTCGTCCGCTAGGATAATAGAAGGATTGTTTACCAAGGCACGCGCAATAGCTACACGTTGCTTTTGACCACCAGATAATTCCGAAGGTAAATGGTGACTTCGTTCTGTCAATTCAACCTTATCTAGATATTCCTCAGCTAACTTGCGACGTTTTGAAGCCGAAACTCCCGCATAAATCAAGGGCAATTCTACGTTTTGCAGAGCATTGAGTTTCGATAGAAGAAAGAACTGTTGAAAGACAAATCCGATTTGTTGGTTGCGGACCTTAGCTAGTTGTTTTTCACCAAGTCCAGCCACTTCTTGGCCTTCAAGATAATACTCTCCACTGGTTGGTGTATCCAACATGCCAATCGTATTCATCAGCGTAGACTTACCAGAACCAGATGGTCCCATGATGGCAACAAATTCACCCTCATTCACTTCTAGGTTGATATTTTTGAGAACCTGCAGTTCTTGGTCACCGTTACGGTAGCTTCTGCAGATATTTTTTAGACTAATTAGTTTCTTCATCAGCCTTCACCTCTTTTCCTTCCTCTAGAGAAGACGTTGGGTTACTGATGACCTTGACTCCATTTGTCAGACCTGAAGTGATTTCTTGGTTGTCTGCATCAGCATTGCCCAAACCAACTTCCACTTTCTTGGCCTTTTTCTGCTCGTCAAGCACCCAGACATAGTTCTTATCATTTTCAGTCACAATACTTGTTAGAGGAACCAAAATAGCTTTAGTCTTGTTCTTCACCTCAACACTTACTGAGAATCCTTGTTTCAAGTCACCGATTTCACTTGTAACATCGATGGTATATGGATATTTAGAACCAGAATTACCACCTGCTGCTGCAGTAGCTGCACTTGCTGCTTCTCCACTAGTTTTAGGATAGTCAGAAATGTAGCTAATCTTACCAGTCCAGCTCTTATCTTGGTAAACTTTAGAAGTAAAGGTTACTTCTTGTCCTACAGAGAGGTTGGCAAGGTTATATTCAGATAGTTCCCCCTTAACTTGCAAATTTTCATTGCTAACGACATGAACTACCACCTGGCTAGCTCCAGTTGGAGATTTAGAAACATTACGATTGACTTCGACCACAGTTCCCTCTAGGGTACTAAGAACCGTCATGGCATCCAACTGACTTTGAGCCTTACTTAATTGTGCTGCTGCATCTGCACGAGCATCACGAGCATCACCTAGTTGTGCATCAATAGATGACACTGCATTTCCTGAGACTGGAGCTTGAGTTTGGGCTGCTGCACCTTCTCCTCCTGCTGGTGCTGGTAACTGTGGAGCCGGAGCTGAAGCAGCTTCATTTCGTGCTTGATTGAGTTCATTGATATGACGATCTGCCTTAGCTACTGCTCGGCTAGCTGAATCATAGGCCGCCTGGGCTTCTGAACTACTGTACTTGACTAAAGCCTGCCCTTCGCTGACCTTATCACCCACAGAAACAAGGATTTCATCTAAATCTCCCTTACTAGCATCAAAATAAACATATTGTTCATTTTTTGCTGTTACTGTCCCTGACAATAAAACAGAGGATGCCACGCTTCCTTCCTCGGCAACAACAAGATGAGTAGGCTCATCTTTTACAGCAGTCTGAGATGGTTGTCTAAAGAGCAAAATCCCCCCAGCACCTAATACAACTACACTGGCAGCACCAATTGCTGCATACAATTGCCACTTTTTAGCTTTACGATTCTTTTTCATAATGAAACTCCTTTTTGATTTAAAGTCCTTAACAATATTATATAAAAATTAGCAAATATAAACAATAACCGTTCAGAACGAAATAATGACATTTCGGGATTTGATTATTGTTCGGAATCTATTTTTTACCACCATTGTACTAGTTATATAATACACTTTATTTTTCCTTTTTGCAAGCCTTTTCTTTAATTTTTTTGAACGTAGCAGATTTTTGCAATCAGATAAAAAAAAAGATAGAATATGACTATCAAAAAATGACACTCTACTATTTAAAAGAGTACAAAGGAGTTTTAAATGAGAGAATATGATATCATTGCTATCGGTGGAGGTAGTGGAGGAATTGCTACCATGAACCGTGCTGGTGAACACGGAGCTAAAGCAGCCGTTATTGAGGAAAAGAAACTAGGTGGAACCTGCGTCAACGTAGGTTGTGTTCCTAAAAAAATCATGTGGTACGGGGCACAAATTGCTGAGACTTTCCATCAATTTGGAGAAGACTACGGCTTTAAGACTACTGATCTTAACTTTGACTTTGCTACCCTACGTCGCAATCGTGAAGCCTATATCGATCGCGCTCGTTCTTCTTATGATGGCAGTTTTAAACGCAACGGAGTAGACTTGATTGAAGGTCATGCTGAATTTGTAGATTCTCATACTGTCAGCGTAAATGGTGAGCTCATTCGTGCTAAACATATCGTGATTGCTACTGGTGCCCATCCAAGTATTCCAAACATTCCCGGTGCTGAACTAGGTGGCTCTTCTGATGATGTATTTGCCTGGGAAGAATTGCCAGAGTCAGTTGCTATTCTAGGCGCGGGTTATATCGCTGTTGAATTGGCTGGCGTACTCCACACCTTTGGTGTCAAGACAGATCTCTTTGTTCGTCGCGATCGTCCTTTACGTGGTTTTGATTCTTACATCGTTGAAGGTTTGGTCAAGGAAATGGAAAGAACAAACTTGCCACTTCATACTCACAAAGTCCCTGCCAAGTTAGAAAAAACTGCTGAGGGCATTACCATTCATTTCGAAGATGGTACTAGTCACACAGCTAGCCAAGTTATCTGGGCTACAGGTCGCCGTCCAAACGTTAAGGGCTTGCAACTTGAAAAAGCTGGAGTGACTCTGAACGAACGTGGCTTTATCCAAGTAGATGAATACCAAAATACTGTTGTTGAGGGAATCTACGCTCTAGGTGATGTAACAGGTGAAAAGGAACTGACTCCAGTTGCTATCAAGGCTGGGCGTACCCTATCTGAACGTCTCTTTAACGGAAAAACAACTGCAAAAATGGACTACACAACTATTCCAACTGTTGTCTTTTCACACCCTGCTATCGGAACTGTTGGCTTGACAGAAGAGCAAGCTATTAAAGAATACGGTCAAGACCAAATCAAGGTTTACAAATCAAGCTTTACTTCTATGTACTCTGCTTGCACTTACAACCGTCAAGAAACACGTTTCAAATTGATCACAGCTGGTCCGGAAGAAAAAGTTGTCGGACTTCATGGAATTGGCTACGGTGTTGATGAAATGATTCAAGGATTTTCTGTTGCTATCAAAATGGGAGCAACCAAGGCAGACTTTGATGCAACTGTGGCGATTCACCCAACTGCATCCGAAGAATTTGTAACCATGCGTTAATCGAAACAAAAGAAGCTGATACAAATATGTCGGCTTCTTTTTTGATGTTTTCGAATCAACAAAACAATTATCCAACTTAACCAGTAAGCAAAATCGGCCGTTACAGTTTTTGTTACCTTATTTTAAAAAATTGGTTGACAATAATTACTCTACGAGTATAATAGTTACTATACATCAGAAAAGAGGTTAACTATTTTGAAAAAAGCTCACGTTTATGCTATCCCTGCTATTGGAGCTGCTCTCATTGCTGTTTTAGCACAAATCAGTCTTCCAATCGGACCTGTTCCCTTCACTCTGCAAAACTTTGCAATCGGCTTGATTGCAACTGTCTTTAGACAAAGAGAGGCTGTACTTTCTGTTGGACTCTATCTTCTTCTAGGTGCTATCGGTCTTCCTGTTTTTGCAGGAGGTGGAGCTGGTTTTCAGGCTTTAGTTGGTCCTACTGCAGGCTATCTTTGGTTTTATCTTGTATACTCTGGACTTACTTCTTCTCTAACCAACAGCAAGAGTGGTGTTGTTAAGATTTTTCTTGCAAACCTCTTGGGTGATGCCCTTGTCTTTGTCGGCGGGATTCTCAGCTTGCATTTCCTAGCTGGAATGGCATTTGAAAAAGCTCTTGCTGTGGGAGTTCTTCCCTTTATCATTCCAGATCTTGGTAAAATTATTGCTATTAGTTTTATTAGCCGTCCATTACTTCAACGCCTTAAAAATCAAGCTTACTTTGCTAACTAAAAAAGGATATCGAGTTGTCATGACTCAATATCCTTTTCTTTCATTTTGAAAACTTAGTTTCCTTTAAAAGCATCCACCATGGTTTGAAATTCTTCATTGGAGAGAGTAATCCCTTTGCCCATTTTAGTATGATCTGGGCTCCAAGCACGAATATCAAACTTTGCAGGGGCACCATTAAAGCTCACACGGTTAATTTCCTTGGTCCAACCTTTTTCGTTTTCAGAAAGAGTCAACAAGTGCTCTTCGATTTCAAATGTAAATTCTGCCATTTTCTTCTCCTTTTTTAGCTTTCATTTGCTTATTCGTAAAATCTTGTAGATTTTAGGAAAATTTTATATAATATTGATATAAAAGAAGGGAGGCCACTATGAGACATAAATTCCAGCAAGTTCTAGATAAAATACATGACTTTTTAAATGGACATAAAGAACCAGACCATACTGAAAGCAACTCCCTTACAGCTACTATTGAAGAGGCTATCCAGAAACAAACCGCTGTTCACCTTATCTTGTCTGAGACAAGTTTTACAGGTGACATCATCAAATACGATCAGCAACGCCAGCAAATTATCGTGAAAAATTTTGCCAAAAATGTGACCCGTATTATACGTATAAGCGATATTCAACGCCTGCGATTTGTCCCCTCAACTGTCCAAACAGCCCAAAAAAATAGATTTAAGAAAGAGTGAGATGTAGTTGCTTCATCCCACTCTTTTTTCTTAGCGAACTTGTTCAAAATGTAAATGAACAGCGATATGATCTCCATAACCACTTCTTTCCAAGTCACGTTGTAAACGATAGGAAATGTAGTGTTCTGCAATAGTAATGTAACCTGCACCCAATAAACGATGTTCAACCAAAGACTGAATCATGCTGATGGTAGCACGTTCTACCTTGGCTTCTTCTAAGTCCAAAACCACTTTCTTAGTGACTTGTGCAAGGTTTTGACGCAAATCATCTGTCAATACATAGACAGTCTGAGCTGCCTTTAAAATAGCTTGGTAAATCTTATCTGGATTAAATTCAGCAATTTCTCCATCACGTTTGATTACTTGCATAGGTTTCTCCTTTATTATTTGTTTTCTTTAATTTCTGCCAGCATTTTTTCTTCTTCTGCTGTCAGCTGATAATGTTCAAGCAAATCCGGTCTGCGTTCATAGGTTTTCTTTAAACTCTCATACAGGCGCCACTGACGAATCTTTTCATGGTGCCCGCTCATCAGAACATCTGGGACAACCATGCCTCGATAATCATAGGGACGTGTGTACTGAGGGTATTCGAGAAGGCCAGAAGAAAAACTATCATCTTGGTGGCTAGACTCCTTGCCAATCACTTCTGGAATCAGGCGAACCGTAGCATCAATCATGGTCATGGCCGCCAACTCGCCACCAGTGAGGACATAATCGCCTAGGGAAATCTCATCTGTCACCAAGGTCTTAATTCGCTCGTCATACCCCTCGTAGTGACCACAGATAAAGATCAGTTCCTCTTCTTTGGCCAAATCCTCAGCATAAGCCTGATCAAACTGCTTTCCAGCTGGATCGAGGAGAATAACGCGCGGATTTTTCTTTTCAATAGCATCAAAGGCATCGAAAATGGGTTGGGCTCGGAGCAACATCCCCTGACCGCCTCCGTAGGGCTCATCGTCTACATGGCGGGCCTTTTCAGCATTTTCTCGAAAATTATGATACTGGATATCCAAGAGCCCTTTTTCTCGAGCCTTTCCAACGATTGAGTGCTCCAGTGGAGAAAACATCTCTGGAAAAAGGGTTAAAATATCAATTTTCATCATCTAACCCTTCTAAGATTTCCACATCGACGCGGTTATTCGGAATATCAACATTAAGAACCACTGGCGGGATATATGGTAAAAGCAAATCACGCTTGCCTTTTCGCTTGACCACCCAGACATCGTTAGCACCTGGTTGCAGGATTTCCTTGATGGTCCCAATCAAGTTATCTCCCTCATAGACTTCTAAACCGATAATCTCATGATAGTAGAATTCACCATCATCTAGGTCATTCAAATCCTCCTCAGCGACCTTGAGACTGTATCCTTTATACTTTTCGATAGCGTTGATATGGTACATATCTTTGAATTTAATGATGTCAAAGTTCTTCTGTTTACGGTGGCTAGCAATAGTTACTGTTTGAACAAACTGATCTTTTTCATCAAACAAAGCCAACTCAGCCCCTTTTTTAAACCGTTCTTCTGCAAAATCCGTCACAGACAAGACTCGCATCTCACCCTGTAACCCCTGCGTATTGACGATTTTCCCAACATTAAAGTAGTTCATCTTGTCTCCTGTACTCTATTTCTATCCTTTATTTTATCACGTTCCAGGGATTTTCTCAAGTTGGATAAATCTCATCTTACAGAGCTACTACTTCTTCAAAGAATTCACCAATTATCCGATTAAACTCTTCAGGATGATCATTCATCGGTTGGTGTTTGCTATCTGAAATCGTTACTTGACGCGCATTGGGATTTAAGGCAATGATACCATCGTAGATCATTTTTAGGTGTTTGGGAAAATCATTTTCGCCTCTTACTAAAAGCATAGAAGGATTTCCTTGATAACCTTCTATCTCATGGACTGCCAAGAAACCTGTGATTCCAAGGTTCAAAAAAACATCTCGCCCAGTTTCTATAATGGCCGTCTTGACTAATTCTCTTGTGATAGGATTGTCTGTACACATTTTTGAGTTCTTATCTGCAATCAACTTCCAAGGAATCGTTTTATACATAAGGGAACTATATTTTATACGATTCCTCTCTTTATCTGATAGGTAACGATGCTGTCCCCAACTATCTACCATGACCAAGGCTACGACTCTTTCTGGATGGCGATAGGTGTACTCTTGAAGTGGATTCCCTCCCCAAGAATGACCAACCAATACCACCTTATCTAGCTGGAAATAGGACAAAATAGCATCTACATCTTGAACAGCACCTTCTAAGTCAGGTAGGCCAACTTTCATAGGTGATTCACCCTGTCCTCTAACATTGACAAAGTAGAGGTCAAATCCTTCAAAGGCATCATACTGGTGGGCCCACATCTGACTACGTCCACAAGCTCCATGATAAAAAATAATGTGGCCTTTATTTGTGTTTCCAGGACGATGATAAACAACTAAATCACAATCTACGACTGGTATAATGTGACGTACCAAAGTCTCCGGTTTTCTGTTATAAAAAGCAATAGCTTCAGCTATATCATTTTGCTTCATTATTACACTCTCTCCTCTTTATCCTAGTGTCATTCTTTTTATCTATTTTATCATGCTATATTAAAATCATCGTTTTCCAAACTTGATTCCATTAAAATTTTTGAATTTTCTGTATTATTTAGATTAAGAAAAAGACTGCTAAGCAATCTTTACTTTTTTCTCATCAGATTCATTCCTAAAATTCCAGCAATAATCAAAGTTGCTCCGATCACATGATAGATATAAATTGGTTCGTGGAGGATAAGAGCTCCAGCTAGAATGGTCAAAACTGTTCCAAGATTACCAAAGACACTGACGGTTGATGCTCCAAGTCGAACAATAGCATAGATAGAGAGACTACCAGTAACAATAGAGGCTAAAATTCCCAAATAAAAGATGGAAAGTAGATAAGGGAGCTGTCCGAGCGGTGCAACGTAGGCTAATATGTTGCCGTCTAGATAGTGCGAGATCAGACTCAGCGTATTAAAGGTGACGAAGCCAACAAATATCACAACAGCTGTCATATCTATAGCCCGATAGCGACCTCCTTTGGACTTGCTGAGAATATTGTTTATTGCATTGGCGAGAACAGATCCCAACATCAAGAGAAAGCCAAAACTAGCAGTCTCAGTACCAAAGTTAGCTCCTTTACTAAGGAAGATGAAAACTACTCCTGCTACGGATAAAAATAAAAAGAACTTTTGAAGCAAGCTTGTCTTTTCCTTGAGAAAGACCGATGCTAAAAGGAGCGTAAAAATCGGGACAAGAGCCTGTAAAATTCCAGCTTCAGAAGACGATATATACTGTAAAGCAAAGGATTGAAAAATAAAAAAGAAAAGCGGATAGAAAAGACTCATAGGAAGAATAGAAAGAATATCTTTTCTACTTAAACTCACTTTAATAAGTTTGGTTTGATGAAGAACGACCATTACTAAAGCTGCGATTGTATAGCGATGCGCTAAGTTTGTGAGAGGACTGGCATAGCCTAAAGCAATCTTAGTAAATAAAAAAGAAAATCCAATGATTGCTGAAAAGGATAAGGCTGCTAGGTAAGCTTTTGTTTTCTCGTTCATAGACTGTTACTCCTTTTAAAAATGGCTATTCTCAAGATTAATTGACTATAATTCTTTGAGACTGTCTTTCCATTGTAGCATAGTAGAATCCTAGATGCTATTTCTAGGATTAGTATTTTATGCCTTCTATCACTCTTTCAAGCTGATAAATTCTTTCTCGTTGCCTATAAAAGAGGCAGCTATGCTGACCTGCTTTTCTCGTTCTTGTCTCACAAGTTCTAGCTTGTCTACCTCTTGGAGATTCCTCACTTTGATAGTATAAACTGCCAGTTTCATTGTTTTCTATTTACTAGCTAGACCAATATAGGTGAAATCTTCTTTATATGAAAAAATCATTTCTTATTCTCTTAGAAATTCTCTAAAAATCCTTCCAAATCACGTTCATGCTGATATTTGATAGCCGCCTTTTTATCTTTTTCAAAAATGGTCTTGGTTAGATCTATGTCGTTGATGGCCGCAATTGCGACGGTGTAGTGAATGATATCAGCCAGTTCTTTTGCTAGTTCTTCATTAGAATCCTGAACGCCCTCTTTTCTACCAGAACGACCATTCAAAACCTCAGCTACTTCTCCGACTTCCTCCACTAGCTTGATAAAAAGACCTTCCTCAGTCCGAGACTGCTGGTAATGTTCGAGTAAGTAGTCTTGTAATTGTCTAAACGTTAAATCCTTCATATCCTGCTCCTTGCAAAAAAAGCGAGACATTCGTCCCGCTCTTCTTATTTTTCGTCAATAACGATTCTTACTTTTTTGTCTTCAGTTGGGACAGAGTAGACAATCGTTCTTATCGCAGAAATAGTGCGACCCTTACGACCGATTACACGACCCACATCACTTTGATCAAGATCCAAATGATATTCCAAAAATTCTGGTGTATCTTCAATCTTGATAGTTAAGGCATCTGGTTGTGAAATCAAGGGTTTCACAATCGCAATAATGAGATTTTCAATCGTATCCATCTGTCAACCTACTTTAAACTTATTTTGAGAATTTAGAATCGTGGAATTTTTTCAATACACCTTCTTTTGAGAGGATGTTGCGAACTGTATCTGAAGGTTGAGCTCCATCAGCCAACCATGCAAGAACGCGGTCTTCTTTCAAAGTTACTTGGTTTTCAGCAACAAGTGGGTTGTATGTTCCAACTGTTTCGATGAAACGTCCGTCACGTGGTGAACGTGAATCTGCTACGTTGATACGGTAGAAAGGTTTTTTCTTAGAACCCATACGAGTCAAACGGATTTTAACTGCCATTTTTTAAAGTCTCTTTTCTTATTTTTTATTTCGGTGAAATAGCTGAGCTATTTAGCACATGTTCTATTATAGCAGATTTCTAACAGGTGTCAAGAAAAAAACTTGACAGATTATAAAATTCTTAAACCATTTAGAAATTTGTTAGAAGTAGGAAATAAATGTTTAAAAGAAGCTATCCGTGAATACTATTTTATACTCAATGAAAATCAAAGAGCAAACTAGGAAGCTAGCCGCAGGCTGTACTTGAGTACGGCAAGGCAAAGCTAACGTAGTTTGAATTTGATTTTCGAAGAGTATTAGAAACATTTTATAAAGACCATCAAGTCAAACCCTTTATCTCTCCTGAACGTGATGTGAATGCTTGGCTCCTAAATCCCAAGCCTGTTCCCAAGCGAAATATCAAGGATTTTAAGAACGATATCTACTAATTAACTTATAAAATATGAATTAATAGATTCTAAATAGGGGAATAATTTAGTTCTGTAAAAATTAACTTCTACACCTATAACGCTTATTCTGACAGACTTTATAACAGTCTAAGAAAAAAGTAGAGATTCATACAGTATCTAGATTTTCCAGAAATTCTTTAGTTGTTTGACTAGCGAGGGCTTTAATTAAAAAATTTTTTCAAATAATTGTCACCTTGGCACATAAATTCTTGCTTTCCAAATTTAAATGTGATATATTTATAACATAAAATTTAAGTGTTATATATTTATAACACAAAAAAGGAGTCTATCATGAAAAAAAGTCAAAAAATGCGTGGCCTTATTGCAGTGATTGCCGTAGCTCTCTTTATTGATTTTATTGTTTTATTTGGTTCTAATCTTAGTTGGGAACCCAAGTTAGTTATTACTGGTATTTCAGTGTTAGGTCAAATTGTAGCTATTTGGGGCTGGCTACATAGGAAACCACGGCCTCATAAGAGTCAGAAAGGTAAGGGAAAGATTATTTTTGACTTGTCTGCTAAGCTTTACGCGATACTTGTGTTTGCAGCAAGCATTTTTTATACAGTAGGAATTTGGGTTGCGAACCCAAGCGAAAGTTCTGGTATTAAAGAATGGATTTTAGGAATTGGCCTCGTTATTGAAGTGATTGTATTTGTTTTTTTCTCCTTGAAAAATGTCAAGGAAACTCCGGACGAACGCTTTTATGCTAATTTAGCCAAGGCAGCTAGCTTGATGTTTGTTTTTATACTAGGCGCACTGATGATCCTAGCAGTTATCATTGGGTATATGGGGTCTCTCACTCTTTACATGGGACAGATATTTATTAGCATAGCTGCCTTGATTTTCATCTTTGCGGTTGTCTATTTTATCTTGGAACGTAGAGGATAAGCATGGCCAAAGAAAGCAAGATTATTACTAATCTCAAATCTGTTCGTGAGTCCACAGGCATGACCCAGCAGGAGTTAGCCGACCTCATCGGCATGCGACGCGAGACAATTCTACACTTGGAAAATAACCGTTACAACCCTTCTCTGGAAATGGCTCTTAAAATTGCTCAAGTTTTTAATCTGAAAGTAGAAGACCTCTTTGAACTCAGACAGAAAGAGGAAGCATAATTCTTTTCGAGACCTAGTATTAAGTTCATTGATTAATTAGGAAGTAAAGCCAAAAGAAAAAATCCTTTGAAAATGTGCTCTTTTAAAATATAGTAATTCTTTCGAATTAACGTTTACTAATTGTGATTCTTTACGAACTTTCTTAAGATCTGGTTTCCTAAATACTTCGAGTACACTTATGGTATTGATACCCCTAAACAAGCGACTTTCTGGTTGGCTTCCTCTTAAACTGTCTTGTCACTAATATTTGAAATCCCCTTCCTTTTAGGGTACAATGGTAGAAATAAATTTTTGAGAGGAACAGAATGAAAAAACTAGCAACCCTTCTTTTACTATCCACTGTAGCCCTAGCTGGATGCAGCAACATCCAACGTAGTTTGCGTGGTGATGACTATGTAGATTCTAGCTTGGCCGCTGAGGAAAACTCCAAAGTAGCTGCCCAATCTGCCAAGGAGTTAAACGATGCTTTAACAAACGAAAACGCCAATTTCCCACAACTATCTAAAGAAGTTGCTGAAGACGAGGCTGAAGTGATTCTCCACACAAGTCAAGGAGATATCCGTATCAAACTCTTCCCTAAACTCGCTCCTCTAGCGGTTGAAAACTTCCTCACTCATGCCAAAGAAGGCTACTATAACGGTATTACCTTCCACCGTGTCATCGATGGCTTCATGGTTCAAACTGGAGATCCAAAAGGGGACGGTACAGGTGGTCAGTCCATCTGGCATGACAAGGATAAGACAAAAGACAAGGGAACTGGTTTCAAGAACGAGATTACTCCTTATCTCTATAACATCCGTGGTGCTATTTCTATGGCTAATACTGGTCAACCAAACACCAATGGCAGCCAGTTCTTCATCAACCAAAACTCTACAGATACCTCTGCTAAACTCCCTACAAGCAGGTATCCAAAGAAAATCATCGAAGCCTATAAAGAAGGGGGAAATCCTAGTCTAGATGGCAAACACCCAGTCTTTGGTCAAGTGATTGACGGTATGGATGTAGTAGATAAAATTGCTAAAGCCGAAAAAGATGAAAAAGACAAGCCAACTACTGCTATCACAATCGACAGCATCGAAGTGGTGAAAGACTACGATTTTAAATCATAAAAACCAAAAAAATACAGTATCTACATTCGGTACTGTATTTCTTTTACTCTCATTATTAAGTTAAATTATTAAAATCCCAGATTTGGTCCATCCAGCCTTCATAGAAATCTGGTTCGTGGCAGACCATAAGGATAGATCCCTTGTATTCTTTGAGAGCGCGTTTGAGTTCATCCTTGGCATCCACATCCAAATGGTTGGTCGGCTCGTCCAACACTAAAACGTTGTTTTCACGATTCATCAAGAGACAGAAACGCACCTTGGCTTGTTCCCCACCTGACAAGACCTGAATTTGGCTTTCAATATGCTTGGTTGTCAAACCACAACGGGCAAGGGCTGCACGAACTTCTGCTTGGTTGAGGGCTGGAAAGGCATTCCAAACAGCCTCAAGTGGTGTTTGGCGATTACCGCCTTCTACTTCTTGTTCAAAGTAACCGAGTTCTAGGTAGTCACCACGTTCTACTTCCCCAGCGATTGGCGGAATAATGCCCAATAGAGACTTCAATAGAGTTGTTTTACCGATACCATTAGCACCAATAATGGCAACCTTTTGATTGCGTTCAAAGGTAAGGTTTAAGGGCTTCGTAAGAGGTCGGTCATAACCGATTTGCAAGTCCTTGGCTTGGAAGATAAAGCGCCCAGGTGTACGAGCTGGTTTGAAATCAAAGGATGGTTTTGGTTTCTCACTTTGCAGCTCGATAATATCCATCTTATCCAATTTCTTTTGACGAGACATGGCCATGTTTCGTGTTGCAACACGCGCTTTATTACGTGCGACAAAGTCTTTGAGATCTGCAATCTCTTTCTGCTGACGTTCGTAGGCTGCCTCTAGCTGAGATTTCTTCATAGCATAGACTTCTTGGAACTGGTAGTAGTCACCAGAGTAACGCGTCAGCTGTTGATTTTCCACATGATAGACGATATTGATAACATCGTTCAAGAATGGAATATCGTGTGAAATAAGGACAAAGGCATTCTCATAGTTTTGGAGATAGCGCTTGAGCCAGTCAATATGCTCAGCATCCAAGTAGTTGGTTGGCTCGTCCAAAAGCAAGATATCGGGCTTTTCAAGGAGGAGTTTTGCCAAAAGCACCTTGGTTCTTTGCCCACCTGACAAAGAAGTTACATCTGTATCCATGCCAAAGTCCATGACACCAAGGGCACGCGCTACTTCATCAATCTTAGCATCCAAGGTATAGAAATCACGACTCTCTAAACGATCTTGCAGTTCGCCAACTTCTTCCATGAGAGCATCAACATCCGCACCGTCTTCAGCCATTTCCATATAAAGGTCATTGATACGAGCTTCAGCTTTGAAAAGCTCATCAAAGGCCGTACGGAGAACATCGCGAACAGACTGACCTTCTTCCAAGACAGAATGTTGGTCCAAGTAACCAGCAGTCACATATTTAGACCACTCAACCTTCCCTTCATCTGGCAACATCTTACCAGTCACGATGCTCATAAAGGTTGATTTCCCTTCACCATTAGCACCGACCAGACCGATATGTTCTCCCTTGAGGAGACGGAAGGACACATCTTCAAAAATTGCACGGTCACCAAAACCGTGACTCAGATTTTTAACTTCTAAAATACTCATATTAATTCCTTATCTTGTTTTTATGCAATCGTTTATAGAGGAGCCAAGCCAGATAGCCACCCAAGGTATTGGTCCACAAATCATCAATCTCAAAGACGCGATTAAAATCAAATAAAAAATCCAAGACCAACTGCGTACACTCAATTCCAAGACTCACTAGAAAACTGAAAAAAATCACTTTTCTTGTTTTCCGCAAGTTTGGAAAGAGATAAAGGAGTTGAAACACCAAAGGAAAAAGTAAGAAAACATTAAGGATATTTTGTAGAAAAATCCAATATAATTGTCCAATGTCACTCACTTCACCTAGTTTCCAGAGAGAATTGAAAGGAGTCAAAAGAAAAACCAGGCGTCCAAGATGCTGAATACCTGGAGTTTCCACTCCCACGGGAGAATGTTCTTGAGGAGTAAAGCAAAAATAGACAATGCAAATGCTATAGAAAATAACTCCCCAGACCAAAATATGATTATAAGTCTTCTTCATCATTAAGGATTGACTGCTGCGACTGCCTTCTGGCGGTCACGTTTCATTGTGTTAGAGCGCAATTGTCCACAAGCTGCATCAATATCAGTACCATGCTCTTGACGAACCACACAGTTGACCCCTTTTTTCTTAAGCGTATCATAGAAGGCCATCACGCGCTCTTTAGGACTACGACTATATTGGTCATGCTCACTAACTGGGTTATAAGGAATCAAGTTTACATAAGACAATTTCTTGATGTTCTTGAGCAATTCAGCCAATTCCAAGGCTTGCTCTACACCGTCATTGACTTCATTGAGCATGATGTATTCAAAGGTCACACGACGATTGGTTGTTTCGATGTAGTACTCAATAGCCGCAAAGAGTTTTTCAATCGGAAAGGCACGGTTAATCTTCATGATGCTTGAGCGCAGTTCATTGTTAGGTGCGTGAAGAGAAACAGCAAGATTGACCTGAACTCCTTCATTAGCAAAATCACGAATTTTATGAGCCAAACCTGAGGTTGAAACCGTGATGTGACGAGCACCGATGGCCATTCCCTTGTCATCATTGATGGTACGAACAAAATTCAAGACATTGTTGTAGTTATCAAAGGGCTCACCGATTCCCATGACAACGATATGGCTGACACGTTCGTCCTGCCCACGCTCATCAAAGTATTTCTGAACCAGCATGATCTGCGCTACGATTTCACCGTTATTAAGATCACGTTGCTTCTTGATCAAGCCTGATGCACAGAAGGTACAACCGATATTACATCCGACCTGAGTCGTCACACAGACTGACAAACCATAGTGTTGACGCATGAGTACTGTTTCAATCAACATACCATCTGGCAATTCAAAAAGATATTTAACTGTCCCATCAGCAGACTCTTGAACGATACGTTGTTTCAAGGGATTGACCACAAACTGGTCATTAAGCTTAGCAATCAAATCCTTGGAAAGGTTGGTCATCTCTTCAAATGACTGGACACGTTTACGGTAAAGCCATTCCCAAATTTGATCTGCACGGAATTTCTTTTCTCCCTGCTCCAAAACCCATTCCTGCATGGTTTGACGTGTTAAACTATAAATTGACGGTTTCATTTCTACTCCTTATTCTCTACTCACTTCTGACGAATGACAAAATGACGTTGCCCCTTATCCTCTTTCTGAGAATGCTGGTCTTTCTGACGACGTCTATTTTTCTTATCTGCATTCGGTTTTCGTTTGGTTTGAGTCGGTTTCTTTCCTTTTCTAGAAGACGGTTCTTCTTCCTTTTTACGCATTTTCTTGTCAAATGATGCGCGCTTAGGTGCTTCATTTTCTAGAACAAAATAGGCACAACCATAACTACAATACTCTAAAAGATAGTCTTGTAAACGACTGATTTTTTCAAGATTTTCCTCTGTTCGGTCATCCTTGTAAAAACCTCGTAGGCGAAGCTGTTCGTTGCTCCAGTCTCCCACGATATAATCAAACTTGGTTAAGACTTCTGAAAAACGCTGATTAAAAGCCGTCACATCGAAGGCATCCTTGATATTTTCCACCAAGGAAAAAGCTATTCCTTCCGTTTCGACCTTGTCCCCATGTAAATGGAACTCAGGACCAGGAAACTTGTTATAATTGTATAATTCAGGTGCAATTTCTTTTCGCATAGATATCCTTTTTTCACGATTACTTAATACTTTATTCTACCATAATTTCTAGCACTTAGCACGTTTCTCATAAAAATGAAAAAAGTCTGACGATTTTGTCAGACCAAAATAATACAACCTTAAAAAGAGAAGAACAATTCTTCCCTCCAACTATCATTATTTAGCAGCTGCGTACAATTCATCTACTTTGTTCCAGTTGATCACTGAGAAGAAAGCTTTGATGTAGTCAGGACGCACGTTGCGGTATTTCACGTAGTAAGCATGTTCCCAAACGTCCAAGCCCAAGATTGGTTTTTTGCCTTCTGAGATTGGTGTGTCTTGGTTTGCTGTTGAAGTCACTTCAAGTTTCCCTTCTTTGTTGACAACCAACCATGCCCATCCTGAACCAAAACGAGTTGTTGCTGCTGCAGTGAAGGCCGCTTGGAATTCTTCAAATGAACCAAATGTTGCATCGATTGCTGCTGCAAGTTCTGCTGAAGGAGTTGTTTTCTCAGGACTCATCAATTCCCAGAAAAGAGCGTGGTTCAAGTGTCCACCACCATTGTTAATAAGCGCTTGACGGATATCAGCTGGGATAGATTCTACATCAGCAAGCAAGGCTTCAAGATCTTCACCGATTTCAGGGTGTTTTTCAAGAGCTGCATTAGCATTGTTGACATAAGTTTGATGGTGTTTGTCATGGTGCAAGTGCATTGTTTCCGCATCGATGTATGGTTCCAAAGCGTCGTATGCATATGGAAGATCTGGTAAGATAATAGCCATCTGTAATACCTCTTTTTCTTTCTATATGAAAATGATAACGCAAACATTCACTTTTTTCAAGTTTTTTGCTTATAGATGAAGAAATCACTGAAATACTTTCTAATAAAACTCTTCGAAAATCTCTTCAAACCGCGTCAACGTCGCCTTGCCGTAGGTATAGTTACTGACTTCGTCAGTTTCATCCGCAACCTCAAAAACATGTTTTGAGCTGACTTCGTAAGTCTTATTTACAACCTCAAAGCAGTTCTTTGAGCAACCTGAGGCTAGTTTTCTAGTTTGCTCTTTGATTTTCATTGAGTATAAAACAAGCAAATCAGCAAGAAACCCACGACAATATAATCTTGACGCGGGTTGTAGTTTCAAAAAAATATCAATTTACCTGACTAGCAATCTGTAAGAGTGCCTTTTCAAAAAGGAAACTCTTTTCATAAAGACCTGTCTTAATCTGATAGTCTGTCTCAATCAAATAAGAAATAGCTTGCTTCAAAAAGCTCAAAGAAAGTCCTCTTGAATCTCTCAGCGCAAACTTGATTTGATAGGGATTGGGATTGCGTCCCAGAAAACTTCCTAGACTACTTGCAATCTGCGATTCTGTTTGACCAGACTCCGCCAAAATTTTCACTTGGATAAAGGTTCGAAATTGTCCCAGCATGACTGCAATCAGTTTGATTTCATCTTCACCTTGCAAGGTCAAGTCTCTAACCAAATCACGCGCCTGGTCCATCTTTTTAGTCAGAATAAACTGAGTTAAATCAAAAATATTGTCCTGCAAGGTCTTGGGAATTGCGTTAACAATATCCTCTTCCTCGATAACAGAGTCTTCCTTATAGGACTGTAAAAAGAGGAGATTTTTCTGGATTTCGCTAAATTGAAAACCCGACTTGATGAGGAGATTTTCAAAAGAATGATTAGCAAACTGCAGACCTTGTTTCTGGCTCCACTTTTGGAAATACTGGCGCAATTCTTGTTCTTTGGCTTCTACTGCATCAAAAACCTTTGCATCACGCTTCAATAATTTAACCAACCGTCTTTTACTATCCAGCTTTCCTTCTACAAAGATTAACAACTTGGTTGTTGGTGAAGGATTGTCAAGGTATTCCTCAAATGACTTGAGCTCATCATCTGTCAAAAAGCGTTTCTTAGCTGTTGTGATATCGACAAAATGGTCTAGTATCACGATTTTCTCATCCGCAAAGAAAGGAAGGCTGACCAACTCCAGTTCCACATCCTTGTAAACTACTTCTTTCATATCAAAGTAGGCAAAGTTGAGGTCAGCAGAATCATAACCAATCTGTTTCAATACTTGACTCTTCATCACTTCAAACTGACCCTGATCTGTCCCTGTAAATAGGCTCAGACTAGGTAAATTTGATAAAGTCAATTTCTGACTTTCTTCAATGGCTAGCATCTTCTCTCCTTTCTTCTGATTTTTTAATGAGTTTAATCAATATAGCGCAATTTCCCACGAAAATCTTCTAGGCTTTCGTACCCTTTTTCCGCCATGATTGCTTTCAGTTCATTGGTAATACGATCAAAAGCACTGACGCCTTCTTTGTGAAGTGTGGTTCCCACCTGCACCATACTCGCTCCACAGAGGATATGTTCAAAGGCATCACGACCAGTCAAAACTCCACCTGTTCCGATGATTTGGATTTGAGGATTGAGACGTTGGTAGAAGGCGTGAACATTAGCTAAAGCAGTTGGTTTAATATACTCCCCACCAATGCCCCCAAAACCATTTTTAGGACGGATAACGACCGACTCATCTTCTATATAAAGGCCGTTTCCGATAGAGTTGACGCAGTTGACAAACTTAAGAGGATACTTATTGAAAATAGCTGCCGCTTGGTCAAAGTGGACAATATCAAAATATGGTGGTAATTTAATTCCAAGAGGTTTGGTGAAGTAGGCAAATACCTCTGCCAAAATCCGGTCTGTTGTCTCAAAATCATAGGCAATCTGAGGTTTACCTGGAACATTTGGACAGGAGAGGTTTAGCTCAGTCAGACCACGAAACTCACTCTCTTGGACTTTTTTCAAGATAGTATGGGTTTCCTCTGGAGACATGCCGACTAGAGATAAGAAGAAAGTCCGGTTCGGCTCTTTTTCCTGCAGATCCAAAAGATAGTCCAAATAATAGTCTAAACCATTATTTGGCAAGCCCATAGAGTTGATAGAACCAAGTGGAACATCTTGATAGCGTGGTTCAGGATTTCCCTGACGAAAGTCCAAGGTCGCTGTCTTGGTCACAAAAGTTCCTGCCGCTGAGTTTTTAACCCCTTCCAGCTCCTCTATCGTCATACAAGCCACACCTGCTGCATTCATCAAACAATTGTCAAACTCAAAACCAGAAATTTGCGTTTTCGTTGATACCATGATTCTGATCCTCCAGATTCCTTTTATTGCTAATATTATACCATATTTTCAGCTTTTCTCTTCAAGAAAGTCATTTATAAGAAAAACGTTCGTTTTTTATCCACTTTCTAAAATTTCCAATTTCAAACAACCCCAAAAATCAAATTGAAAGAATTTTTAGAAAATTTTTGTTTTTCTCTTTACAGCTTAAAAAAATTCTGCTATAATGACTCACATAATTAAATTAGAATTTAAGGAGAACGATATGTCATCTGCTAAAGAATATATCCAAAGCGTGTTTGAAACTGTGAAAGCTCGTAACGGGCACGAGGCTGAATTCCTCCAAGCTGTTGAAGAATTTTTCAACACTTTAGAACCTGTATTTGAAAAACACCCTGAGTATATCGAAGAAAATATCTTGGCACGTATTACTGAACCAGAGCGCGTGATTTCTTTCCGTGTTCCTTGGGTTGACCGTGATGGAAAAGTTCAAGTAAACCGTGGTTACCGTGTTCAATTCAACTCAGCTGTTGGACCATACAAAGGCGGACTTCGTTTCCACCCAACTGTAAACCAAGGGATTTTGAAATTCCTCGGATTTGAACAAATCTTTAAAAACGTCTTGACTGGACTTCCTATCGGTGGAGGTAAAGGTGGATCAGACTTCGATCCTAAAGGTAAAACAGATGCTGAAGTGATGCGCTTCTGCCAAAGCTTCATGACTGAACTACAAAAATACATCGGCCCATCACTTGACGTACCTGCTGGTGATATCGGTGTTGGTGGACGTGAAATTGGTTACCTTTACGGTCAATACAAACGCCTTAACCAATTTGATGCTGGTGTCTTGACTGGTAAACCTCTTGGATTTGGTGGTAGCTTGATTCGTCCAGAAGCAACTGGTTACGGTTTGGTTTACTATACTGAAGAAATGCTCAAAGCAAATGGCAACAGCTTTGCTGGTAAGAAAGTTGTTATTTCAGGTTCTGGTAACGTTGCTCAATATGCTCTTCAAAAAGCGACTGAGCTCGGTGCAACTGTTATCTCTGTGTCTGACTCAAACGGATATGTCATCGATGAAAATGGTATCGACTTCGATCTTTTGGTTGATGTTAAAGAAAAACGTCGCGCTCGTTTGACTGAGTATGCAGCTGAGAAAGCAACTGCTACTTATCATGAAGGTTCTGTATGGACTTACGCTGGAAACTATGACATTGCGCTTCCATGTGCTACTCAAAACGAAATCAACGGTGAAGCAGCTAAACGTTTGGTTGCTCAAGGGGTTATCTGTGTCTCTGAAGGTGCCAACATGCCAAGCGACCTTGATGCCATCAAAATCTACAAAGAAAATGGTATCTTCTACGGACCTGCAAAAGCTGCCAATGCTGGTGGTGTAGCCGTTTCAGCTCTTGAAATGAGCCAAAATAGCCTTCGCCTCTCATGGACTCGTGAAGAAGTTGATGGACGTCTTAAAGACATCATGACAAATATCTTCAACACAGCTAAAACAACTTCAGAAACATACGGTCTTGATAAAGACTACCTTGCAGGAGCTAACATTGCTGCCTTTGAAAATGTAGCAAATGCTATGATCGCACAAGGTATTGTTTAATATTTATTTGCTTAATCCTCAATCGCTCCGATTGGGGATTTTTAGTTTGAATTAAAAAGTTGGAAAATTACTTACTCGCCCCCTTTTTTGAACAAAAAGAAAAACCGCTACTCCTAAGAATAGCGGTTTAATCATTTTTTTAAGCTACTAATGTAGTCGCTCTATTATTTAAGAGTAACTGAAGCTCCAGCTTCTTCCAATTTAGCTTTGATTTCTTCAGCTTCTGCAGTTGCAACGCCTTCTTTAACAAGTGCTGGTGCACCGTCAACAAGTTCTTTAGCTTCTTTAAGACCAAGACCTGTGATTTCACGTACAACTTTGATAACGCCAACTTTTTTGTCGCCTGCAGATGTCAATTCAACGTCGAATGAATCTTTAGCAGCACCAGCGTCAGCAGCACCAGCTGCAGCAACAGCTACAGGAGCAGCTGCAGTTACACCAAATTCTTCTTCGATAGCTTTTACAAGGTCGTTCAATTCAAGGATTGAAGCTTCTTTAATTTCAGCAATAATGTTTTCAATGTTCAATGCCATTGTTATTTCCTCCAAATATGTTTTAAATTTATAATAGATTTTCGTAGCTAGGCTACGCTGCGTAGCTTAAGATTAAGCTGCGTCTTCTTTGTTGTCTGCAACCGCTTTGACTGCAAGAGCAACGTTGCGCACTGGCGCTTGAAGTACAGAAAGGAGCATAGAAAGAAGTCCTTCGCGGTTTGGAAGAGTTGCAAGAGCAAGAATCTCTTCTTTAGATGCGACAGCGCCTTCGATTGCACCACCTTTAATTTCAAGTGCTTCAGCGTCTTTAGCAAAATCGTTCAAGATTTTCGCTGGTGCGATAACATCTTCGTTAGAAAATGCTACTGCAGATGGTCCAACAAATACTGATGCAAGTTCTTCAAGACCAGCTTTTTCAGCTGCACGACGCAAGATTGAGTTTTTGATCACTTTATACTCAACTTCGCTTCCACGAAGCTCACGACGAAGAACTGTATCTTGCTCAACTGTTAAACCACGAGCGTCCACAACGACGATAGATGCAGCAGCTTTCATTTTTTCAGCTACTACGTCAACTAGTTCCGCTTTTTTAGCAATAATTGCTTCACTCATTAGTGTGTTCACCTCCGTTATTATTTTGCTTGGGGAATTTTTCCAAAAGAAAAACGCGCCCAAACCTAGACACGAAAGTACAATACGCTTCTTTTTACATGATACGTTTTGTCCTCGGTAGGATATTTATGAGTCGAGCTCCCCTACTGTCTTAGGCAGTTTTTTCAAACCGTATATAAGTATAGCATAGTCAAAAAAAGAATGCAAGATTTTTGCAAACTTTTTTTAAAATTTTTTCGTGATTTTTCTTTTAAAGTTCTACTGTCAGTACTTGACCTTGCTTAACAACCTGTTCTCCGGCAATATAAACATCATCTACATCACTAGATTTAACTGCATAAACCAGATGAGAAAGCATATTTTCTTGGGGTTGGAGATGGATTTTTCCTTGTGGTTGAATAACGAGAAAATCTGCTTGCTTTCCGACTTCTAGACTTCCTATCTGATTTTCCATTCCTAGAACCTTAGCTCCTTCGATTGTCAGTGCCTTGAGAGCTGTTTCAATAGGGAATTGGCTGGCATCCCCACTTTTCATCTTCTGAAGAAGGGCTGCAGTCCGTCCTTCCTCAAACATATCAAGGTTGTTGTTGGAAGCAACTGAATCTGTCGCAATTCCCACAGCCACTCCTGCTTTTTGAAGTTGGATGATTGGAGCAATCCCTGAGGACAGTTTGAGATTGCTGATAGGGTTGTGGGCAATAGCCACGTGAGAAGTTGCTAAGCGCTCAATTTCTCGATCGTTTAATTCAACCCCGTGAGCAAAGACGGAAGGATGATCTAAGTAACCCAATTCTTCTAGAAAGTCTAGAGGACGTTTGCCGTATCGTTTCAGGATAATTCCTGACTCCTCCTTGGTCTCCGCAACATGGATATGGATAGGAATATTCAACTCTTTTGCCATATCTAAGCTTTCTGCCAGCAAGTCTCTACTACAGCTGTAAGGAGAATGTGGTGCTACCATAACCTTGAAATTTGGATTTTCATATCCTAAAATTTCCTCAATAATTGCTCGAGTTCTGCTTATAGTTTCAGCAGTTGTCTCTGCCCCTGAAGAAAAGAGGGTCGGTGAGAAATAACAACGCATCTTGGAATCTTTCACTGCCTGATAAATCCGCTCAATATCCACACCATTGGGATTATACATATCATTAAAGGTTGTTGTTCCTGACTGGAGCATTTCTGTCAGCGCTTCTTGGACTGCCTTGGTAGTCATATCTGGAGTAAACTCAGCTTCTGCAGGCCAGATATAATCATTGAGCCACTCATGGAGATTGCTATCATCTCGGATTCCTCTCAATCCTGTCATAGCAGAATGGGTGTGGCAATTAACCAAACCAGGCATAATCCAGGCTCCCTGATAGTCTATAATCTGCTCAGCTTGCTCTAAAATCTCTGACTTCTCTTGACCAACATAGACGATTTGAGAATCCTTAACAGCTAAGATTCCATCCAGATAGACATGGAAATCTTGGTCACAAGTCACGATATTTACATGCTGATAGACTTTCATTATAGGCTCCTTTTCTAAAAGACAATTTACAGTGAACAATTTTTCTAGCTATTGTAACAAAAAAGTCACCCGAAGGCAACTTTTTTTGTTCATAAGATTTCAAAGTAGAAAGGCTTATTCAGAGCTGAAAGCTGCAGCTTGCTGCATTTGGTAATACTTGCCCTTCTTAGCCATGAGTTCTTGATGGTTGCCATACTCAACAATATCACCATCCACCAAGACAAGAATCAAATCAGCATCCTGAATGGTAGACAAGCGGTGGGCGATGATAAAACTTGTGCGCCCCTTCATGAGTTTGGCAAAGGCATCCTGAACCAGTACTTCTGTCCGCGTATCGATGGAAGAGGTTGCCTCGTCTAAGATAAGAATCTTTGGAATAGCCAGAAAGACTCGGGCTATGGTCAGGAGCTGAGCCTGACCGACAGAAAGAGATTCTCCAGCATTTTCCAACTTGGTATCATAGCCTTGAGGTAACTGTTGGATGAAAAAGTCTGCATTGGCTGCTTTGGCAGCAGCAATCACCTGCTCCCGACTAGCATCAGGATTCCCAAAGGCAATATTATCATGAATGGTCCCTTGCTTGAGCCAGGTTTCTTGGAGCACCATCCCAAACTGCTGGCGTAAAGAAGCACGACTATAGTCATAAATAGATTTCCCATCTAGCAGGATATCTCCTGAGTTAATAGGGTAAAAACGCATGAGGAGATTGATGAGGGTTGATTTTCCAGCACCTGTCGGACCAACGATGGCTACCTTGCTACCAGCTGGAATATCAATAGATAAATCCTTAATCAAAATCTTTTCAGGATGGTAGCCAAAAGAAACCTGTTTAAAAGAAATGGCCCCCTTAACTTGGTCACTGGTCAAGACTTCCTTACCTGTTTCAGTCACCTCAGGACTTTCTAAAACAGCATAGACACGCTCTGCACATGCCAAGGCACTTTGCAACTCGGCCAAAACTGAAGAAATATCGTTAAAGGGCTTAGTGTACTGTTGGACATAGTTCAAAAAAGTCACTAAACGACCGATGGTCAAGGTAGATCCTATCATGATACGATAAGCTCCCACTCCAGCTAAAAGGGCATAAATGAGTGCATTGACAAAGCGAGTTGAAGGATTGACCGTTGATGAATAAAAGATGGCTGACTGAGAATAACCTGCGTAATTGGCATTAGCCTCGTGCAGCCTTTGGATAAAATCTTCTTGAGCATTAAAGGACTGAATAATGGTCTGCTGGCTCAACGATTCTTCAATCAACTGAGTCTGAATTCCCCTCGTCTCTGTTTGCTTTTGGAAGAGATGATAGGAGCGTTTGGCAATAAAGCGTGAAATCACCATAGATAGTGGCGTTAACAACAAGACCAAGAGGGTCATTAGGAGGTGAATTTGAAGCATGGCTAGAATACTAACCAAAATCATCAAAACGCCAATAAAAAATTGATTAAAAATCATGGTCAAGCCAGCTGCCAACTGTTCGATGTCCATGGTTACACGACTGACCATTTCTCCACTGCCTTGTCGATCCACAAAGGCAATCGGTAACCGATGGAGCTTATGGATGATTCGCTCTCGCAAGTCTTTAGTATAAGAGAAAATTAGGCGATTATAGAGGAGAGGATTGATCCATTGCACAAGAGTATTCCCAATCACCACCAAGATCATTTGAAGGAAAATTTGCCAAAAAACTGATGAAGAGCCAGTCACTAGGACTTGATCGATGACCTGCCCAATCAAAATAGGTAGGTAGATTGATAAGCCAACTTGGGCAATAGTTCCTAGAAAGGCTAGGAAAAGGAGGAAGGGATGGTTTGCAAGGTCTTTAGCCAAACGTGTGAGTGTTTGATTTGCAGTTTGTCGTCTCATGCTAGTCCTCCTTACCATGTTGGGATGCATTGATTTCGCGATAAACTTGACTAGATTTCATCAAGTCATCGTGCTTGCCGATAGCTAGGAGCTCACCTTTTTCCAAGAGGAGAATCTGGTCTGCCATCTGAAGTGTCGAAGTCCGTTGAGAAATCAAGATTAAACTTGTATTTGGCAGGTTTTCTCGGATAGCTTTCAAGAGCTTGGACTCGGTAATGGTGTCCAGGGCCGAGGTCGCATCATCTAGGATGAGAAATGGAGCTTGGCGCAAGACTGCTCGTGCGATAGACAGCCTTTGTTTTTGACCGCCCGAGAAATTTCGCCCTCCTGCCTCAACTAGGGCATCCAATAGTCCTTCCTTTTCACTGACAAAATCCTTAGCTTGCGCAATCTCCAAAGCCTGCCAGAGTTCTTGGTCAGTCACTTCTTGATTTAAACCTAGAGTCAAGTTAGAACGAATGCTTCCCTTAAAGAGTTCGACCTTTTGGGGCACATAGGCAATCCATGACCGCCACTGCTCTAAATTGCGAGGACTACGTCCATCTCGATAAAGGTCAATGCTTCCCTTATCTGCTGGATAAAGTCCAAGTAAGACTTGCACCAAGCTTGATTTACCAGAACCTGTTCCTCCAATGATACCAAGGATTTGTCCTTGAGTCATATCAAAGGAAATGTCTCTCAGAGAAGGCTGGGCCGCATCAGGATAGGTAAAGGTCAATTCTTGGACTTGTAAAACCTGATCACTGGTAGCTTGCTTTTGTTCTAATTTTGAATGGATGTCTTCTGGAGCTTCGGCAAAGACTTCCTCAATTCGCTTAGCTGAGATATAGGACTGGTTGAGAGAATTTATCAGCATGGCTAGCTTGACCAATTCCACCAAAATCTGTAGGAGATAGTTGATAAGGGCAATGAGAGCACCTTGACTGAGCAATCCTCCTTGAATTGAAATATATCCCTGCCAGATAATAACGAGAAGAGTTCCATTAACAATCAGATAGGTCAGAGGTGTTAACAAACTTGACCAGAAACCTGTCTTTTCTTGCAATCTAGCATAAACTTGGTTAAGAGTTTGAAAAATCTGTAACTCTCGTTTTTCTTGTCCAAAAGCACGAATAACTCGCATCCCTTGTAATTGCTGGCGTGTTTCCTGAACCAGTTGGTCCGTTTTCTTTCTGAGACTGCTGTAGAGAGGATTGACCAGTCGAGAGAGCACTACAATAACAATGGTCAAAATGACAACCATGACCAAGAACCAGAGAGTCAGCTCAGCTGAGATTCGATAGGCCATAAAAATGGCTCCAAAAACGATAATAGGCGCTCGTAAAAAGAGACGCAAGAATTGATTGATACCAGTCTGAATCTGGTAAGTGTCCGAAGTCAAGCGAGTGACCAAGCTAGAAGTTGTCAAACGGTCTCTGCTGTCCTTAGGTAAAAATAGAATATGACGATAAAGATCGTCTGTCAATTCTTTGGCAAATCCAACCGCAGCCTTAGCTGAGTAGAACTGGGCTATTAAGGCCACTACAACACCAATCACTGCAAAGATAAGGAGCAGGCCAATCTGCATCCATAGATGACCTTGATTTCTTTGGGGCAAGGATTGGTCAACAATCCCAGCAATCACCATGGGAACCAAGAGCTCAAAAACAGCTTCTAACAGCTTGAATAAGGGGGCCAAAATTGATTCCTTGATGTAGGATTTAAAGTAAGATAATAGGTGTTTCATAGATTCCTTCTATTCGTATTCTGGAAATGAAGAAAGTGGGAAGCACCCACCCTCTTTGTTTTATTTGTTTAAGTAAGGCAGTAGATAGCCATATCCTTCCTCTTCCATCTCATCCTTGGCAACAAAGCGCAAGGAAGCAGAATTGATACAGTAACGGAGACCACCTAACTCTCGAGGCCCATCTGTGAAAACATGACCCAAGTGAGCATTGCCTGACCGAGAACGAACCTCAATTCGCTCCATTCCATGGCTCAGATCCTTGTAATAATGAATCAATTCCTTGGAAATCGGACGGCTAAAACTTGGCCAACCACAACCTGAGGCAAACTTATCCTTGGCAAAAAAGAGTGGCTCACCTGTCGTGATGTCTACATAAATTCCCTCTTCAAAGGTTTGGTCATAGGCATTACTAAACGGAGCCTCTGTAGCAGCTTCTTGGGTAACACGATAGGATTCTTCAGTTAAGCTTTCCTTTAACACTTCTTGACTAGGCTTTTCATAGTTAGAGGCATCAATCAGTGGCTTCTCAGCATCAGTCACATCAATATGACAGTAACCCGAAGGATTTTTCTTGAGATATTCTTGGTGATAGTCTTCAGCCAAAATGTAGTGGCGAAGTTTCTCCACTTCTACTGCAATCTTTAGACCTAGCATGCGTTCCTGCTCCTGCACCACAGTGTAGACAGTTGGCAAGTCTGCTTCATCTTGGTAATATATACCTGTCCGATACTGACGTCCACGGTCATTCCCTTGTTGATTGACTGATAATGGATCAATAACACGGAAATAATAAAGTAAAATTTCTCTGAGTGACACTGCCTTCTCATCGTAAATTACTTGAACCGTTTCTGCATGGTCTGTTTCTTTGAGCAACTGGTAATTGGTCGTTTCGACTTGACCATTAGCGTAGCCAACACTGGTTGCTAGCACTCCAGAAATGCGTGAAAAATATTCCTCTAGGCCCCAAAAACAACCACCTGCTAGATAAATTTCTGCCATCTTCATTTCTCCTTTATCAAGTTTTTAACTCGACTTCTTTTCAAAAAAAGGATAGGAAGCCCTCTGGTCGAGAGTTTCCCCATCCTATCTTCTATTCTTTATTTTGCTTCTACACGGACACCTTGGGTATCAACCTTCAAGTCATGAAGTTTTCCTTTGAAGGGTTGCTTTTCCAATTCGGCCTTAATCGTTGGCATCTTGTCATGAGAAGCCAAAACCATAACTGTCGGCCCAGCACCAGAGAGGTAGGTTGCATAGGCACCATTTTCTTTGGCTACTTGCTTAATCGTCGCAAATTCTCTCACCAAGTCCTGACGATAGCGCTCGTGGAAGAGGTCTCCCTCGATTGCTTGACCAGCTGTCACCATATCTCCTGCCAACAAGGCAGCAACCGCCACATTTGCGATAGAACTAGCTGCAACAGCTTCCTTGAATGACAGTTTCTTAGGTAAGACGCCACGACTGTCTCGAGTACGCAATTCATAGTTTGGAATGTAGGCTAGAAAATCACACTCTGGGAAGTCTGTTACGATAGCAGAAACTTGTCCATCAACAGAGCTTGCAATAACGAGATTACCATAGATGGCTGGAGCCACATTGTCAGGATGCCCTTCAATCTTTGTCGCTAACTGCAATTTTTCATGGTCAGATAAGTTGAGATTGCCCAGTTGGTTGGCTAGTTCAATCCCAGCAACAATAACAGAACTGGAAGAACCCAAACCACGCGCTAAGGGAACATCACTAGTCATTTTCAAACGTCTTGGTTGCAAATCTGGTACAATTTGCAAAGCGATTTTGAGCAAGAGATTACGCTCGTCATGTGGAATCCATTTGCCAATCTGATGTTCAATCAGCCACTCATCCCGTTCTTCACAGACCTCAATTTGAAGATATTTGGTTACAGCTACACCGACCGAGTCAAAACCTGGCCCGATATTGGCACTGGTTGCGGGTACAATAATCTTCATCTTATTCTCCTAGCACCTTGAAGGTATTCAAAAGGTCGAATTCTGAAACCTTCTTCAATTCAGCTGAGACATTTTCAAGCTGGGCTTTATTAATCTTGTGTGTAATGATGACAACACGCGCCTTGTCACCCTCTTGGCCATCTTGAAGGATTTGCTTGAAGGAAATATCTTGGACGTTGAAGATTTCAGCAAGTTTCAAGACCTGACCTTTTGAGTCTGGAGCCAAGATTGAGAAATAGTAATTTGCTTTGACATCTTCTGGATTTGCCAAGACCAAGTCACGACTGTATTCGTTGAAGTCTTTACCGATGGTTCCATCATTCAAGCGACGAACGATACGGACAATATCTGCTACAACACTCGTAGCAGTTGGTTTTTGACCCGCACCTGGTCCGTAGTACATAGACTCACCGATACCGATAGATTCCACAAAGACAGCGTTCATTACACCATTAACACTAGCAAGTGGGTGAGCTTTAGGTAGGAAGGTTGGAGTTACTTCTGCAGCAATACCTGAAGGAGTTTCCTCGATAGAACCAACCAATTTCACTACATAACCAAGGTCTTGGGCTACAGCTACGTCTTCTGGTGTGATATTGCGAATTCCCTTGTGAGCTACATCGTCAAATACAACCTTCATGCCAAAGGCAAATTGGCTCAAAATCACCATCTTGTAGGCTGCATCAATCCCATCCACGTCATTTGTAGGGTCACTTTCTGCAAAACCTAGTCTTTGTGCTTCCGCAAGAGCATTATCATAAGACCAGCCTTCTTCCACCATCTTGGTCATCATGAAGTTGGACGTTCCGTTGACTACTCCAAGCACACGCGTAATTTTATCAGAAGCCAAGGAATTTGCCAAGGTACGAAGAATTGGAATCCCACCAGCTACTGCTGCTTCGTAGTAAAGTGCTACATTATGCTCTTTAGCGATTTCTAATAATTCTGCACCATGGACAGCCAAAAGGTCCTTGTTAGCAGTAACAACGTGTTTCCCAGCTTTCAAGGCACGAGTGATAAAGGTTTTAGCTGGTTCGATACGCCCCATCAATTCCACTACGATCGTAATATCTTGGTCTGATAAAATATCATCCACATTGGTTACAAAGTTAAAGTCATTCCCTGCTGCAAGCAAGCGATTCTTTTCATCTTCGTCCTTGACCAATACCTTAGCAACTTCAATATCTGAATGTGCTGATTGATTGATTTTTTCTCCATTTTCCTTTAGGAGGAAAGGCACACCACTTGCAACGGTACCAAATCCTAGTAAAGCAATTTTAACTGTCATGTTTGTCTCCTCGAAATTTTCTATTATAGCCATTATAACAGAATTTTGTGAAAATTCCTATCATAGTAATTCACTATTTCAGTATAGAAAAGAAAAAACGAATCAGACGATTCGCTCTTCTTAAAATCTAGAAATAGCTTTCCAGAAATGATTATCCGATTTTTTGCAGATTGAGCACAGCATCGTGATTCATCAAGACTTGGCCATACTCTTGCAAGACTGAACGACTGATGTCACTATCGTCTGCAAACTCACGCATACGGGCCAAAAGCCAAGCTGGATATGGACTTGGATGATTTTCAATATCCACTAAAATGGTCAAATAATAGCGCTCGTTCATTTTGTAGAGTTCAGAAGTTTCCATTTCAAAAGTCACTGTCTGGGCAAAAGCTACCAAGTCAGCTAACTTAGCAAAAGAAAGGATGTAATAGATGTAAGGCTCTTTCTTGCTCTCAACTTCTTGTTCAGCCTGTTCCTGCTCTTCTTCCTTAGCTTCGACTTGCTCTAGAGATTGAATGGCTTCTATATCATCCTTGGTTTTGTCTGCGATGCTTTTTTCTAAGGTTTTAATAAACTCATCTGGCGACATTTGAGCCAATTCTTCCATATCTGGTAAATCCGATAAGTCTTCAAAATCTAGATTTTGGTCAATCTTTGATTTGGTTACAAAGACATCAACCTTATCAGGTTTTGGAGTCACACGGAAGCTCAACATACCTGTATCCAAAAAGCTCTCAGGCATCTCTAACTCATCCAAGATGGCATAAAAGAACTCTTCTGTTTTTTCTTGAGGAACGAGAAAGTCAGCAATCTCCATGCCTCGATCCATCAAATCCTCTAAAGACATCGTGATTTTCAAAGTTGTATCACTAATTTGTTTCATTTTCATTGCTAGTAACCTCATACTTTCAGTTCTATCTATTATACTAGATTTTTACGATTTTATCAAAAGAAGGCTCCTCTGTCGGGATAGATTTTCCATAGGGTAACTTCTGTAGAATACTCTAATACTCTTCGAAAATCTCTTCAAACCACGTCAGCTTTATCTACAACCTCAAAGCGGTGCTTTGAGCAACCTGCGGCTAGCTTCCTAGTTTGCTTTTTGATTTTCATTGAGTATAAGAGAAAATTTCTGCAGACAAATAGAAAAAGCCCTCAAAATCGGCTCTTAGCCAACTTTGAAGACCTAATACATCAGAAAGCTTATAGTTTAAAGGTTGCTACACCGAGGATAGAACGATTTAAGTTTCGAAGAATTTGAAGACTTTGTTCAAATTTCTTATAACGAGTCACTCCGTATTCTTCAACAAGAAGGACTGTATCTCTTTCCAAAAGAGATGGTACATCTTGTAAATCTACAAAATGCATTCCTTTCAAGGCCTCTTGATTTTGTTTTAATTTATCTAGAATAGCTTTATTTGAGCTAACGATTGTTAATTCTTGTCCAGCATTTTTGTATGATAGAATATCTGCTAGATTAGCAATTGTTGTAATCTCTGTTACAAAATCAATTTGATACTGAGAAAAATCACCTGCTCTATTGATTGTTGGGTTAAAGAGATAAATCAATACATTTCCCATCACAACCAAAATCACACAAACTACTCCAATAACAGCTAGACGAAGAATCAGATTCTTGACGTTTAATCCAAGCGCTGTCTCACCGTTTGCGTTCAATTCTTTAGAGTTTATGGTTTCCAATTTTTCAATCTTCACGTTTGCATAGGTATTTTTAAATTTATCAACCAATGCATCAATCTTTTTCTCTAACAAGTCATTGGCGTCTTTACTTGGTGTCAAAATTTTCACACCAACCCCTGCATCGTCAATCATATAATAGACGGTCAATTTTTTCCACCAATAGTCACTTGTAGAATTTTTCAAGGTTGTCTCTGTCGTATCCAATTCACTGGCAATTTTTTTCAACTCACTCGGCTCTACATCATTGAAAAGATAAGCTCCATTCAAATTCCCATCAATCAATTTCCCGTAGAAATCACTATAACCACCAATTTGATGATTCAAAATCGTTTTAGCTGAATCTTCTGGAGGGGTGATTTTATAGCTGATATAAGTTGAATAACTTGTTGTGTCTTTGACAGTGTTTTTATTCTTAACTGCTTTAATTGTAAATGGTACAGCAATGAGAGCAAATAAAGCGATGAGAGCTAGAATATTTGCTTTTCGTTTTTTATAAAGATTTGCAAACAAATCAGCTACTGAATAATGTTCAAACATGATTTTTTTCTCCTTTGTTTAGTAGATACTGGTTCTCTTTTGTAAGCGTTTTCGCTACGAATATAATCACAAGAACAATTCCCCAGAATTGCATTGTAAATAAATTGAAGAAACTTTCTGAAAAGCTACTTCTTGGCATAAAGAATAGATTATTCAATATGAGTAGGGACAAGGCAAATAGGATTGTTCTTGATCGGTAGGCTACTTGCAACATAGCTATAAATAGCATACCTAGCAAGAGACTAAGTAGAAAGACTCCTATCATACCATAGTCGGTATACAACTCCATAATATAGCTACTTCCAATACCATGTCCTTTCAAGTATTCCTTGTTCAAGACAAGATAGGATAGATTATGGGCATAACTATTACTATCAATAGCTAATTCCACACTATTGGTTGTATGTTCAAAGGCTTTTCCTCCGAAAATAGCCCCCAAACTTCCCCTTGCAAAATAATCAATAACAGGACCAAAAGTAAAATTGCGTAAATCTCGGTAAGGGAGGCTACTGTTAAATAGAAAACCTCTAGCCAAAACACCAAAGCTGGTTCCTTGTTTATAGATAAAGTCAAGTAAGATATCCCAGAAACCTGTATGGGAAACCTGGACATTATCCCGTACATAATTGAGTATTCCCATCGCTAACATGAGAATAGGAGAACCTACAAAAATCGCTAACTTTTCTTTAAATCCAATCCATTTTCCCTTTTCTGTTTGCTCCCGCATAAAGTAGTAAACAAAAGCAAATAGAATACTTAAAATAAAGGGATTGCGTGTACCGATTGCCAAATGAATAGTATTAGCTGCAATAAAGGAGACAAGCACTGCTGTTGCCTGCAATTTCTTTGGCTTGGTTGCCAAATACATACACATTGCATAGACCGTAAATGTTGATAAGATATAGGTAAAATAAGGCAGTTTACTTTCAAAGTTTGCATAGTAGGCATAGTAGGAAGTCTGCAAGCGATACAGGAGCCGTTCAAATAACCGAATAAAATAGAAAGGATAGGTTAGAAGAAAAACTCCTAGCGATACAAAGCGCAACCGCTTGATGTAAACATCTTTTAGAGAACTTTCTATCTTGGGTACTTTTATTTGCTTTCTAGCTATAAAATAGCGAGCTAGGAGCCCCCCTGTGGTCAATCCCAATATCGAAACCATGACAACTATAAAGGCAAAGCGATAGGCTATGGGATGATAGGTATCCAAAGCACCATCCCTAAAGTAATCAATAGTCGGCCTTGATACCAGAAATACAAAAATAGTTAAAAAGAAAATAAAATGGATTAAGTAATACTTGATATCATTCCAACAAGCAATTAAGCTACTAACCAGTAAGAACAATAAAGTAGAAAGCAAGCTAACATTGTTATTATTAAACAGATATACAATTCCACTTACTAGCGTCAAGGCATAACTGACTATGGTCAAACTAAATAATAATCGTTTTCCATCAATCACTCGCTCACCCCCGTTCTAATGTAATTTTTTAGATTTTTCAATATTTTTTAGTAATAAGAATCGGTATAAGGAAATATTTATGAATAGAGCCAAAGCACTAATTCTTCTCCCCTTACGGAAAATTGAATTCCTAGCAATAGCAAAGGCATGGCTTTTTAAAAAACGATGAATCTGGAAATAGGCTTCAAACTGTTTATACTGATCATCTAGCAACATCTTATCCAGAATAAAGAAGTGGGCATAGGCCAATCTGAAAAAAGCAACCTCTTTCAAGTCAGGATAGTTTTTCACAACTTCATTGTAAAACTTTTGATAGATATCAATATAGGCTAAATCCTTCTCTGCATAGGGTTTAGTCGTAATACTATCCCCTCTATGGAAATAGTAATAATAGGGTTTGGTATTAACAACGTACTTCTTAGCCAACTTGATTAAATCAAAATGATAATAAGCATCTTCGTAAATCAATCCCTTTGGAAAGGATAGGGCAGTTGCAATCTCTCTCTTGATTAGTTTATTGCAGATCGTTCCAGGTATTTTTTCACCTATGAGGTATTCCTTTAGAAATGTTTGAGAATCACAGACAAAATAGTCATCCTGATTGGTTGATTGTGGGCTTTCATCATTAGCATAGACATTCATGACACCACAGCTCGAAACATCCGCATCTTCTTGAATTAATTGCTCATATAAGCTCTGAATCATTTCTGGATGGATATAATCATCTGAATCAATAAAAATCAGATAATCTCCGTGAGCCTGTTTCATTCCATCGTTTCGTGCTTGCGACAAACCTTCATTCTTTTTATGAAGCACTGACACTCTATCATCTTGTTCAGCGATTGCATCACACAAGCGACCACTTTCATCCGTTGCTCCATCGTCAACAAGAATGATTTCCAGATACTGATAGGTCTGCTTCTGAATGGAAGCTATCGATTTTTCTAGGTACTGCGCCACATTATAGACTGGCACAATGACACTAATTAATGCAGTTTCCATGCTACTCCTCTAATAGTTTTTCTACTTGTTCGATTTGTTTGGCAATTGTGAATTGTTGAATGAATTGGCTAGCCTCATTGACATCGAAGTTTGATGCAGAGGTCATGTAGTCAATAATTGCCTGAGCTGCTTCTTGATTGCTCTCAATGATTTGTCCAAATCGTCCTTCTTGGGATAATTCCTCAGCCCCTCCAACATCAGTAGAGACAAAAGGGATTCCAAGACTCAAGGCTTCCACATACACTCCAGGAAAACCTTCTTGTTTAGACATAGACAAGAGAACTTTCGTCTGAGATAAATACTGATAAGGATTTTTTTGATAACCAAGGAAATGTACATAGTCTTCAAGCCCATATTCTTTGACGCGTTTTTTCAGTTCCTCTTCCATATCCCCAGCCCCGATAAAATAGAGATGATAGTTTTTTCCCTCTTGGTGTAATAATCGTATCACTTCCACCACACGATCAGAACCCTTATTTTCCTCAATCCGTCCGATAGCACAGATACTTTGAGGCGCAATCTCGATATCGATCTTCTCTTGAGATTTTTCTAAAATAGTCTTAAAGTCATATCCATTGTAAACTGTCCGTAATTTCGAAGCATAGTCTGGATAGACTTCCTTGATAGAATTGCTAGTTTTATTCGAAATTCCTACAATGGTATCCGCAGCATCCAACTGGCGTCTATGTGACTCCCTTTTTGAGCTATCCTTAAGAAATTCTTCGATACTTCCATGAATCCAAGAGATTTTCTTGACTTCTTTTCTTTTAGAGAACAAAAGTGGAGGATTCATAATGGTAAAAGAAACTTCAACATCATAGTCATCTTTCACAAGCAAACGACGGGTCAGTCTTGGAAAATAAATTCTCATCCTCCACAAAAGAGCTCGTAACCATCTAGCTTGGCGATAATCCTGAAGGGATTTTAAAATGCCTACATGCTTGGGAACAGATTCGTATCCCTTATCAAAATGTTCCATTTCAAGAATATCAATATCATACTTTTCTGGATCTAGATTTGAAACAATGGTAGATAGAATCTTCTCTGCTCCACCCCCGAGAGAAAAAGACCACATAAAAAATAAGATTTTTTTCTTAGCCACCATATTCTCCCTTGTATTCTGTATAAGACTTATCCATATCAGCGATGACAGCATCATGATGTGGTAGCTGCTTGTCTGCTGGTGGAGGTGTCATGTAGTCTCCAAAAGCAGTGCTGAGATAGGCATCATATCCAACTGGAATGGGCATCTCTGTCTCTTCAAATGGCAAGAAAAGATTATCCTCAAAAGATTCGATTAGGTACTTATTTCTCATGTAACCAGGACCCGAGCATAATTCCGTGATTCCATCGCTCTCAGCTAGACTGTACTTGGTCATTTCTTTTTCAGCTTTTTTCCAAATGTGATAACGGAGAGCTTTTGGCGTCAAACCGAGTAGAATGCGACTTCCCCATTTCATAAGTGCACCATGTTTTTCTGGAATAGTTTGCGCACAAAAGAGTGAATAGATCAAAGCCCAGCGAACCTGCTTTTTCCGCTCAGATGGATTTTTAGGATAATAATCCAAAGGCAAAACATCCAAGGCCAGACCATGTGGCAAATCCAAATCCTGCTGGTAAGGTTTGATACAGGTGGTTTCCTTGTCACGAATGGTAATAAAAAGATTGCGGTCGACAAAATCCTTGTTACTCTTTGACAAGAAATAACGTTCATCTGCATAACGAGGCCATAATTCTGCTAATTTTTCATAGTCCTTACGGGGCATAAAAAAGTCTAGGTCGTCGTCCCAAGGAATAAACCCCTTGTTTCGAAGGGCGCCAATAGCACCTCCTCCACAGAGATAACAAAGCAAATCATGTTCCTTGCAAAAAGCCACAAAATATTCAGCCATCTCCAGACTTCGAGCCTGAATTGCTTTTAAATCAGTCATATTGTTCATTATTCTTTCTATCGTATCGTTCCATTATACCACAAATAAGGGATGAAAATCTATTGCAGACTGTAAAAAATCAAAGCCTGACTGCTAGATAAATAGCCTTCAAACTTTGATTTTTCTATCTTATCTCATTCCCATTTGAGATAGCTTGGTTTGATATTTATTTTGGTCTACTAAGAGTGCCTGTCCTCCATAAACATCATAGGCATCGACCCAATCACCTAGTTCTGGAACTGTTAATCTGTCAATACCATTTTGCGCTCCATCTAGGAAGGATAAACCATTGGTCAATAAGAAACTATAGGGAACATTCGTAGAGGTCATGCCAAAGACCTTACCTAGTGCTTCTGATCCAGTAAAGAGTTTAGTTGGATCCTTGAGTTGTTGTAGAACAGCTGTCAACACTTGCTGTTGTCTCTTGGTACGACCATAATCACCTTCGTCATCATCACGGAAGCGAGCATAATTTAGCAAGGTTGAACCGTTCATCTGCTGTTTCCCAACTTTAATAGTCTGGGTTGGTGACTCTGTTTCCGTAGCATGTAAATCATCTCCCACTGTAGCTTCGGTTAAAGGTTGACCTTCTAAGGTTGAGAATTTGGCATCAATTGTCACACCATCAGGAAATAGAGTGTCAATAGCGGTTGCGAAGGCCTGGAAATCAACCAAAGCGTAATATTTAATATCCAAGTCAAAATTGTCTTTTAGGACTTTTCGAACCATTTCTGCCCCTTTTTGCCCCTCTTGTTCCCCCAACTCATAGGCCACATTCAACTTATTATCGGATTGCTTTCTACCGTTAATGACTTGGCTGTAACCGTCTATATAAACCAAATTGTCACGCATAAAGCTGGCCAGCTTGATTTTTTTATCTGAGCCACCAACGTTTAGAACCATAATCGAGTCCGTTCTCGTCTCAGCACTGTTCTGGCCAATCCGTCCATCCGTCCCCATAATCAAAATATTGACCCCATCCTTGGTATCTTGACCATGAAAAACTTCTACTTGAGCTGCCTTAGCATTGGCAGGTTTGGTTGGATCCGCATTTGAATAACCTTTTAGGAACATAAAAATCATGCCAAAACCGACACAGGCTAGAAGAGCAAGCAATCCTGCAAAAATGCGCCCCCAACGAATCTTACGTTTCTTGGACTTAACCTTTGGAAGAGAATGGCTTTTCTGGTATTTTTTTGCACGACTACGGTTACCATAGGATGGAAGAGGAGACTGATTGACTGGTTCCATGAAAGACTCTTCCATATCGTGATTTTCATTATGAATTTCTGGAGAAACTTCACTACCGCTAGCCATATTTAACTTACCTTGCAGGTAAGCAAACTCCTTTTTCTCTCGCTCATTGAGGTAATGAATGTTCTTAAAAAGATAGTCATAACGTAACTGCTCGTGATGGCTTAAAGGATTTTCTTTGCTCATCTTCTCTCCTTTCCATGGTCTGATATTGGATAAATGGGATAGGCGCCCAGTACTTTATACTGGATTCCTATGGCTTCTAATTCTTTTTGGGCAAAGTGGACCAAGTCCTTATCAGCATAGTCCACATCAATAATGAAAAAGTATTCGCCCAGTGCTGTCTTGAGTGGCCGACTTTCAATTTTTGTCAGGTCAATTCCTCGCCAAGCAAAGGTTGAAAGAGCCTTGTAGAGTGCACCTGGAAGGTTGTCAGGTAAGGTCAAGGCCAAACTCATTTTCTCAGTTTGTGCTTGCAAGGGAATGGCTGCACCTTCAGCTCCCAAAACCCAGAAACGTGTGAAATTAGCTTCCATTTCTTGAATATCTTCAGCAATCAGTTCTAAGCTATATTCTTCAGCAGAACTTCTTGGTGCAATGGCTGCATAAGGCTGGTCTGGATGTTCGGAAATAAAACGGGCCGCATAAGCTGTACTAGCGGTTACCTCAATTTGGGCCTCTGGATATTGTTCATCGATGAATTTCTTTCCTTGAGCCAAAGCCTGTGGATGAGAAAAAATCTTTTCAATCTTAGTATGACCTGGAACCACCATCAACTGCTGATGAATAGGCTGAACGATTTCTGCCACTGCTTGAATGCGAGCCTGATGAAAAAGGTAGTCCAAGGTTTCATGAACACTACCCTCGATAGAATTTTCAACTGGCACCACAGAATAGTCCACCAAGCCTTGTTCATAAGCCTTGATAACATCTGTAATGTTGGCAAAGGCCTGCAATTCCTCCTGAGGAAAAGCTGTCTGCACAACGTGGTGTGAAAATGATCCCTTGGGACCTAGATAAGCAATTTTCATCTCAGTTCCTCTATAATTTCCTCTGGGCTTAACTTGGTCACATCCAAAATCCGACTAGCCACTTCCTCATACCAAGCCTGTCTTTCTTGGAAAATAACTGCAAGTTCTTCCTTGCTATTATTTAGAAAAAGCGGGCGCTGATTGTCCTTATCAGCTGATATGCGTTGGTAGAGGGTTTCAAAATCAGCTTTCAGATAGATGTTATCAGAATTGGTCTTTAGTAAGTCACGATTTCGCTGAGAAACGACCACTCCTCCACCAGTTGACACAACTTGGTCTCTTTGTAGTAACTCAGCTAGGATTTCTGACTCTACCTGACGAAAGGCCACTTCGCCCTTTTCAGCGAAAAAATTCGCAATGGACATACCTAGGCGCTTCTCAATCAGAGCATCCATATCAAGGTAATTAGGGTCCAAGCCTCTTGCAATAGTCGATTTGCCAGCTCCCATAAATCCTAATAATACCTTAGCCATGAATCAAGCTCTCCAAATCATCAAAGAAGCTAGGATAGCTGGTATTGATGGCTTCAGCACGGTCAAGCTCCACTTCTCCATCTGCAACCAAGAGGGCCGCGATAGCCGTCATCATGCCGATACGATGGTCTCCAAAAGTATTGACTCTAGCACCGTGAAGGGCTGATTTTCCTTTGATAATCATTCCATCTGCTGTAGGTGTGATATCCGCACCCATGCTATTTAAAGCATCTGCTACCACCTGAATGCGATCTGTTTCCTTAACCTTAAGTTCCTCAGCATCCTTAATAACTGTTACACCTTGGGCTTGGGTCGCCAGAAGAGCGATAATGGGCAATTCATCAATCAAGCGTGGAATCAAAGCGCCACCAATCTCTGTTCCTTTCAAGTCAGAAGACTCAACAGTCAAGGTAGCAGATTTAGCGACTGGGTCAATTTCAGTTATTTCTAGTTTTCCACCCATGGCGCGAATGACATCAATAATACCGGTACGCGTTTCGTTGATGCCAACATTCTTAAGCACCACACGAGAATTTGGAACAATCAAACCTGCAACTAGCCAAAAGGCTGCACTGGAAATATCTCCTGGTACGACAACCTTTTGTCCAGTCAGTTTTTGAGGCCCTTGGACTGTGATTTTCTTACCGTCCACACTTAAATGACCACCAAATTGTTGCAGCATATCTTCAGTATGATTACGAGTGCACTCTTTTTCTATAATTACAGACTCCCCCTGAGCCTGCAAGGCTGCAAAGATCAAGGCGGACTTGACTTGGGCAGAGGCAATTGGCAACTCATACTGAATAGGTCTTAGGTTTTTCGTCCCTTTTAAATGAAGGGGAGGCAGGTCTCGTTCAGTTTGCCCTGAAATACTAACGCCCATTTTTTTAAGTGGAAGAGTCACACGGTCCATAGGACGTTTGGAAAGACTATCATCGCCAAACATTTCTACTTCAAAGTCTGCACCAGCAAGGACACCTGAAATCAGGCGAATCGAAGTTCCAGAATTTCCCATATCAAGAGCATTTTGCGGAGATTTTAAGCCATCCATGCCTACACCTTGAATAGTAATAACCCCATCTTTGTCCTCAATTTCAACACCAAGGTCACGAAAAACCTGCATGGTCGAAAGAACGTCTTCACCTCGCAGAATATCATAAACCTTGGTCTCACCCTCAGCCAAACTTCCAAAGATAATGGAACGGTGGCTGATAGACTTGTCACCTGGGACGCGGATACTGCCGTGTAAGTGGCTAATGTTTGTTTTTAGTTTCATACTGGACCTCATACTTGCAATACTTTTACTTATTTTATCATAAAAAGCCAGAAATTCCTTAAAAATTTCTGACTTTATGATAGTTATTTTCTTATTTTAGCAATTCTTTTCATTTTCAATTTACCAACTATCTGAAGAACCACCACCATCAAATCCACCGCCACCCCAATCATCTGAAGACCAAGATGAACTAGAACTACCAGAATCATAGGAATCTGAACTACTATATGAACTTGACTGTACTTTTTGTGAAGCATAGTAGCTTTTTGTGAGCTCGGAAGTCCAAGAAGCATTCCTCACAAAATCGTTATCGTTTGGGTAGAGTTTCCCCTTCCCATTATAAGAGTATTGAGAGCGATTGAGCCTATCTAGTTGCTTTCTTTCAACTTCTGCGTAGTATGCTTCTATAAGTAATGGAGTCCAAGTGTCATTAGGTAGAAAACCTTTTGAGTCTGGATATAGCTTGTTATATCCTTCGTACTGATATCGAGACCTAATTAAACGCTTATTTTTTTTATAGTCAGATTTACGTTCTTCAGTCCACGTATCGTTAGGTATAAAGTCAAGAAAATCTGGATACAACTTTCCCTTTCCCTCGTAATCATACTTAGAACAGCGGCATCTTTTTAAGTAATGGAACCAAGTTTCTAAAAGTGCATAAACCAAGAAAAATAACATCATGTACTTAAAGCATACCTTAAGGATTCTCAAAATTATTACTACATATTGTAAACTTTTTGGAAGCCGAGTTAAACTTTCTGGAAGCCGAGTATTTTTATTCTTATTCTCCGTCTTGTTTATGATTTCAGCTTTTCTAGACTCCGCTTTAGAAATACCTACTAGAATTTTGTTAAGAGCATCAGTATATTTCCCTTCTTTCATGTACGGTTTAGAATCATTTAGTAAGGAACTTGCCATAGAGTCAGTAAGCCAAATTGCTGCTTCGTTGGATGTTTCAATACGAAACTTCCTATCCTTTATAGCAATAGCAATTAAAATTCCACTGTTGGAATCTTGTTTCCCAACTTTCCATTTGCGTGCAACCTCATTGGCTACCTCTTCGATACTGGAACCGTTCAGAGTATCTACAATGTAAATACCTACTTGGGTTTCACTTCCAGAATTCATACTCTCTAACGTTTCTGCAACACTAGTGGTTAAATAACCGTTAGGATCGTAAATGCCATTTAAAGGACGATCTGGAACAGCTATATTAGCCGCAACAAGAGGCATAAAAAAGAATAAAGGGGTAATTAGGAGTAAAAGTAACTTTTTCATAGGAGATACCCCACAAGACTAATCAGTTAAATTGACTTTAGGGACAACCTTTGCATCTTTCTCTGCTTCAATTAACTCAGCTCTTTGGAAACCAAACAAACTAGCTATCACGCTAGTAGGAAAACGTCTAATGGTCTTATTATATTCTGTTGCAGTATCGTTATAATCTTTACGAGCGACAAACAAACGATTTTCAGTTCCCTCAAGCTCTGAAATTAGAGAAGATACTTGTGTGTCAGCTTTTAACTCAGGATAATTTTCTTGAACAACTAGCAATCGAGAAATGGCAGAAGTTAATTCGCTCTCCCCTTCATTTTTTGTTTCTTTATTTCCTGATCCAATCTTAGAACGAGCATCCGCAATCTTTGTAAAGATGTCTTCTTCGTGCTTCATATATCCTTTTACAGAATTTACAACATTTGGAATTAAGTCAGCTCTACGTTGAAGTGCCACTTCAATCTTCGAGTTAGCTTGTTTCACAGATTCATCTTTGCTAACAAGACTATTGTACGAACCTGTCAACACTATAATACTGATGAAGATAATTCCTACAGGAACTCCTATTAGAGTAATTAATTTTTTTGACATATTTTTTCCTATTTTCTATTGTTCATCATTTAACTAAAATTTATCGATAATAAAAATTTCATTCTCTTTCATAATTTTTGTATTTATTATCTCATCAACAATTTCTAACTTACCAATTGAAGTTGAAAATAACAGTTATAAACTTTCAAATTCATTTTGTATTATAGTTATGATTTTCAATAGCCTATTTAATTTGTTTTGCATTTTGTTTATTAGTAAAGACATTCATCCCCACAATTATTATTAAACAGACCATTCTAATAGCTCTAGCTTATACAGTAGTTACCAATGATAAACATACGTTTAAAAAAACCTATAAAAAATGAACAAATAATATTCCTATTTTAGCAATTCCGAAACTGGTTCGAAAACAATTTTTTCAATGTCAGAAAGGTAAATTGCCAATTGTTGTTGCTTGGTAAAGAATTCTGACAAGAGGCTATTCCCCTGAATCTGCTTGCCAAAGCCTTCCATCTTAGCTTGGAAAGAAGCGTCTGGCATTTGACCTGTCTGAGCCAGTCTTTGAATTTCCTCTTGGAAGGCAACATATTCTGTAAAAATTTTGCTCGCCTCAGCATCTGCTGCAATCGCATCTTTAGCTGCTTTGACAGCCTTGTATTCTGGTAATTCGCGAAGGCCGCGACTAAGTTCGTTTGCACTATCGTAAATATTTGACATGATTTTCTCCTTTTTCATTTCTTTTAAAATTACTAGTCACTCTGTGGTCTTTATTATTGCGCAATCACCTTTATATGACCTCTTGAATGCCCATTGCTTAATTCCTTATCTGGTATATACTCTATCTTCAAAGTTCCTAAATTAGAGCCTGTTTTTATTTCATTTGACATAAGATTATCAAAATAGTTATTTATCTCATCATCAGATAAGGATGATTCAATCGATTTAACAATATCATGAAATACTTCTTTCATTCCTGTAACACCAGATTCACTATTTTCATTTGTCTGATTTATTGTTACATTGATTTTATCAGTATCATTTGCATGTAAAAGCTCCAAGTAATATCCGTAGCTTGATGCGAAATATTTTATTTTTATATTTCCTTTTTTGATATTTTCTAATGGGCTATTAGAATTTTGATTATAGCTATTAATAAAATCATTAATAATTCTATCGTCTACATACTTTGAATTAGTTTTCTCTGAACTTGTTTCTTTCTTGGATGGTTCATTTTTTGTCTCGACACTTGCTTCTGAATTAGTTTTCACATCTTTTTTAACAGCACAAGCACTAAGTAGGATAAAAGAAATAAAGATAATACCAAATATTGATTTATTTATTTTTGACATGATTTTCTCCTTATTTGATGACGACTGTATAGTCAGTGTTTTCTGTTATGAGATGCTCGGCTCGTTCTAAGTCTTGAGCATTTTTAAATGAAATTTGCAGAATCCCGTGAATATCTTCACGGTTTTCCTCATTGATGTGAATATTAACCAAGGAAGTTCCACGTAGCAATTCCAAAATCCGCAGGATGACGTCTTCTTCATCGGGAACATCAACATAGAGGTCATAAGAGCTATCTACTCCTCCGCGTTTATGAATTTCCATAGCCTGACGTTGCTCACGCGCTTGGTTGAAAAAGTTCCAGATTTGCTCTTCATCTCCCTTGCTGATGGCTTGACCAACCTCATCTAAGCGTTCCTTAAAATCCTCAATCCGCTCTAGGATAGTCTCGCGATTGGACAAAAGAATGGAGGTCCACATACCTGGTTCGCTTTCCGCAATTCGAGTCATATCTCGAAAACCACCGGCCGCAAAGCGCCTTGCCATCTCATGTTTTTGAGCATAGACCGCGGTCTGCTCCATGAGACTAGAAGCCAGAATATGAGGAAAATGGCTAATCTGAGAAGTGACACGATCATGCTCCTTGGCATCAATCTCGATAAAACGAGCGTGAAGACCTGAAAGCAAATCCTTCATTTCCTCAAGCGTGTCAGGACTTGTCAGGCTCGAAGGTGTAAAGATATAATAGGCATTTTCAAAAAGATTGACATCCGCAGAAGCAGCCCCTGTCTTGTGACTACCAGCCATGGGATGAGCCCCGACAAAGCGAACAGGTTTGCCAGCCAAATACTGCTCCGCCGCATCCACAATGGCTAACTTGGTCGAACCAGCATCTGAAATAATGACGCCTTCTTTCAAGTCCAAGTTAGCCAACTCCTTAATGAAAGCAATGGTTTGCTTGATTGGCAAGCTGAGGACGATGATATCTGCCAAAGGAGCAAAACTGGCAAAATCATCTGTTGCACGGTCAATCATGCCTTCTTTCAAGGCGATATCTCTCGAAGCTTGACTGCGATTATAACCTAAAATTTCATAATCTGGATGATCACGTTTGATACCAAGGGCCATAGAGGCACCAATCAAACCAAGACCTGCGATATAGACTGTTTTTGCCATAGGAACTCCTTAATAGTTCTTTGTATAGTCTCGGTGTTTGGCTACTGCTTCTTTTAATTCCTCTAGACTATCTGATGAGAATTTTTCGAGGATTTCTTGTGCCAGAACCGTTGCCACAACGGCTTCCATAACTACACCTGCAGCTGGAAGGGCGGTCGGATCACTTCTTTCAACAGTCGCCTTGTAAGGTTCGTGGGTTTCGATATCCACACTCATAAGAGGCTTATAAAGAGTAGGAATAGGTTTCATGACGCCACGAACCACAATAGGTTGCCCATTGGTCATACCACCTTCAAAGCCACCCAGATTATTGGTGCGACGAGTATAGCCGTCTTCTTTAGACCAGAGAATTTCATCCATGACTTGGCTGCCTTTACGATAACCAGCTTCAAACCCTAGACCAAATTCCACCCCTTTAAAGGCATTGATAGAGACAACAGCTTGGGCCAGTCTGGCATCCAATTTTCGGTCCCATTGGACATAGGAACCAAGACCAACTGGTACGCCTCCGACGACTGTCTCCACAACACCACCGATGGTATCACCGTCACGTTTTATTTGGTCAATATAATCCTTGATTTCCTGTTCTCTTTCTTGGTTAACAATAGAAACTTCAGACCGGGCAGCTCTTTCCTTAATCTCAGCAACTGTGATATTCTCAGGAACATCGATTTCCTTGCCACCAAAGACAACGACATGGTTGGCAATCTCCATATCCAGCTCAGCCAAGAGGCGTTTGGCTACTGCTCCCACTGCTACTCGCATAGTTGTTTCACGAGCTGATGAACGTTCCAAAGAATTTCTTAAATCATCAAAACGGTACTTGATGCCCCCAACCAAGTCGGCATGACCTGGACGTGGATGGGTGATTTTTCGTTTGCTTTTAAGGCGGTCTTCAATGTCTTCCGCAGACATAATATCCAGCCATTTTTGGTGGTCCTTGTTGATGACATCCATGGTAATGGGAGCCCCTGTCGTCTTCCCATGGCGAACGCCTGAAGTAAAGATAACTTGGTCACTCTCAATCTTCATACGACCACCGCGACCGTAGCCACCCTGACGGCGTTTAAGGTCGCCATTGATATCCTCAGCTGTCAAAGGAAGTCCAGCTGGAATTCCCTCAATGATAGCCGTCAGACGGGGGCCGTGTGATTCTCCTGCAGTTAAATATCTCATACGTTCTCCTTATTTTACCAAATAGTCTTTCATCTCTTCCAAAGAAACTGGGTGGATAGTTGCAGAACCAATCTCTGGCACCAAGACCAATTTCAAGGTATTGCCACGCGCTTTCTTATCATGAGTCAAAGCCTGATAAAGCTTGTCAACATCCCAGTTTTCATAGTCAATAGGCAAGCCAAATTTCTGACACATATCTGTAATGGACTGAGTTATGCCAGCTGACATGAGGCCTTTTTCCTCAGCAACCTTGGAAATCTGCACCATTCCCATGGCTACAGCTTCTCCATGCATGACCTTGCCATAACCAGCCGTTGCTTCAATGGCATGACCAATAGTGTGGCCAAAGTTGAGGTAAAGGCGTACACCATTGTCCAACTCATCCTCAACCACCATCTTGCGCTTAACCTGACAAGAATGTTCAATCAAGGTCTCTGCATGCTCCAAAATGCTCTCTAAAGTACCATCTAGCTCCATCAAGAGAGCCCAAAGTGCTGGATCTTCAATCAAGCCATATTTGATAACCTCACCCATTCCTTCAATCAACTCTCTTTTTCCGAGCGTTTCAAGGACAAGCGGGTCAATCAGAACCCCATCTGGTTGGGCAAAGGTACCCACCATATTTTTAGCAAATGGAGTGTTGACACCTGTCTTTCCACCGATAGAAGAATCCACCTGGGCTGTCAAGCTGGTCGGAATCTGAACAAAGTGAATACCCCGCATATAGGTAGAGGCTACAAAACCAGCCAAGTCCCCAACGACACCGCCACCAAGAGCCACGATTCCATCGCTACGAGTCAGACCTTGCTTGACTAAAAATTCATAGACTTTCTGAACAGTAGTTAAATTCTTTCTTTCTTCCCCTTCCAAAAAGTCAAATACCGCTACCTGAAAACCAGCATCTTCTAGGCTGAGCTTGACCTTCTCTGCATAAAGAGAAGCTACATGGTTGTCTGTTACAATGACTACTTTTTGTGGTTGCCAGAGTTCTCGCAACCATTGACCAGCCTGAGGCAGACAGCCTTTTTCAATCTGAATATCATAAGGATGATGAGGAATATCGATTCTGATTTTCATAGGAGAATCTCCCTTTCTTTATTGGTATTTTTCTTTTAAGGACTGCCAAATCTCTTCCGTCGGCATTTCCTTTCCTGTCCACAGTTGAAAAGCTTCTGCAGCTTGATAGAGCAACATTCCCAGACCATTGACGGCTGAATTACCCTGACTTCTGGCCCATTTTAAAAATGGTGTTTCAAAGGGTTGGTAAATGATATCTGCTACTAAGAGAGTTTCTGGTAAGACTATGTTTTCAGGAACTGGAGATGATTGACCATCCATCCCAACACTTGTCGCATTGACAAGTAAATCCGACTCAGCAATCCTTGCTTGCAGTTCAGGAACATCTTCTAAAGCATACAAATCCACTTTAAAGCCTGTCTGCTCCTGTAACTTGTCTAGATAAGGTCTTGTTTTTTCCATAGAAACTGAACGAACAAAGACAGAAATCTGACTGACACCATCCAAAATAGCTTGTGCCAAGATAGACTTGGCCGCACCACCTGCACCCAGCAGGGTCATCTTTTTACCTGAAATTGTAAAAGAAGGCAAGCTCTTAAAAAATCCCTTGCCATCTGTATTATATCCAATTAAATTGCCATTTTCATTAACAACAGTATTAACCGCACCAATCAAGCGCGATTCGTCACTCAGCTCATCCAAATAAGGAATCACCTGCTCCTTATAGGGCATGGACAGGTTGATGCCAAACATCTGGTAGCGACGAATATTGGCCACTGTTTCTGCCAAATCACCCGCTTCAATCTCCCAAGCCACGTAAACACCGTTGGTAGCTGTCGCCTCAAAGGCGCTATTGTGGATGAAGGGAGAGATAGAATGCTTAATAGGATTGGCAACAACGGCAGCTAAACGTGTATAGCCATCAAGCTTCATCCAAAATCTCCCGAATTTTTTTCATGTTAGCTAAGGAAATCTGACCTGGGGCACTTGCCTCATCTAGACTAGCAAAGGACCAGCTCGAACCTGTCACATCCGCAGTGATACGAGAAACCTTGCCCACCTTGCCCATAGAAATGGTCACATATTCCTGCTCAGGATTGAGGGTTTTAAAGCCTCGAGTATAGTTCATCAAGTCCAAAACATCCTGCTCCGTGTGAGCCATCACCGCAACCTTGACAAGTTTTGGATTTAGGCTCGTCAACTCTGACAAGATTTCCATCATATTTTCAGGTGTTTCTTGGAAATTGTGGTAACTCAAAACAAGATTTGGGAAGTCCAGCATTTCCTCAAAAACATCCTTGTAACTAAAGTACTCAAAATCAATATAGTCTGGTTGATAGAGTTGCGCAACTTCCTTGATTAGATGGATATATTCTTCTGGAGAGAGGTCGATTTCTCCCCCCTCAGAGCGAGTTCGTAGCGTGAAGACCAACTCACGACCTGCGAATTTTTCAAAAATAGCTGGAGCCACCTGCAAAATCGCTTCTTTAGGCAGATAATCGGCACGCCATTCAATGATGTCGGCATCCAGATACCTCGTGGCATCCAGAGCCTGGGCCTCCTCTAAACTTCTTGGCATTACTGAAACGATTAATTTCATTTACTAACCTTCATACTAATCACCTTGAGGTAATTACTACTTTCATCTTTTTTATTATAGGCGAAATCTGCTGGAAGACCGTATTTGTTTAAAATTTGGTAACTTCTTCCTGCAAAGCCTTTATCAATTTGTTCTGTAAATTTCTGGCGGGATACATTGGCAGCATTGGTACTGGCAATAATAATACCGCCCGGATTTAAAATCTCAAGACTCTGGGATATCAACTTGTGATAATCCTTGGCCACAGAGAACGTTTGTTTTTTGTTCCGAGCAAAGCTAGGCGGATCTAGGACAATCACATCATAGGTCAAGCCTTTTCGCTTAGCATACTTGAAATACTCAAAAACATCCATGACTATAAAACGATGGTCGTCTGTGCTGAGCCCATTTGCCTGAAAATGCGCTTGAGACAATTCTCGTGAACGTTTGGCTAGGTCAACAGAAGTTGTCTGGCTAGCTCCTCCCATAGCTGCAGCTACTGAAAAGGCTGCTGTGTAGGAAAACATATTGAGCAAGGATTTACCCATAGCCAACCCATCAACTAGACTACCACGAACCTCGTGCTGATCTAGGAAAATTCCTGTCATCAAGCCATCGTTCATAAAGACTTGATACAGAACACCATTTTCCAAAACAGTGAAAAAGTCAGGCGCTTCTTGACCATAAACATGGGCAGATTCATAGTCCAAACCCTTAAAGCGGATCTTCTCATAGGTCCCTAAAACCTCAGGAAAAACCTGTCTAAAAGCTTCTGAGATAACCTTGCGAATCTGATAAACATAAGAGTTATACCAAGAAAAGACAGCATAGTCGCCATAAAGGTCCACTGTCAGACCGCCAAAGCCATCTCCCTCTTGGTTGAAGAGACGAAAGGCAGTTGTCAATTCATCTTGATAGTAGGAACTTCTCTTTTCTTTAGCTTGTCTAAACAGCGTTTCAAAGAAAGCTTGATTGAAGGTCACTTTGTCTGTGCTGACAAACCAGCCCAAGCCCTTGTTTTGCTGAGAAAGGTAGGCAGTACCAAGAAAGTTTCCATCTTGACTCTGCACTTCTACTTCCTGATCCTTGAGATGAACATCTGCAAGATCACTCTCTTCTAGTAAAACTAGTCCCTTTGAAAGCTTTTTTTCAACCCGTTTGTTGACTCTTATTCTATTCATAGTCACTATTATAGCAAATTTTGTGACAATTCTCAAAAAAGAAACTACCCTTGCTTTTTTACTCTAGTTTTAAAAAATGGTATACTAATACTAATAAAAACTTAGGAAGTAATTGTGTGAGAATCAATTTTAACAAAATCCAAAAAGCCATCGGTACCAGACTGGGTTTTGTCCTAACCCTTTTAATCCTCTATTGGCTCAAAACCTTATTAGCCTATACCGTTGACTTTAATTTAGATATTCAATTGGGCAAGTTGCAAGGAAATTACCTTGCCTTTATCGCCTTTTTCAACCCCCTTCCTTTGGGACTCCTCCTGCTGGCTCTAGCCCTCTATGCTCGGTCAACCAAGATTTTTTATAGTCTTAGTATAGCTATTTATAGTCTTTTATTCATTTGGCTCTATTCTAATATCTTTTACTATCGAGAATTTAGCGACTTTATCACGGCCAATACCATGAAAGTGGTCAGCAAGGTATCTGTTGGTACTGCAGAACTAGAGTTACTGCGCTTTTGGGATTTCATCTATTTTATGGATTTCCCACTGCTGGCTTTCCTTTTCTTTAAAAAATTCATCCAGCTGGACAGGAGACCTTTCAAATTCCGCTCCAGTGTTGCCATCACTGCTCTCTCGGCCCTGCTCTTTTCAGCTAACCTTTTCTTGGCTGAAATTGAGCGTCCCGATCTCCTGTCGCGAGGATTTTCCAATTATTATGTTGTCCGCGCCCTTAGTTTGCCAGCCTTTTTGGGCTATAGTGCCAACCAATCATACAGCGCCAACAAAGAACGTGCCAAGGCTTCTGAGACCGATCTTCAACCTATCACAGACTATATTCAAGAACATTCTGCTAAGCCCAATCCAGACTATTTTGGCCTTGCCAAAGGAAAAAATGTGCTTTATCTCCACTTAGAGAGTTTTCAGCAGTTCCTACTTGACTATAAACTCAACATAGATGGAACTGAGCATGAAGTCACTCCCTTCCTTAATTCCCTCTACCATTCGCAATCAACCCTAGCCTTTTCGAATATCTTTAACCAAGTCAAGGCTGGTAAGACCTCAGATGCGGAAACCATGCTGGAGACTGGTTTGTTTGGACTTGACCAAGGTTCCTTTATGGTCAATTACGGTGGTACCAATACCCAGCAGGCAGCTCCTTTTATCCTATCAAAAAACGGATATCAATCGAGTGCCGTCTTTCACGGTAATATCGGGACCTTCTGGAATCGAAATACGACCTATAAACAATGGGGCTACCAATACTTCTTTGATGCTTCCTATTTTACCAAGCAAGACAGTAGCAATTCTTTCCAATATGGTTTAAATGATAAAATCATGATGAAAGATTCTATCCAATATCTGGAGCATTTGCAGCAGCCTTTTTATGCCAAGTATATCACGGTGTCCAATCACTATCCTTATGCTAGCAATCTAACAGGCGATGAGCTTGGTTTCCCCTTGGCTAAAACCAAAGATGAAACCATCAATGGCTACTTCCAAACAGCTAACTATCTGGATAGTGCTATCAAGGCCTTCTTTGACTATCTCAAAGAAAGTGGCCTCTATGAAAAATCCATCATCGTCATCTACGGAGACCATTATGGAATTTCTAACTCCCGCAATCCTGACCTGGCTCCCTTGATTGGAAAGACTTCTGAGAACTGGTCTAATTACGACAATGCCATGTTGCAACGAGTGCCTTTTATGGTGGTCATGCCTGGCTATGAAAAAGGACAAATCATCAATACCTACGGTGGACAAATCGATATCTTACCGACTCTCGAACACCTCCTTGGTATTGAGTCCAATTCCTTCCTTCAAGTCGGCCAAGATCTTCTGTCTCCAGATCATCAAGAAATCGTTGCCTTTCGAACTGCTAATTCTTTCGTCACACCAAAATATACTAGCTATGACGGACGAACCTACTATACTGAGAGCGGTCTTGAAATCAGCAATCTTGATGAACAAGCTCAGACTGAACTAGAAATCGTTCGGCAGGCAGCCAGCCAACAGCTGAAAATCAGCGACCAGATTCAAACTGGCGATTTGATACGTTTCTACCAAGCAGATCATCTTGGAAAAGTTGATACAGAAAGTATTTCTTACCTCAATTCTTTACCAATTCTACAAAAGATTGAGCAGGAAAAAGGTAGTCAATCAACCAGTCTCTTTAGCCAACGACAAGGTAAGACCAGTGCTGACCTTTTCAAAGCACCAAGTTACCAAGAACTCCATCCAGAGTCTGCAGAAACTGAATCAAAATCACAATAAAAAATGCTCTTCCATCTTGGAGGAGCATTTCTTTTTATCAAATTTATCAAGCAAGCGACCAACTAGCTCATCTTTTTTCTACTTCTGCTAATATGCGTGACAGGTAGTAACGATAGCTAAAAATAGCAAGACCAAGTAAGAGGATAAGAGCTCCTACTCCCAAGCTGATGGCAAGGATAGTAGATAGAGACCGAACCAAGAATATGCTCACAAGGGCTGAAATCGACAAGATACCACAATAAATTAAGAGTAAAACAATTTTGACTATACCATTTGAACGATTCACTAGGTCAGTAATACTGCTCCAATTGGTTGACAGATTCTTCACATCCTTAAAATAATGGTGACAAGAAAGGATGACACTGGCAAGGGTCCAGACTACAAGAAGGTAAATCATCGAAAGGATGGGCAAGCCTAGATATAGAGAAAGACCAAGTAAAGTCAGAATTGGTAAAAAGGACTGGACAGCAAATATAATCCAAAATTTCACTTTCACATAACGAGCAAAGTCAAAGGGTAAACTCTTCAGAAAATCAAAATTTTCCCTCTCTAAAGACAAGGCAATTGAATGCAGGCTGGTGATATTGTTATTGACAACTGCTATAAAGAGAGCTATAAAAAACAAGGGTAACCAGTATGGAGGATGAATGTCTGGAACTATCTGAGAATCTCGGATTTTGGAAATCAGACCAATCATCATGAGATAAGGAAGGAAAGCACTTGTAAAAAGCACTGTAACCACGCCGGTTCCCTGTCCCAAGAGGGAGAGGTTGTAGCGCAAAACCATGCGGAAAAATCCCTTTTTAGTAGTTGAAATCCTCTCCTTGCTGCGACGTTCTTTCTTGACCTTCTCCTCACTGTTAAGCAGAATCACGTCATAAAAACGAGGAAGGACCTTCTTTTTGGTCAGATAAAGCAGGAAGAGAGTTAGTCCTATCCAAGCGAGCAAACCCAAGATGGCTTCTGTCGAAAAAGGCTCCACTGCTATTTTGTAAAAGAGATGAATAGGATAAAGAAGAGGTGGAATGTCTCTAACTCTGTCAACTATAACTCCAGAAGTCGACTGTAGAAAGAAGACAAATATTAAAGGTATGAGAACTCCTATCCCAATCATCACATTCGAAAAAATAGACTGATACTTTCTGAAGACCGTAGTCTGAGCCAAGAAATGTACTGCCACTACCATCACTAAAGTGACAGAGACAAATAATAAGGTCAAGGACAGTAGCATCAAAGGAAAACCCAGCCAAAGAGAAGGAGCTAGCCTAATGTAGAGTGCTAGAAAATAAGCTAGGATTGGTACAATTCCAGCTAGAGCTGGCAAGAGGACAGACAGTCCTTTAGCAATTATAATCTCTGATTCTTTAAAAGCATAGGGCCTATAAGATGCCAAGTCCTTACTCTCATAAAAGACATTGTAAAATGCAGTGAAAGAAGTTGAAAAGGCAAGCACTAGAAAAATAGCAACCATGAAACTAAAATGAACAGGACTTTCCTCAAAAGGAAAACGAAAGGCTATATTACTAAAAAAGATAAGTAATAAAAGACTGGAAAAAATGTAAGAACTTAGGACTCTAGCGGAAACATTTACTTTTTTTCCAGGATTCTTAGCTTGCTTCTTTCGTAGGTTAGCCAGATTAGCTTCTTGAGATGAATAGAGGATATTGATATCAACTAATTTTTTAATGACCTTGAGACGCATCTGAAACCTCCTCTTTTCTACCAGCAAGGCTAAGGTAGATACTTTCCAAAGACTGGTCTGGATGGTCTTTCCTCAAGTTCTCTACGCTACCACAATAAATCAAATGTCCCTTTTTCAAAATGGCAATCCGATCACAGACTTGCTCGGCTACCTCTAGGACATGAGTTGAAAACAAGACCGTCTTGCCTTTTTGCGCATGCTCCTTCATCATTTGCTTCAAATCAAAGGCAGCCTGGGGATCCAAACCTGTCAAGGGTTCGTCCAAAACCCAAATATCGGGATCAGACAAGAGTGCTCCGATGACAAAGACTTTCTGACGCATTCCGTGAGAAAGAGTTTCAATAACCTGATAGCGATTTTCAGCAAAATCAAAAACACTTAATAGCCTAGCTAGACTAGCCTCCAAATCAGAGCTAGTCAGATCATAGGATGAAGCAATCAATTCCCAAAATTCATTGGCCGTTAAGCGTAAAAATAAGTCAGGTGAGTCTGCTACATAACCAATCTTTCGTTTGATAGCCAAGCGATTTTCCGATAACTCCTGACCGTCTACCAAAATACGACCACTACTTGGTGAAATGATACTGACTAGAGACTTTATGGTGGTCGATTTTCCAGCCCCATTATGGCCAATCAAGCCCATAATCTCCCCATTTTCAATCTGCAAATTGAGATTGCTCAAGGCCTCTTTATCACCATATAACTTACTAACATTTTGAAATTCAATCATGAGAAATCTCCTCTCTTTATCTATGTAATTTACTATAATTATAGCGCTTTCATTTTAAAAATCAACATTTTATATAAAATAGTCAAAAACTTATTATTCAGTTTTACGCAAACGTTTGAGCTAACCAATACTTTATGATAGAATAAAGAACAAGACTGACAAGTAAGAGGAAACATCATGCAAAATCAAACACTCATGCAATACTTTGAATGGTATCTGCCCCACGACGGTCAGCACTGGACGCGTCTGGCTGAAGATGCTCAACACCTAGCTGATCTCGGTATCAGCCATGTCTGGATGCCACCAGCTTTTAAGGCGACCAATGAAAAAGATGTCGGCTATGGGGTCTATGATTTATTCGACCTAGGCGAGTTTAACCAAAAAGGAACTGTCCGCACCAAGTATGGTTTTAAAGAAGACTATCTTCAAGCTATTCAAGCCCTAAAAGCACAGGGAATTCAACCTATGGCTGATGTGGTGCTCAATCACAAGGCTGCTGCTGATCACATGGAAGCCTTTCAGGTTATTGAGGTGGATCCTGTAGACCGTACAGTTGAGCTTGGAGAACCCTTCACCATCAATGGATGGACTAGTTTTACCTTTGATGGTCGCCAAGATACCTACAATAACTTCCACTGGCACTGGTACCACTTCACCGGTACAGACTATGATGCCAAACGCCGCAAGTCTGGGATTTATCTGATCCAAGGGGACAACAAGGGTTGGGCAAATGAGGAATTGGTCGATAATGAAAACGGTAACTATGACTACCTCATGTATGCCGACCTAGATTTTAAACATCCTGAAGTCATCCAAAATATCTATGACTGGGCTGACTGGTTCATGGAAACGACTGGTGTAGCTGGTTTCCGCTTGGATGCCGTTAAGCACATCGACTCTTTCTTCATGCGCAATTTTATCCGTGATATGAAGGAAAAATACGGTGAGGATTTCTATGTTTTTGGTGAATTTTGGAATCCTGACAAGGAAGCCAATCTGGACTATCTTGAAAAAACGGAAGAACGCTTCGACCTTGTTGATGTTCGTCTCCACCAGAATCTCTTTGAAGCCAGTCAAGCTGGCGCAAACTATGACCTTCGTGGTATTTTCACAGATAGCTTGGTTGAACTCAAGCCTGATAAGGCTGTGACCTTTGTCGACAACCATGATACCCAACGAGGACAAGCCCTTGAATCGACTGTTGAAGAATGGTTCAAACCAGCAGCCTATGCCCTCATTCTGTTACGCCAAAATGGTCTTCCATGTGTCTTTTACGGAGACTACTATGGTATTTCTGGTAAATACGCCCAAGAGAATTTCAAAGAAGTCCTTGACCGCCTCCTAGCCATCCGAAAAGATTTGGCCTATGGAGAACAAAATGACTACTTTGATGATGCTAACTGTATCGGTTGGGTACGTTCAGGTGCTGAAAATCAATCCCCAATCGCAGTCCTTATCTCAAATGACCAAGAAAACAGCAAATCTATGTTTGTCGGCCAAGAATGGGCTAACCAAACCTTTGTAGATTTACTTGAAAACCACCTAGGTCAAATTACAGTTGATGAGGAAGGTTATGGACAATTCCCAGTCTCAGCTGCTTCGGTAAGTGTCTGGGCAGCCAATACAATCTAACATACAATGATAAGCAAGCCAGGTCCAATCAGATTTGGCTTTTTTGCATTCACAAAAAAGACCTACCCAAATGGATAGATCTTTACTTGATTACAATTTACCTGCTACGGCATCCAACAATTCTTGGATCTTAGCTTGGTTGCTTCCTCCTGCCATGGCCATGTCTGGTTTACCACCACCACGTCCATCGACGATTGGTGCCAATCCTTTGACAAGGTTTCCTGCATGAAGGTCTTTTGTCTTGCTTGCTACAAGGACATTGACTTTGTCACCGATAGCGGCAACTAGGACAAGAAGATCAGAGTAGTCTTTTTGTTTCCAGTTATCTGCAAAAGTACGAAGGGCACCAGCGTCAGACACAGACACTTGACTAGCAATGTAACGGTGACCATTGACTTCCTGAACATCCTTGAAGATATCGCCTGCGGCTGCAGCTGCGGCTTTTTCTTTCAACTCAGCATTTTCTTTTTGAAGTTGACGAAGTTGTTCTTGAAGTCCTTCTACCTTGTGAGGTACTTCTTTAAGTTGAGGTGCTTTCAAGGTTGCTGCGACAGCTTTAAGAGCGTCTTCTTGTTCACGGTAGGCTTCAAAGGCTTCCTTACCAGTCACTGCCAAGATACGACGAGTTCCTGAGCCGATACCTTCTTCTTTGACAATCTTGAAGAGTCCAATCTCAGAAGTGTTGCCAACGTGGGTACCACCACAAAGCTCGATAGAGTAGTCACCGATAGTAACAACACGGACTTCCTTGCCGTATTTCTCACCAAAGAGGGCCATAGCTCCCATTTCTTTAGCAGTGTCAATATCCGTTTCAACTGTCTTCACTTCAAGAGCTTCCCAGATTTTCTCGTTGACTTGCTGTTCAATCGCACGCAATTCTTCAGCAGTTACTGCTTGGAAATGCGTAAAGTCAAAGCGAAGGAATTCGACTTCGTTAAGAGATCCTGCTTGTGTTGCATGGTTTCCAAGGATATTATGAAGGGCAGCGTGAAGCAAGTGAGTCGCAGTGTGGTTTTTCATAACACGGTGACGACGATTTGTATCAATTGCCAAGGTATATTCTTGGTTCAAAGCAAGCGGTGCATGGACTTCAACTGTATGAAGAGCTTGTCCGTTTGGTGCTTTTTGAACATTTGTCACAGTAGCAACAAGGTTTCCTGCAGCATCCAAGATTTGACCGTGATCAGCGACCTGTCCACCCATTTCAGCGTAGAATGGCGTTTCCGCAAAGATAAGTGAGGCAGTTCTTTCTGACACAGCTTCTACTTCTGCATTATCCGCTACGATAGCCACCAACTTAGAAGGCAATTGGATAGCATTGTAGTTGAAGACACTTTCTACAGTGATGTTTTGAAGGGTTTCATTTTGCATACCCATTGAGCCACCCTTGACAGCTGAGGCGCGCGCGCGTTCTTGCTGTTCTTTCATGGCTGCTTCAAATCCTTCACGGTCTACAGTCATACCAGCTTCTTCAGCGATTTCTTCAGTCAATTCAACTGGGAATCCATAAGTGTCGTAAAGTTTAAATACATCTGAACCAGCAATGACAGATTGACCTTTTTCTTTCAAGTCTGCTACGATGCCTTGAGCAAAGTGTTGACCTGAGTGAAGAGTACGCGCAAATGACTCTTCCTCGCTCTTAACGATTTTTTCGATAAAGTCACGTTTTTCAAGCACTTCTGGGTAGTAGCTTTCCATGATTTTTCCAACGGTTGGAACGAGTTTGTAAAGGAAAGGCTCGTTGATTCCCAATTTTTGACCATGCATAGACGCACGACGGAGAAGACGACGAAGGACGTAACCACGACCTTCATTCCCTGGAAGGGCACCATCACCGATGGCAAATGAAAGTGAACGGATGTGGTCTGCGATGACCTTAAAGCTCATGTTGTCGCCATCTTGGTCATAAACCTTACCAGACAATTTCTCCACTTCACGAATGATTGGCATGAAGAGGTCAGTTTCAAAGTTGGTCTTAGCCCCTTGGATAACGGCCACCAAACGCTCCAAACCAGCGCCCGTATCAATGTTCTTGTGTGGCAATTCCTTGTACTCACTACGAGGAAGAGCAGGATCTGCGTTAAATTGTGATAAAACGATGTTCCAGATTTCGATATAACGGTCGTTTTCAATATCTTCTGCAAGGAGACGAAGACCGATATTTTCTGGGTCAAAAGCTTCTCCTCGGTCAAAGAAAATCTCTGTATCAGGTCCAGAAGGCCCAGCACCAATTTCCCAGAAGTTGTCCTCGATTGGAATCAAGTGACTTGGGTCCACTCCCACTTCAATCCAGCGGTTGTAAGAATCTTTATCATCTGGATAGTAGGTCATGTAAAGTTTTTCAGCTGGGAAATCAAACCATTCTGGGCTTGTCAAAAGCTCATAAGCCCAAGTGATAGCTTCATCACGGAAGTAATCTCCGATAGAGAAGTTCCCCAACATTTCAAACATGGTATGGTGACGTGCAGTCTTTCCTACGTTTTCAATATCGTTAGTACGAATAGCCTTTTGGGCATTGGTAATACGTGGATTTTCAGGAATGATGGTCCCGTCAAAGTATTTCTTAAGAGTTGCTACCCCAGAGTTGATCCACAAAAGTGTTGGGTCATTTACAGGAACCAAACTCACTGATGGTTCTACTGAGTGACCTTTGGTCGCCCAGAAATCAAGCCACATTTGGCGTACTTGTGCACTAGATAGTTGTTTCATATTGTCTCCTTATTTACTTGTTTAATGTGATTGGCTTTCCAGCATTTCCACATAGTCAATCGCGACACAGAGGGAAATGACTAGGTCTGCATAAGCGTCCTCAAGAACCGTTACGGTATAGGTAGAGGTCAGATGGAAGAGTTCCTTCTTAATTTCTGCAATCAGCTGATCGCGATCATCCAGCAATTTGAAATCCAAATCCCAGATATTGCCCTCGATACGAAGACCCAGATTATCAAACTCATACTTATCTCGCCAGAAGGTCAACTTCTTACGAATGACAAAACTTGAGCCATCCCGAAGCTGAATCTCAAAACGAGGTAGCAAGGTCAAGATTTCTTTACTGATCTGACTGACTTGTTCACCATTAGCATCATAGATGGTAAAAGTTTTGGGAATCTTAAAAAATGATCCCTCTACCTGATAGGCGATTTCTCCCCTGTCATCCTTGATAGCGAAGCGTTCGCCTCCAAGACGAAACTTTTGTTTGACAAGAAATGTTTTCATCAACACCTCCAAAAAATCAAAAGACAAGCTCATATCACGAAGGGCGAAAAACCGCGGTACCACCTTCATTCAATGAACTTGTCATTCTCTTGTTCTTATGCAATTGTATGATTGAGTAGCATGACTTTCTAGCTTAGATGGCTCGCAGCACCGCCATTTCTCTGGACTAAGACAAGAGAAAATCAATTCTCAACTTTCTTATTATAACGTTTTTTTAAGTCTGCGTCAACTGGAAATGATACCCATTTAATAACCCATTTCCTACATCTCAGATTACTTTTTCAGAACATATTTTTTCTTACTACTATCACTCTTTTTATCCCAACTTTTATTCCAAAGTTTTGAATTGTTAAAGATAGCTTCGAAAATATTTACAAATATAAAGAACCCTATCACCAAATGTATGGAATCAGTTGTTAGGTATTGTCGATCCAAACCATCCTTTAGAGAGAATAGTATAACAGTTTGCTGAACAGTCAAAAAGGCTGGCCAATAAAATTTTTTGAAAAAAGTAGATATTTTCATTATTTGTTACCGCTTTCTGTAAGGTTAAACTTAGTATACTACTGAGAAAGAAAATAAGCAACTATCATAGAAAAAGATACCGTTACGAAAATTGCCTTTTATTTTTTAAAAAACGAACCAGCTTGACTGATTCGTTTCGTGACTGCTAACTCTACTTCCGATACATTTTAAACTGTAGGAAGAGGTCGCTATATTTTCCTGTCCATTTATGGTCAAATTTCTCGTAAACTTCTAGGTGTTTCATGGTTTCAGCATCTGGATAGAAGGCCTTGTCTTCTTTCTTCTCCTCTGGGAGTAATTCCTTAGCTGGTAGGTTTGGTGTTGAATAGCCAACATACTCTGCATTTTTAAGAGCATTTTCAGGTTTCAACATAAAGTTGATAAAGGCATAGGCTGCATCTTGGTTTTTGACTGTTTTTGGTATAACCATATTGTCAAACCAAAGGTTGCTGGCCTCGGTCGGAACCACATAGCGGAGGTTTTCATTTTTCTCCAGCATTTGGCTGGCTTCACCAGAGAAGGTCACGCCGATAGCAGCGTTATTCTGAATCATGTAACCCTTCATCTCGTCGGCCACAATAGCCTTGATATTTGGAGTCAGTTTGTAGAGCTTGTCCACTGTCTCTTCCAACTGCTGGGTATCTTTGGAGTTGAGGCTGTAGCCAAGGGAATTGAGTCCGAGTCCCAGCACCTCACGCGCCCCATCAAAGAGCATGATAGAGTTTTTATACTCTGGCTTCCAGAGGTCATCCCAATGTTCAGGCACTTCATCTACCATGGTTTCATTGTAAACAATTCCCAAGGTTCCCCAGAAGTAAGGAATGGAGAATTTATTGCCTGGGTCAAAGGACTGGTTGAGGAACTCTGGCCCGATATTTTCAAGACCTTCAAGTTTTGAATAGTCAAGCGGTACCAAGAGATCTTCGTCCTTCATCTTGTTAATCATGTATTCACTAGGAATGGCAATATCGTAGGTCGTTCCACCCTGCTTGATCTTGGTATACATGGCTTCGTTGGAATCAAAGGTCTCATACTGGACTTGGATGCCTGTTTCTTCTGTGAATTGCTCCAAAAGTTCTGGATCGATATAGTCCCCCCAGTTGTAGATAACCAGTTTTTGACTATCTCGGCTATTGATTTTACTGTCTAGATGAGTCGCAATTCCCCACAAGATCAGGATGATGGCTGCAATTCCTGCTAAAAATGAATAGAGTTTTTTCATGCTTGCTCCTCCTTCTCACGTGAGATAAAGTAATAACCAACAACTAGGATAATACTAAAGAGAAAGACAAGGGCAGACAGGGCATTGATTTCTAGCGAAATCCCCTTGCGAGCACGAGAGTAAATCTCGACTGACAGGGTTGAAAAGCCATTTCCCGTTACGAAGAAGGTCACGGCAAAATCATCTAGCGAATAGGTGAAGGCCATGAAATAACCTGCAATGATAGACGGAGTCAGATAAGGAAGCATGATTTCCTTGAACATCTGAAATTGACTGGCACCAAGGTCATAGGCCGCATGAATCATGTCGCCATTCATTTCCTTGAGTCGAGGCAAGACCATCAAGACCACGATAGGAATGGAGAAGGCTACGTGACTAGATAGAACGGTCAAAAAGCCAAGTGAAAACTTGAGTTGGGTAAAGAGAATCAAGAAGCTGGCACCAATCATAACATCAGGAGCAACCATGAGTATATTATTGAGTGATAGAAAGGCTTCTTGGTATTTCTTACGAGACTGGTAGATATAAATAGCACCAAAAGTCCCGATAATGGTCGCAATCAAGGCTGACAGGAAGGCCAAGAAAAAGGTCTGAGTCACAATCAACATGAGGCGACCGTCGCCAAACATGGTTTTAAAATGGCTCAGGCTAAAGCCTGTAAAGCTGTTCATGTCGTTTCCTGCATTAAAGGCGTAGCCAATCAAGTAAAAAATCGGCAGGTAGAGGACAAGAAAGACCAGTCCCAGATAAAGATTGGCAAATTTTTTCATCGTTCTCTCCTTTCCTTGGTCACCCACATGGTGATGAACATGGTCAAGATGAGAATTACACCGATGGTTGAACCCATACCGTAGTTGTCATTGGTTAGGAAATTCTGTTCAATAGCCGTTCCCAGCGTAATAACACGGTTCCCACCTATCAAACGGGTCAGCATGAAGAGACTCAAGCTGGGGATAAAGACCGACTGAACTCCACTTCGCACACCATTCATCGATAAAGGGAAGATAACATGACGGAAAGTCTCCCACTTGGTCGCACCGAGGTCATAGCTGGCATTGATGAGATTGTTGTCCATATCATCCAAGACATTGAAGATTGGCAATATCATAAAGGGAAGCTCGATGTAGCTTGCGACAAAGATAAAGGAGAAATCGGTAAAGAGCAACTGTTGTGAACCAATTCCGATGAATTCCAAAAATTGGTTAATAGAGCCATTTTGACCAAAAATTCCGATAAAGGCATAGGCCTTAAGGAGCAAATTGATCCAGGTCGGCAGGATAATCAGCATGAGCCAGAGTTGACGGTGCTTGAGACGGGTCAAAAAGAGGGCTGTTGGATAGCTGATAAGCAAGGTCACAAAGGTCACAATTCCTGCATAGAGTACAGAGTTGAAACTCATTTTTAGGTAGGTCAAGTTTTGTGACGCAAAGTAAGATTTATAGTTTTCTAAACTAAACTGGCCTTCAATGTTGAAAAAGGATTGACCGAAAATCAGGACCAAGGGTGCCAACACAAAGAGGGCAATCCAAAGCATGTAGGGCACTACAAAGAGTTTAGAGCTTGTTTTCTTCATCTCTTTCCTCCTCGATTGCATTGATCAGACCTGCTTCTTGCTCTTCGATTTCTACGTACTCCTCAATACGAGCATCGAACTCTTCTTCGGTTTCGTTGAGACGCATGATATGGATGTCTTCTGGCTCAAAGTCCAGACCGATTTCCTCACCCACAATGGCCTTACGAGTCGAGTGGATCATCCATTCATTTCCAAGTTCGTCATAGGCGATAATTTCGTAGTGAACCCCACGGAAAAGCTGGGTATCGACCTTAACTTGGAGCTTGCCTTCTTCAGGAAGGGTAATCCGCAAGTCCTCTGGACGAATAACAACCTCAACAGGTTCATTTGGCTTCATCCCACCATCGACCGCTTCAAAGCGTTTGCCGTTAAACTCAACCAAGTAGTCCTCAATCATGGTTCCTGGCAAGATATTTGACTCACCGATAAAGGTCGCAACAAAGTGGTTGATTGGCTCATCGTAGATATCTACTGGTGTTCCAGATTGGACAATCTCGCCATCATTCATGACAAAAATCCAGTCACTCATGGCCAGGGCTTCTTCCTGATCGTGAGTGACAAAGACAAAGGTAATGCCCAATCGTTGTTGTAGTTCACGCAGTTCATACTGCATGTCTGTTCTTAATTTCAAGTCCAGCGCTGACAGAGGCTCGTCCAACAAGACCACACGAGGTTGGTTGATGATGGCACGGGCAATAGCCACACGCTGACGTTGTCCTCCAGAGAGTTTACGGATGGAACGTTTTTCATAACCTTCCAACTGAACCATCTTGAGAACTTCCGCTACGCGTTGCTCGATTTCTTTCTTGTCAATCTTGCGCAAGCGAAGTGGAAAGGCAACATTTTCAAACACATCCATATGTGGAAACAAGGCATAGGATTGGAAGACCGTATGGACGTCTCGCTTGTTGGTTGGGATGTCATTGATGCGGACACCATCCAGCAAAATATCTCCTGTCGTCGCATCCAGTAAACCTGCAATGATGTTAAGGATGGTTGATTTCCCTGAACCAGATGCGCCTAGAAGGGTATAGAATTTCCCTTCTTCCAACTCAAAGTTGATGTCTTTGAGAACCTTGGTGTTGCTGTCTTCAAAAACTTTAGAGACGTTTTTGAATTCAATAATTGGTTTTTTCAATTGTCATTTATTCCTTCTTTTTCATAGATTAACAGATCAGGGCTCTGTCAGGCCGCCACTACCTCGTGTAGGAGATTGAACTGCCTACATTCTTCTGCACTAACGATAGGCTTTCACCCCCTTTCCATGACATAGCAGCAGCTTTTCAGCTACAGCTTCCTACTTGCTTTCACCTAAAATACGAACCTCTCTCTCAAGAGTGACGCCAGAGTGTTCCTTGACTTTTTCGATAACAGACTCAATCAAGTCCTCGTAGTCTTTAGCCGTTCCGTCAGCAACATTAATCATAAAACCTGCGTGTTTTTCTGAGACTTCTACTCCACCAATACGATAGCCTTTCAAGCCAGCTTCTGAAATTAATTGACCTGCAAAATGCCCTACTGGACGCTTAAATACCGAACCACAAGATGGGTATTCTAAAGGTTGCTTGAGTTCACGTAGATGCGTCAAACGATCCATTTCTTGCTTGATAACCTGATGGTTTCCTGGAGCTAGAGCAAATTTAGCTGACAGAACAACTGCACCAGACTCTTGAATAGCTGAATGACGGTAACCAAAAGCCAAATCCTTGACAGACAGGGTCTCAATTTCTCCATCCTTGGTCAAGACCTGACAAGACTGCAAGATGTGGGCAATCTCGCCACCATAGGCACCTGCATTCATAAAGACAGCACCGCCGACGCTCCCTGGAATGCCACAAGCAAACTCAAAACCAGTCAAACTATGACGAAGGGCAATGCGTGTTGTTTCAATCAAGTTAGCACCAGCTTCTGCTTCAATGGTATAGCCATCAACAGAAACATTATTGAGCTTGTCACACAAAATGACAAATCCACGAATCCCACCATCACGAACGATAATATTGCTGGCATTGCCAAGGACCATCCAAGGAATATTTTCTTGATTGGCAAATTTAACAACGCGAGCCAACTCAAAACGATTTCGTGGAAAGACCAAATAATCTGCCTCTCCACCTACTTTTGTATAACTATAGCTATGCAAGGGTTCCTTGAAACGGATATCAATCCCTTCTAAGATTTCAAGCATTTTTTCTTTTACTGACATGACACTCTTCCTTTTACAAAATTCATTCCATTATACCATTTTTAAGACCATTTGACGACCCTAAAAAAATCTTGAGCTTATTTTAAACAAAAAAAGAGGTTTCCCCTCTTTTTATGATTTTTTGCAAAAGATTGCCTTGGTTCCATAGGCGACTAGAACAAGTTCAAGTGCTAGGACAACTTCAACCAAGACAGGATTTTTCAGCCAGCCAACCTGGGCTAGAGATGGAGCTAAGTCAAAGAAGGCATGTAGGCCATAGGCTGCTAGGAGATAAATCCATTTCTTCTGGCGAACAGCTTGGTAAACCCAAACAGTCAAGAGTAATTGGAAACCTAGCGCCAAGATTCTCTCAAAACCAAGCAAATAAATCTGCCAGACTGATAGCGACTGAATAGTTTTCAACATATTTTCAGACAGCAATTGCATAACCTGTGGATTTTGCGTTTGAACTGCTGAGAGAACGATGTAGAGATTAATCAAACTAGTAAGACCTAGGAAAATCAACTCCAAGCCACCATGCCCCAATCCATAAGCCAAGGCATCTGCCTTTTCCAAACTTCTCTTTTTCTCCAACCATTTGAAGAAAATAAGACGAGCAGTTTCCTCAAAAAATGCTGCCATGACTAGGCCATAGATGATATAGAGAAGTGGATGATCCTGCAAGAGGGCAATACTACCGTCTTTTTGAGGATGCAAAACTAAGATATGCACCAGTTTTTCTAAAATCTGTGAAGAGACAAAGAAAGCAACAGCCCCCAAGCCCAAGACAGCTAGATTAATCTGGTATTTCTTTTTGGCATACCAAATGCTCCCAAACAGAAAAGCTAGCAACAGCACCATGGTAATGATAATATGAATGGTCATTTTCTTCTCCTATTCCGCCTTTTCAATATCTTTTTTCATCTCGTCAACATTGAACTTAGCAAACAAGTATTGACGGTCTTGGACTGGGAAACGTTGGTCCAACTGGTCAACAGCTCCCACCTCGATAATGCCTTCCTTAATGACAAAGTCCATGACATGTCCACCGAAAGTCAAATCATCTGAGATGAAGTGCAGATGGTAGCCCGCCACACTGACCCCATGGAAAATCTCTGGCGTCCAGAAACCAACGATGGTTCCCGCCACGTTATCACGACTATATTCAGGTTGATGAGTTGCGACCTCAGCAAACTTGGTATCTGGTGTCGACTTGGGAATCATGCGCACATGCATATGTGAAAATTCGCCACGAATCTTAATTGAGCGGAAAAGATTTTCCCCATCATAATATGACTCGATTCGTTCTTCCAATTCCTTGTCTGTCATCTCAAAGCGCTGACGGAAAATGACCTCTGCCTGATGCGGTACTACTGCTGCATAAGGAATAAGGGCATCTGGTGATACTTCCACAATTTCTGGTTGCTCTCCTGATCCCTTAGCTTGATATGCCTTGCCATCCAAGACAATCAATTCTCCATCAATGGAATCCAAGGTTCCTAAACCAAGATCACCATGCTCCAACAATTCTCCTACTGTCATGGTACCACCATAAAGGCCTGCCATCAAAGCTCCAAGGGTATTGTATTGAAATAATTTCACTGGTTCCTGCACGTTCTTATCCATTCACTTTCTTGTCTGTTATTCTATAAATGTTACTCCTAAGTATACCACATTTGCCCCTAGATGTGAACGAGAGAAACACTTTAGACATTGCCAAGAAGGAAAAAAAAGGGTACAATGTAACAAAATCAAGGGAGGTTTGGAATGAAGAAACAAAGCAAGTACCAAGAGGTCGTTTCCTATCTGAAAAACGGCATTGAGTCTGGACGATTTCCGACGGGAAGTCGTCTGCCTTCTATCCGTCAACTGAGCCTTGACTTTCACTGTAGCAAGGACACCATCCAGAGGGCCCTGTTGGAATTACGGCACGAACAATACCTCTATGCCAAGCCTCAGAGTGGTTACTATGTCCTAGAACAAGGGCAACACCAGGATCTAGAAATCGAAGTCACTGACGAACATGCCAGTGCCTATGACGATTTCCGACTCTGTATCAATGAAACCTTGATTGGCCGGGAAAACTACCTCTTCAACTACTATGACAACCAAGAAGGTCTTGAAGAGCTCAGACAATCTGTTCATAAACTCCTCTTTGACCAAACCCTCTACTGCAAGGCAGACCAACTGGTATTGACTTCTGGAACCCAACAAGCCTTGTTTATCCTCTCTCAAATATCCTTTCCTAGCCAAGCCAAGGAAATCTTGGTGGAACAACCGACCTATCATCGGATGAATCGACTCTTGATTGCTCAAGGATTAGACTATCAAACGATTGAACGAGGCATTGATGGGATTGACTTGGAGGAGCTGGAAGGTCACTTCAAAACAGGAAAAATTAAGTTTTTCTACACCATTCCTCGTTTTCACTATCCTCTGGGGCATTCCTATTCAGAGCAGGACAAACGGGCTATTCTTGACTTAGCTGCCAAGTATGGTGTCTATATCGTAGAGGACGACTATCTAGGTGATTTGGACTCCAAGAAGGGCCAGACCTTCCACTATCTAGATACAGAGGAGCGCGTCATTTATATCAAATCCTTCTCAACCAGCCTCTTTCCAGCCCTGCGGATAACGGCACTCATCCTTCCAAATGCTATCAAAGAAGCCTTTGTCGCCTACAAAAATATCCTAGATTACGATAGCAACCTTATCATGCAAAAGGCCCTGTCACTCTATATTGACAGTCAATTGTTTGAGAAAAACCGTCTAGCTCGCTTGTCCAATCAGGAAGACTACCAAAAACAAATCGAGGAAAGACTAGCTAACACTCCTTGTCCCCTTCCTCATTATCCCCTACACGATGGTTTATTGCTCGATCTCAGACAGTATCCTAAAATCGCCAGCCTAAAACACAGTCAGCTGAAATTGGACTTCTTTGAGGAGGCTTACTTGGATGCCTGCCCTTATCAATTTGCCAAGGTGTCCCTAGACAATCTGGAAAATGTTTTAAACTATTTAAAAGCAGAATTGGATTGACTTCCAACTCTGCTTTTTTCTTATACTCTTCGAAAATCAAATTCAAACCACGTCAGCGTCGCCTTACCGTACTCAAGTACAGCTTGCGGCTAGCTTCCTAGTTTGCTCTTTGATTTTCATTGAGTATTATTCTTCAACTTCTGTTAAGGTTGCCGCTTTTTCAAGATAGTTTTGGTAGGTACCGTCATCCTTGAGTTTTTGAATGACCTTGTCCACCACTTCTTTCAAATCAGCACTATTTTTTCTAAGGGCAACTGCATTAGCTTCGCCGTCCTTCATCTTCAAGCTGACAGTTGCGACAGCTAAGTCGGCATTTTTAGCAGCATAGCTAAGCGCAACAGGCTCATCCATGTGAACAGCATCTACTTTTCCAGCCTGTAATTCATTAACAGCTTCACCCATATTGGTTAGGGAAGTTAATTGAGCTTTTGGCAATTGTTCCTTGACCATTGATTCTGGAACAGTCCCTTTTTGGGCTGCAATATTAGCACTTTCAAGGCTAGTTAGATCCTTGTATTTTTCTACATCAGCTTTACGAACCAAGAAACTAATCTTGTTTTCATAGTAAGGAATTGAAAAATCAAAGACTTCTTTTCTCTCGTCAGTAGCGCTAATTCCTGCAACCGCTAGGTCAGCCTTACCAGTTTGAAGACTGGTCAAAACATTGTCAAAACTCATGCTTGAAATTTCCAACTTCACCCCAAGTTCATCAGCGATAGCTTGGGCCATATCAATATCCGCACCGACTACTTGGTTTTTTCCGTCAACTAAGGATTGGAATTCAAAAGGTGCATAGTCAGGACTGGTCGCCACAACTAATTTTCCCTTTTGCTTAATGGCCTCAACAGCTGACTGAGACTCATTAGAACCTGACTGACAAGCTACTAAGAAGAAACTTGCAAGAAAACTACATAAAACAAATATCCATTTTTTCGATTTCATAAATAAACAACCTCTCTGTTAATTTTGTATAATTATAACGCTATCCAAGTTGCTTGTCAAGTGTTTTTTGAATTTTTATCTTAAAAATATTTTTTTCATTCAAAAAAGGAGCTATCAGTTAATTTCAAGCTCCTTTTTATACAGAATGAACCTATTTTATAGTTCAACAATCTTACCTGTTTCAAAGTAAACAACCCATTCACAGATATTTTTGGCATAGTCTCCAATGCGTTCCAAGAAGGCAATTACTTGGAAATAATCACGACCTGTAACGATGGCATCTGGATTTTTCTTGATTTCTTCTGTAGCTAAGTCACGAATGCTATCAAAGTAATGGTTGATTTTTTCATCCATGGCTGCTACTTCATAGGCCTGGTCTACTGACGCATTGAGATAGAGGTCAAGAGCAGCTTCGACGAAGTTCTTGACATCGCGACCCATTCTCTTGATTTCTTCTTCAACAGCTGGGATGCGTTGCTCCCCTTTCATACGAATTGCTGCTTTAGCAATAGAAACAGCATGGTCACCCATACGTTCCAAGTCAGACACAGCCTTCAAGACGGTCAAAACAGTACGCAAGTCCTGAGAAACGGGTTGTTGGAGGGCAATCATTTCAAATGATTTCTTCTCCAACTTCACTTCGTATTCGTTTACTTCTGCATCGTCTTCGATGACTTCCTTGGCCAAATCACGGTCATGTGTAACAAAGGCACGCACTGTACGATTGATTTGGGATAGCACTTCTTGTCCCATGGCATAGAACTGGTTGTGCAATTTCTCTAAATCTTCTTCAAATTGAGAACGTAACATCATTTATCTCCTTATCCAAATTTTCCTGAAATATAATCTTCTGTTTCCTTGTGTTGTGGGTTGAGGAACATCTTCTTGGTATCGTTAAACTCAATCAAATCTCCATCTAGGAAAAATCCTGTCTTGTCAGAGATACGAGAGGCTTGTTGCATAGAACGTGTAACCAAGAGCATGGTGTATTTATCTTTTAGACCATACAAGGTCTCCTCAATCTTACCAGCAGAGATAGGGTCCAAGGCTGAAGTCGGTTCATCCAAGAGAATGATTTTAGGACTGGTTGCCAAGACACGGGCAACGCAAACACGTTGCTGTTGTCCACCTGAAAGCCCGATAGCTGAATCATGCAGGCGGTCCTTGACCTCATCCCAGATAGAAGCTCGTTGCAAGGCTTTTTCTACTGCTTCATCCAGAACTTGCTTGTCCTTCACTCCATTGATACGAAGCCCGTAAACAACATTTTCATAGATGGACATAGGGAAAGGATTTGGTTGTTGGAAAACCATACCAATTTCCTTCCGCAATTCAACTGTATCTGTACGCGGGCTGTAGATATTGTGGCCGTTGTAAACCACTGAACCAGTTGTGGTTACCTCTGGATTGAGATCCCCCATGCGGTTGATAGCCTTGAGGAGGGTTGACTTCCCTGATCCAGATGGACCAATCAAGGCTGTAATTTCCTTAGGTTGGAAAGATAGGGAAACACTATTCAAGGCCTTTTTTTGATTGTAGTAAACGGACAGGTCTGACACCTGTAAAATCGCTTCTGTCATACTGTTTCCTTTCTAACCAAAGTGTCCTGTTACGTAGTCATTGGTTGACTGTAGTTTGGCATTTTGGAAAATATTAGACGTCTTATCATACTCGATCAAGTCACCCAAGTAGAAAAATCCTGTGTAATCACTAGCACGCGCAGCCTGCTGCATACTGTGGGTCACGATGATGATGGTGAAATCCTTCTTCAATTCCAACATGGTTTCTTCCAGCTGGGCTGTCGCAATCGGATCCAAGGCTGACGCCGGTTCATCCATCAAGAGGATATCTGGCTTGACAGAGATGGCGCGAGCGATACAGAGACGCTGCTGCTGACCACCTGATAGGGTCAAGGCTGACTTGTGTAAATCGTCTTTGACCTGGTCCCAAAGGGCAGCCTGACGAAGAGAGGTTTCCACAATTTCATCCAAGACTTGCTTGTCCTTAACTCCTGCACGTTCATGGGCAAAAGTGATGTTGCGGTAGATAGATTTGGCAAAGGGATTTGGTCGTTGGAAGACCATTCCGATGTGCTTACGCATTTCATAAACATTGATTTCTGGACGATTAACATCAATTCCTTGGTAGAGGATTTGACCTGTGACCTTGGCAATATCAATGGTATCATTCATACGGTTGAGACTGCGGAGGTAGGTTGATTTCCCTGAACCAGAAGGGCCAATTAAGGCTGTGATTTTATTTTTTTCAAATTGCATATCGATGCCCTTGATGGATTCTTTTTTACCGTAGTAAACATGTAAATCCTTGGTAGAGAGGGCCACTTTCTCTTCAGGAAAGGTGATGATATGCTTTTCATCCCAATTATATTTTGACATGGCTTCTCCTTTAGGCAGCGGTTAATTTCTTATGTAGGTAGCTTCCGAGTTTACGGGCTCCAAAGTTAAAGATGAGGATAAAGATGAGGAGCACGGCCGCAGAACCTGCTGATACAATGGTCCCATCAGGAATAGTACCTTCACTGTTGACTTTCCAAATGTGGACAGCCAAGGTTTCTGCTTGACGGAAGATAGAGATTGGGCTGGTCACACTGAGAATATTCCAGTTAGACCAGTCAAGGGCTGGAGCAGATTGTCCTGCTGTATAGATAAGAGCAGCCGCCTCACCAAAGATTCGACCAGAGGCCAAGACAACACCCGTCACAATACCTGGTAGGGCTTCTGGAATGACCACATGGACCACAGTCTCCCAACGAGAAATCCCAAGGGCCAGACCAGCCTCACGCTGCGTATGGTGAACATGTTTCAAACTGTCCTCAACATTACGAGTCATCTGAGGCAAGTTAAAGACTGTCAAGGCCAAGGCACCTGAAATAATTGAAAATCCATACTCAAACTGAACTACAAAGATCAAATAACCAAAGAGACCTACAACCACAGATGGCAATGAAGACAAGATTTCAATACAGGTTCTGACAAAGTTTGTCACAGGACCTTTTTTAGCATATTCAGCTAGGAAAATCCCAGCCCCCATAGATAAAGGTACAGAGATAATCAAGGTAATGACCAAGAGGAAGAAGGAATTATAGAGCTGAATTCCAATCCCTCCGCCTGCTTGGTAAGAAGATGATTTGCCAGTCAAGAAAGACCAAGAAATGTGGGGCAAACCACGAACCAAGATATAAAGAATCAAGGATGCCAAGATGGCGACGATAATTCCTGCAATTGAGTAGAGGACAGCTGTTGCAATTTTATCTAATTTCTTAGCGTGCATAGTTTTTCTTTCCTCTTTCTTTCGTAATCAATTTAATCACACTATTGAAGGCCAGACTCATCAAGAGCAAGACTAAGGCCAGTGACCAGAGAACGTTATTGTCAACGGTTCCCATAACGGTATTTCCGATACCCATGGTCAAAACAGAGGTCAAGGTCGCAGCAGGTGTTGTTAGTGAAGTTGGAACAACGGCTGAGTTTCCGACCACCATCTGAATAGCCAAGGCCTCACCAAAGGCACGCGCCATCCCGAAGACCACTGCTGTAAAAATCCCTGAACGCGCCGCCTTCAAGGTCACACGCCAGATGGTTTGCCAGCGAGTGGCCCCCATAGCCAAACTAGCTTCGCGGTAGTGACGAGGCACCGCACGCAAGCTATCCGTTGTCATAAAGGTTACCGTCGGTAAAATCATGACAAAGAGAACGAAAATTCCTGACAAGATTCCAAAACCAGTTCCACCAAAGACACTACGGACAAAGGGAACTACGACCTGCAAACCGATAAATCCATACACAACTGAAGGAATCCCGACTAGCAATTCAATGGCTGGTTGCAAGATTCTAGCACCTTTTGGTGAGACCTCCGTCATAAAGACTGCCGCACCAATGGCAAAAGGAGTTGCGATAAGGGCTGATAGGATTGTGACAATAAAGGAACCCAAAATCATAGGAAGAGCACCAAATTGTTTACCTGAAGGATTCCAAGTTTGGCCAAAAAGGAAATCAAAGATATTGACCCCATTTACAAAGAAGGTCGACAAGCCTTTTTGGGCTACGAAGATCAAAATCATGGCCACAATAATGACAATCAAAGACAGACAGGCAAAGGTCAAGCCTTTTCCTAGTTTCTCTAGACGAGAGTTCTTTGAGGGAGAAAGTAATTTTTTAGCTAATTCTTCTTGATTCATTAGTGACTCCCTTCTAGTGCTGTTACCGTTCCTACAGCATCTTTTTCAACCTTCATTTCCTTGACAGAAATATAGCCCATTCCCTTAACGATTCCGCTTTGCGCTTCATCTGAGAGAACAAAGTTAAGAAATTCTGCCACTAATTCATTGGGCTGACCTAGGGTGTACATGTGTTCATAAGACCACAAAGGCCAGTTATTGGTTGTAACATTTTCTGCAATCGGCTCATAGCCGTTCAATTTCATGCGTTTAACTGAGTCATCCACATAGGCAAAAGCTAGGTAAGAAATGGCTCCTGGTGTCTGGGAAACAATGTTTTTGACCATCCCATTTGAATCCTGTTCTTGACTCTGAATGGCAGATTGGCCATCCATAACAACACTATCAAAGGTTGCACGCGAACCAGAACTTGCTGCACGGTTGATAATAGAAATGGCTAGATCTTTGCCCCCAACCTCTTTCCAGTTGGTTACTTGGCCTGTGAAGATGCTACGGAGTTGTTCAGTTGTCAGATTTTCAACATCAACTTCCTTATTTACAATGACTGCCAAGCCTGCTACAGCAACCTTGTGGTCTACTAAAGCAGATGCGTTGATACCGTCTTTTTCCTCGGCAAATACGTCTGAATTTCCTACATCAACGGCTCCAGACTGAACCTGAGACAGACCTGTACCAGATCCGCCACCTTGGACGTTAACTGTTTTTCCAATGTGCATAGAGCCAAATTCATCTGCTGCTGCTTCGACCAAGGGCTGAAGAGCCGTTGAGCCAACAGCTGTCATGGATTCCCCACGATCAATCCAGCTAGCACATCCCGCTAAAGAACCTGCTAGCAAAAGAGCCGCAAGGGATAGAGCGAGTTTTTTCCTTTTTTTCACTGTTTTTCTCCTTGAAAATAATGGTGAATGCTGTGAATTTTTTCAACTATTTATTTATGTTTTTCTTTTGAAAATTGGGAGCCAACTGAAGTTACTAGCTTGGTTTTACTAGTAATTTGCTCAGTTACCTTTTCCACCAATTTTGACTTAAAATGAAAGACAATTTGAAAAAAATCCATACTTCCACTATAACATAGACAAGCTACTTTGACTAGCATTTTCACTTGAATCTGAGGCCTTTTGGAAAATAATTTTTCAAAACATTTCCAGTCACCTTAGCAAAGCCCAACCCATTGCCTTGAACCAAAACTTGGTACCAACCATTTGGAAAACTTTCCGATAGCTGAACGGTTTCTCCAGCCGCATACTTTACAAACTCTTCTTGGGCAATTTCAACCGACTGTTTGACCTGACTCGGTTTCAAGGCTAGACCAAGAGCAAAACTAGGCTCAAAGCGTTTCTTCTTAAAGGTACCCAGATGCAGTCCATTACGAGCAATCTTGAGCTTCCCTAAATCTGGCAAAAATTCTGGCAGGAGATAGAGTTGGTCACCAAAAGTCTGCAAGATTCCCCTTAGATTGATTTTCAAGTGTTTTTGGGAAAATTCCTGCCACAAAGAAACTTGCTCACAGCTGAGATTGCTCTTACTTGCCTTACATTTTGGTGCTAGATTTTCACCTTTAAATTGCAAATGGGCTACAAATTGTCCCTCTCCCTTAAACTGATGAGGGTACATCCGAGCTGTTTCTGGCAGGTCAATACCAGCTACCATTCCATTGATATGATCAACTGGTAGCAAATCAAAATCATACTCTTCCAGTAGCCAATTGACTATTTCTTCATTTTCCTCAGGTGCCCAGGTACAGGTTGAATAAACCAGACGACCACCATCAGCTAGCATGGTTACTGCATCTTCCAGAATTTCTCTTTGCAAGCTAGCACATTGACTCGGATAATCTAAGCTCCAATAGTCCATAGCATCTGGTTGCTTACGAAACATTCCTTCACCAGAGCAAGGGGCATCAAGGACAATGATGTCAAAATAGCCCTTAAAAACCTTGGCCAAGCGGTCAGCAGATTCATTGGTCACCACGACATTTGTCGCTCCAAAGCGCTCCATGTTTTCTACTAAAATCTTAGCCCGTTTGCTTGAAATTTCATTGGAAACAAGTAGACCCTCCCCTGCTAGATAGGCTGCTAACTGAGTTGATTTTCCACCCGGTGCAGCAGCCAAATCCAAGACTTTCATACCAGGACTGGGCTGGGCTACCTGAGCAACCATCTGGGCAGCAGGTTCTTGCGAATAAACCAAACCAGTAGCATGTTCAGACGATTTCCCTGAAACCTTACCATAGTGGCCCCAAGGTGTTTGAGGAATGGCATCAGGAAAGGAAACTGGCGCTTCTTTTAAAGGATTGACCCGAAAGGCCGAAACCGCTTCCTCCTCAAAAGAGGCAAGAAAATCTCTTGCCTCATCTCCTAGTATCTCTTCATATTTTTCAACAAATCCTTCTGGAAATTGCATTTAAGTTCTTTTCCTTTCGTAAATATAGGACTGAATTTCCTCCTGCATCTCAAGAGGTAGCATCATGACCGGCTGTCTGGTTTGAAAATCAGGAGCTTCACCAGAAAGGGTCACCACCCGATAGCCCAGACTTTCCCCTAAAATACTAGCCGCAGCATAATCCCATGGTTGCAGATAGGTGACATAGGTCAACAAACGTCCTGACAAAATCTTGGTAAAACTAATGGCCGCACTCCCATAGACACGAACACCGAGGACCGCTCGACCCAAATCAGCCAAGCCCCATTCATTGGTTTCCAGCATACCACTATTCCCTGCAATGAGAAAATCTCCAAGTGGTTTTGCTTTAAAGGGAGCTAGGAGCTTATCATTTAGACAAACTGGAAATTCCCCACCACCGTGGTAACAATCCCCTTTGACCACATCATAAATCAGACCAAACTGGCCTTGACCATTTTCAAAATAAGCCATCATGACAGCAAAATCTTCCTGCTGGGCGACAAAATTATTGGTACCATCAATGGGATCGATAATCCACACCTTGCCCTCTTGAACCGAGGCTCGCAGACAACCTTCTTCAGCGCAAATCTTATTCTCAGGATAACGGGACAAAATCTCACCAACCAAGAGTTCCTGAACTTCCTTGTCCAGTCTGGTCACCAAATCTGTTGGAGAGGACTTGGTCTCAACACACAAATCTTCCTGCATATGGTCAAGGATGTACTGGCCCGCCTTCTTAACAAGCTCTTTAGCAAATTCAAATTTACTTTCCAAGAGAAATCTTTCCTTCCCCTTTTTCCTTGGCAGCCTGAACTGCTCGGTAAAGCGAATAGCCACTCACTGTTTCAAATTCTCGTCCCAAACGTTTCTCTTCGCTCTTACTTGGCACAACCAATTTGAATCCCTTATAGGAGTCCAGTAACTTTTTAGCCTCTACCTTGCCCTCATAGGCAGCTTCAACTTCATTAAAAAAAGAAAGCACTGAAGCAAGTTCTTCAGTGCTCCACGACAAATCTAGTGGGTAACTATACTGTTTGTTCATTAACTAATACCAGCTCTCATTCTTGCTTCTTTTAGTTCTTGCTTACGGTAACTACGAGGGAGAAAAGCACGAATCTCATCTTCATTAAAACCGATCTGCATACGTTTGGCATCAATAATAATGGGACGACGCAAAAGACTAGGATACTGCTCAATCAAATGAAGCAATTCTGATACCGAAATACTTTCTACATCAATATCTAATTTTTGAAAAATTTTTGAACGAGTTGAAATGATGTCATCAGTACCATTTTCGGTCAAGGAAAGGATGTGTTGCAATTCTTTTCTTGTTAAGGGACTGGTCATAATATTGTGTTCCTCAAAGGGCACCTTATGTTTTTCTAACCAGGCCTTTGCCTTACGACATGAAGTACAGCTCGGTGATAGGAATAGTGTAATCATGCTTTTCTCTTCTTATCTATACTTTGCTACTTCTATTATACAAAAAAATAAAGCGCTTGACTAGGGATTTTTAGAAAAAAAGCCTATTTTTTCAAGAAAAATAGACTGTTTGCGAACGATTGACACAATTGGATTTGGTTAATTCATTCTTGACAATAGTTTCGAATCACATACCTAATTTATTTATGCAAAATAAGAATATCTTTAGTATTATTTCCCACGACTTTTCAGATAAAGATAGCCAAAGAAGCTCTCATAGAGGGCAAAAAAGAGGAGGAAGGCATGGAGGAAAAAGGTCTCTGGCAAAATCAGAATAACAGGATCCTTGGCTGGATCAAAAAGCCAGGTATCATCTCCCACAAAGAGAATTTGATGGAAAAGAGTAAAGAATTGGTCAAAACCAATCAACACTCCCCCAAGACCAATCAGCACAGGCAAGACTACTAGAGTCAAAAGCCCCTTACTGAATAAAGATAAAAAGCCCTTTTTCACAATCCCTTTGACAAAGAAATAGAAGCTTGGTAGTGTCACAAAGGCAACTAATTGAACTAGGTGAAAGAGGTACTTGACCACCGCAAAGTGGTGCAGACCAGCTGCTGACGAACGAAAATCTGGCATCTGCAAGACCTGACTAAAAGGATCGGTCAGATAATTCATCAAAATATGAAAGTTGTATTGAATGGTTTCTGGTTTTAGATAGACCCGATTGGTCAAATTCAGCCACTGAATTTCCAGCGGATAGAAAATCCAAGCAAGATAGATGGTCAGAAGGATTGAGAGGGAGAGGAGAAAGAGCATAGAGCTCCAAAAGGTCAGTTTAGTTTTCATCAAAGTTCCACTCCGCAAGGCTAGAAACCACATGAGTCGGTGCGATTGGCAGGTCTGCAACTTCTTCTGCCTTGGTAAAACCTGTCGTCACCAAGAGCGTTGGAATGCCATTGTCAATCCCTGCTCGAATATCCGTTAAATAGTTATCTCCAACCATAATCAACTCTTCACGTTCCAAACCTAAGTGCTCAACCGCCTTGTCCATAATGATGGCATTTGGTTTTCCGATATAAACAGGCTTTACTCGTGTTGCCACTTCAAGAAGGGTAATCAGTGAACCAGCCCCCGGCAAAAGCCCACGTTCTGTAGGGATGTTGAGGTCAGGATTGGTTCCGATAAAGTGAGCTCCCTTTTGGATAGCTAGAGTTGCTGTCGCAAATTTTTCATAGTCAACTTGCCAGTCCAGACCTACTACCACATAGGCAGGATTATCCTTGTCTTCCACATAACCAGCCGCCTTGATGGCTTCCTTGAGCCCTGCTTCTCCGATGACATAGACGGTCTTTTCAAGACCCAAGTCGTTCATATAATCGATAGTGGCCAAAGTCGCTGTGTAGACAGTCGACAGGGGCGTATCGATATTAAAATTCTGAGCCAACATCTCCTGAACACTCTTTGGAGTGCGGGTTGTATTGTTGGTCACAAAGAGATAGGGAATATCCCGCTTTTGCAATTCATGGACAAAAGCCTCTCCAGCTGGGATTCTGTCTTTTCCCTTATAAATCGTTCCGTCTAAATCAATTAAATAGCCTTTATATTTCATCTATTTCTCCCTAATCCTTTTTTATTTCTTGCCAAGTGATGATAGCTTGGGCATTAGTAGCCCCATCACTTGTAATCTCATGCTTACTTTCCATTCCAGTCCGTTCAATAGACGATGTAATCACCCCACCTGGTCGAACTTCCTTGACATACTTGAGATTGATTTTCTTGGGAATATAGTGGGTCAAAAAGTCCGCTCCCATGACCTCAAAAATCCAATCCAAGTATTTACTGTTATTGACATGACCATTCATATCCAAGTCGTAAAAACGAACATGGTAATCCTTGCTGACTGGCTCGTTCAATGACTCATACTTTGGTCCGCGGATAAGCTTTTTATCAAAATCAGACTGGTAAGGAGCTACAATCTCAGGTTCGACAGCATGGACTTTTCGACTATCTCGGTCCATGAGAACAAAGGTCGCCATCATGTGGATGAGTTCCTGGCCTGCTTCATCATAAATGGTAAAGCGACGGTAGCAAAAGAGTCGATTGTAGCTCAGTGCTTCCGTTTCAATGGTGATTTCTTCCGCAAAACGAGGCAAACGAACCACCTCAATATCATAGTCTGTGATAATCCAGACCAGATTATAGTCCTCCAAAATAGCCTTATCACTAACTCCTAACTCAATCGACTGCATCCCTGAAACTTGAAGGGAAAGCAAAATCACATCTGGAAGCTTGATATGACCGTTCATATCAGCCATATCAAAAGGAATTTTCATTTTCATTTGATAAGTTAAGCCCATCATTCTACTCCAAAATAAATCGTTCTGCTACAGTGTCTCCTAAAAAGAGACCTCTTTTTGTCATGCGCACGCAGTCACCCTCTATTTGCATGAGACCTTGTTGAACCAAGTCCTTGACAATTTCTCCATAAAGTCCATCAAAAGACCGTCCAAATTTTTCCTCAAATCGCGCCAGAGAGACTCCTGATTTCTTGCGGAGGCCCAAGAACATTTCCTCTTCCATTTGCTCCTTTTGACTCAGGTGTTCTTCTGTAATACGCGCATTGCCTTCCTCAACCGCATTTAGATAATGACGAATGGGACCATGGTTTTTATACCGAATACCATTGACATAACCAGATGCCCCAGCACCGATGCCATAGTATTCAGCATTGTCCCAGTACATGAGATTATGGCGACTTTCAAAACCAGGCTTGGAAAAATTGGAAATCTCATAATGCTCAAAACCAGCTCGCTCCAGCTCTGCAATGATGTACTCAAACATCTCAGCTTCCAGTTCCTCCTTAGGCAGAGGCAATTTCCCTCGTCGCATCCGGTTCATAAAGACTGTATGATTTTCTAAAATCAAGCTATACAAACTCATATGGGGAATATCAAGTCCAATGGCCTTAGCCACATTTTCCTTGACCTGCTCCATGGTCTGACCAGGCAGTGCATAAATCAAGTCAATAGAGATATTGTCAAAACCAGCCAGTTTCAGGCGATCGATATTTTCATAAATGTCCTTCTCCAAATGACTACGCCCAATCTTTTTCAGCATCTTGTCATCAAAGGTCTGCACACCTAGCGACACACGATTGACAGCCGAGTTCTTCAAAACAGCTATCTTATCCGCATCCAAGTCCCCTGGATTAGCTTCAATGGTCAACTCTTCCAAGGCAGACAAGTCCAAGTTTTTGGTCAATCCATCCAATAACACCTCCAGTTGCGGAGCGGACAAAGCTGTCGGTGTGCCACCACCAATATAGAGGGTTCGCAACTTTTGAATATCATAAGATTGAAACTCTTCCAGCAAATGCTCCAAATAGCTATCAACTGGCTGATTCTTGATGAAAACTTTTGAAAAGTCACAATAATAACAAATCTGGGTACAAAATGGGATGTGCACATAGGCTGACGTTGGTTTTTTCTGCATAGTAATTATTATACCACAAAGACAGGCTACGAGAAAAAAATCACCATCTCCAGATACATAGTCCGTCCAGAGATGGTGATGCTTTATTCTTCTGTTATATCAATAACAATCTCTTCTGATTCATCAAGAGTTTCGGCCTTTTCTTGCCATTGCTCCTTGAGATTATTGAATCGATCTTTTGATGCTTCTGTCGCTTGACGAGCACATGATTTGGCTTGAGCAAGTACGCTGTCCACAGTGATTTCACCTGACTCAACCTGTTCTTTGGTTTTAAGAACAAAATCTGTAGCCTGTTCCTTGACTTCTGTTAGTTTTTCACAGACCTGCTCCTTGGCATACTCAGGATCTTCTCTCAAATCATCTAGAAAATCTTGAGCCTGACTGCAAACTTGTTTTCCCTTGTCGCTTGTTAAAAACAAGGCAAGAGCTGCACCTGAAACGGTTCCTAAAAGGATTGAGGATAGTTTACCCATAAGAATTCTCCTTTTTTATTTTTTGAAAAATTTACTTGCGACACGTAGAGCTGACAGACTTGCACCAGTTTTGAGTGTTTTTGAACCAGCTGATGAAGCTTTCTTGCTCAAGACACGCGCATGATCATTGAGGTCTGAAACAGATAGAGATAAATCTGCAACAGCACTAAAGAGTGGATCAATCGTTGCCACCTTGACATTGATATCATCTGCCAAGACATTGACCTTAGCCAGCAATTCATTGGTATGATGCAAGGTCACATCTACATCTGAAGTCAAGGTTTTAATCGTCTTCTCTGTTTCATCGATAACACGTCCAAGCTTTTGTACAGTAATGATTAGATACACTAAAAATACAATCAAAGCAAGCGCTACAAGAATATATGCAACTTCTAACATTTAGTTTTCCTCCTCTGAAATATAGTAAGGGGCCTTCTTTCGATTTTGATAAAGAATGATAAAAATACCCAGTCCGATAAGAACAACTGATAGCCATTGAGACACTCGAAGGCCAAAGAACATGAGACTATCTGTCCGCATACCTTCGATGACCATACGACCGAAACCATACCAAATCAAGTAGAGAGCAGTGATATGACCTCGTCTGAGGCTCTTCCATTTTCGTCTGAATATCAAAATCAAGGCAAATCCAAGTAAATTCCATAGGGACTCATAAAGGAAGGTCGGTTGACGGTAGCTCCCCTCAATATACATCTGGTCACGGATAAAAGCAGGTAGATAATCCAGATTATCCACTGCTGCACCATAAGCTTCTTGGTTAAAGAAATTACCCCAGCGGCCTAGACTTTGGGCAATCATGACGCTAGGTGCCGCAATATCTAGAAAATCCCAAGTATTGATGAGTTTACGATCAGCAAAGATGTAGAGAACAAGGGCACCAGTTATCAAACCACCGTAAATGGCCAAACCACCATTCCAAATGGCAAAAATTTCTCCCAAGTTCTGACTATAGTAATCAAAACGGAAAATAACATAGTAGAGACGAGCTCCTAAAATAGCCAAGGGAAAGGCTATCAAGATGAAATCTAAAATATCGTCTGGTATGATCTTCTTTCTAGGTGCTTCTTTCATGGTCAAATAAACCGCAAGAATCAATCCTGTCACAATACACAAGGCATACCATCGAATAGCTAGAGGACCTAGGTGAATAGCAATTGGATCAAGCATTAGGCACCTCATTTTGAGCAATGAGATTTGTCAAGCGTTCTTCGAACAAACGCGTCGCATCAAAGCCCATTTCCTTGGCACGATAATTCATGGCAGCTGCCTCAATCACGACAGAAATATTACGACCTGTTTTAACTGGAATACGAATACGAGGGATAGATACGCCAGAAATTTCAAGTTCCTCTGCATTGTTTCCAAGACGATCAAAAGTTTTATGTGTATCGTAATTTTCCAAATAAACAGCCAGCTGGACTTGTGAAGAATCCTTGACGGCACTCGCACCGTAGAGGCTCATGACATCGATAATCCCAACCCCACGTATTTCAATCAAGTGTTTCAAGATTTCAGCCGGCTCACCCCAAAGAGTAATCTCGTCCTTGGCAAAGATATCAACCCGGTCATCAGCTACCAAGCGGTGACCACGTTTGACAAGCTCTAGACCTGTCTCACTCTTACCAATTCCACTATCGCCTTGAATCAAGACACCCATCCCATAGATATCCATCAAGACCCCGTGCACACTGGTCCGTTCTGCTAAACGTGAATCCAGATAACTAGATAACTCTCCAGATAAACGACTGGTTGCCGTACGGCTGGTTAAAATGGCAATCTTACATTCTCTGGCTGCCTTTAACATTTCCTCCGGAACCACCAAACCACGGGCAACAATAACCGCAGGTGTCTCAGGTAGAAACATTTTTTTCAAGACTTGGTAACGGTTGTGAGAGGACATCGAAACGAGGTAGGACCACTCCTTCATTCCCAAGAGCTGGATTCGCTCAGGCGTATAATAGTCAAAATAGCCCGTCATTTCAAGACCAGGTCGCGTAATGTCCGCGGTATTAATTTCCTTTTCAAGTAATTCTGGTTCGCCATAGACAATGTCTAGTCTAAGCTTTTCAATCACTTCTTTTACTAAAACCGACATCATTTCCTCCTTCAAATGAGTTCTTCTCTCTATTATATCAAATTGTAGGAGGATATTTGAGATTTTTGCAGGCTTTGAAGTATTTATTTATACTCAATGAAAATCAAAGAGCAAACTAGGAAACTAGCCTCAGGTTGCTCGAAGCACTGCTTTGAGGTTGTAGATAAGACTGACGAAGTCAGCTCAAAACACTGTTTTGAGGTTGTGGATAGAACTGACGAAGTCAGTAACCATATCTACGGCAAGGCGATGTTGACGTGGTTTGAAGAGATTTTCGAAGAGTATTAAAAGAAAAAGACTAGATTTCTCTAGCCTTTCATTTCTAATTAGAATTTTTTACGTTTACGAGCTGCTTCTGATTTACGTTTACGTTTTACAGAAGGTTTTTCATAGAATTCACGTTTGCGTGTTTCTTGAAGAGTACCAGCTTTAGTAACCGCACGTTTGAAACGACGAAGTGCGTCGTCAAGAGATTCATTCTTACGTACTACTGTTTTAGACATTTTTTTCACTCCCTTCAAGTTCAAGATCTATTCTATTTTACACGTAAAAGGAATAATTGTCAAGAAAAAATGCGGGTTAATTTTGATTTTTCTGCCATTTATACAAGTCTTGAAAGCATTCAATAGAAAAAACTGAAGGGTTTCACTTTTTTATTTTTCAAGCAGGCTTAGCGCTTCAGCATCTGCGATGATGGTCACATCAGGGTGGTTTTGTAGGCTACTTGCTGGTAAGTTCTCAGTCACTGGGCCAGACACTGTTCCAGCAATGGCTTCTGCTTTTGATTCACCGTAAGCAAAGAGAATAATTGACTTGGCATCCAAAATGTTTTTAATCCCCATTGAAATGGCTTGGGTTGGAACATCTTCAATCTTGTCAAAGAAGCGAGCATTGGCTTCGATAGTAGACTGATCAAGCTCTACTAGATGCGTTTGACTGTCAAATGGAGTACCAGGTTCATTAAATCCGATATGTCCATTGCGACCGATTCCCAAGATTTGAAGGTCAACTGGATGGTCGGCCAAAATTTGGTTGTAGCGTTCAACTTCAGCTTCAGCATTGTCCTTAACCCCACGAGGCAAGAAACTTTCTTTAAATGGTTTTTGGTTAAACAAGTTTTCTTGCATGAAGTGACGATAAGACTGAGGATTGTCGCCATCAAGGCCTACATACTCATCAAGGTTGACACTGGTTAGATTTGAAAAATCAAGGTCACTCTCAACAATTTCCTTATAAAATTCAAGCGGACTGCTTCCAGTCGCAAGTCCTAGGGTTTGAGCTCCATTTGCCAATTTTTCCTTCAAAATCTCAAAAGCTACTTTTCCACCTTCAACTTGGTTTTCAACTTTAATGACTTTCATCTTTTCATCCTCCATTTCTATCTATATTTATTATATGGTATAGACCAATTTTTGTCAAGTGAAAACGATTTAATTTCTAAAAAAAGAGCGTCCAAACTTGAAACATGTTATAATGGATAGGATTAGAACTTAGAAAGAATGAACAGATATATGAATACAGCTGATTTTGATTTCCACTTGCCTGAGGAATTGATTGCCCAAACGCCCCTTGAAAAACGTGATACCTCTAAACTCCTCATCGTCAATCGTGAGACGGGAGAAATGCAGGATAAACACTTCCACTCTATTATTGATATGCTGGAACCTGGTGATGCCCTTGTCATGAACGACACCCGCGTTCTCCCTGCCCGCCTCTATGGTCAAAAAGTGGAGACAGGAGGTCATGTGGAATTTCTCCTCCTTAAGAACACTAGTGGAGACGAGTGGGAAGTTCTGGCTAAACCTGCCAAACGCCTCAAGGTCGGGACTCGCGTTAGCTTTGGTGATGGCCGCCTCAGCGCTGTTGTTACGGAAGAATTGACTCACGGGGGCCGCATTGTCCGCTTTGAATACCAAGGAATTTTCCTGGAGGTCTTGGAAAGTCTGGGAGAAATGCCTCTGCCGCCTTATATCCACGAAAAACTGGATGATCGTGAACGTTATCAAACCGTTTACGCCAAGGAAAGTGGCTCTGCTGCAGCACCTACTGCTGGTCTTCACTTCACCAAAGAACTGCTGGCAGAAATCCAAGCTAAGGGTGTTCATCTAGTCTATCTGACTCTTCATGTCGGACTCGGCACCTTTAGACCTGTCTCTGTTGACAATCTAGACGAACACGAAATGCACTCAGAATTCTATCAGCTTTCTGAGGAAGCGGCTGCCACTCTTCGCTCTGTTAAGGAAAATGGTGGTCGCGTTATCGCTGTCGGAACCACTTCTATCCGCACCTTGGAGACTATTGGTTCCAAGTTTAATGGGCAAATCCAAGCAGATTCTGGCTGGACCAATATCTTTATCAAACCTGGCTATGAATGGAAGGTTGTGGATGCCTTCTCAACCAACTTCCACCTGCCAAAATCAACTCTGGTCATGTTGGTTTCTGCCTTTGCAGGTCGTGAATTGGTCCTAGATGCCTACCAGCATGCCATTCAAGAACACTACCGCTTCTTCAGTTTCGGTGATGCCATGTTTATCTATTAATTTTCACAATCAAAAAAGCGCATATTATCAAGGTTTTATAAAGCCTGATAGTATGCGTTTTGTAATGGATAAAGAATTAGTCTTTTCTAAAGGCCGGATCTTTCAAACTCTGGACACTGGCATTGATAACCGCGCCGACAATTAAAATCTTAGCGATAAGAATAAACCAGAACATCATGACCACCACGACGACAGAACTGAAAAAACGCACGTCCACTAGGTGATTGACATAATTGTTAACATAGACTGAAAAGATATTGAGCAGTAAAGCCAGAGTCAATAAGACAAAGGCACTACCTGGTAATACAGAGCGAATTCGTCGGACCTTAACATTAGGCAGGAAATAATAAAGCATGACCAAGATTGCAAAAATCAAGGAATAGACTAAGGGGCCTGTCAGGTCTTGCAGATAATCAAAAATAGGACTATCCGATTTCCAGTAACTTTTGATAAGGTTGAGAAGCATGCGACCAAAGACACTCAGAAAGAGGGCTAAAGCAAAGAGAATCTGCAAGCCAAAACTGACAAACAAACTCATGAGTTGATGAGAAATCATCCCACGATTTTTAGCTACTCCGTAAGCTTTATTAAAGGCTTTCTGTAGAAAATTCATGGATTTTGAAAAGGTCCAAAGGGCTGATAAAACCGCAAAACTCAATAAGCCCGTTGAAGGTTGGGTCAGCACTTCTGTGATAATCTTTGCGACCACATCATACATGGTATCCGGCAAAAATTCATTGACAACCTTTAAAAAATTGGAAACTGGAATCTGAAAATAAGGGAGGATATTGACCACCACCAAGAGCAGGGGGAAAATCGAAATCAACCAATAGTAGGCTACTGCGACACTGGTCAACTCACTATCTGATGCTTGATAATAATGCAAAAAAGCTTTTAATAAAGGCTTATCTATCAGCTCTTTCCACCACTTTTTCATGTCACACTCCTTCACTTATAATCTTGATTAATTTCTTCTTACCAATTCCATCATATCATAAGGTAGGGTATTGGCAGCTTCCTTCAAGGAATAGTTCTCTAAGTTATTCACATTTTGTCGTAACTTCTTGGCATACTTGGTCGTAATCAATCGTTTTTCTTCGTATTCGAAAATCAACTTGCGCTCCAGATAATAGCCTCTCAGCATTTCATCGATATTGTTGGGCTTGACGCGATTGATAACCCGTTCGACAAAGGCACCACTGGTGATGATAGCTGTTTCTCGGAGACGAGAATCCTGCATGAAGCTGATTAAAGAACTCTTATAAACCCCTTTTAGGTTCTCCAAACTTTCGATAATCATCTCTGTATTTTCTAGATAGAGCTCTGCAATTTGGTCATAGTCAAGGGCTCTGAGTTTCTGTGATTCTTCATTTTTCCAACTGCGGAAGGTCTTACCTAAGGTAAAGACTTCATGAAGGAGAAAACGTAAAAGCCGCAAGGAAACAAGGAAATAATAGGTCAATCGTGAAGCAAACTTACGATTGATACTTTGTTCCATGTTTTTCAAATAACGTTGGTAAACTCGATAGGCACGCTCACTCATCTTATCCTCTTCGTAAGCCTGTTCTAAACCATCACTTTCAATACTGAGGATGAGAAGTTTTAAGGCCTCCCAGTCTTCTTGAGCCCCCTTATTTTCTTGACTCAGGATGAGATTTTCAATACGTCCATGATAATTGTCAATAGCCGCATAGAGGGGAAGTTTATTTTTTGTGACTTCCAACTCTTTTTCCAACTCTAGCGTCACTTCATTTAAAATGGCGATATGCATGAGATAATCCTTGCTTTCTTCCTGTTCATCAGAAAGATGAGGCAAGACCAAGAGTCCTGTTAAAAAGCTTACAAGCGTCACACCTGCGACAAGGAAAAGCAAGAGAGGATACTCCTGTTCTAGATTACTTGGTATCAGAAGGATCGTAGCAATCGACACCGTTCCCTTGACACCTGAGAAGGTCAAAAGAAGCATGTCCTTCATATACTTATTTAGCTTTTTCTTAAGGCGTCGGGTCCTATAAGCATAATAGACATAAATCATGACAAAACGAATGGCAAAGAGGACAAAGGTAAGGGCTATAAGAGATACCAATAAAAGTAAGGGATTATAGATTGGATTGGTCAAGATAGGCTCTGCTATCATTTCCAACTCCATCCCTAAAATCACAAAGACAGAACCGTTGAGCATAAAGTTCACTGTGTGCCAGACCGTCTCGGTCACCGTATCCACTTGGGCTTCGAGGAGCGTAATTTTCTTAAAACGGCTTGCCTTTAAAATCCCAGCAACTACAACGGCAATAATCCCTGAAACATGGACTTCTTCTGCCAGGAAGAAGGTTACCAAGGGCAAACTCAATTCTAATAAAAGTTCACTGGCAATATCCGTTGCGCGCACACTAAGTAAGAAACTATGGAGGAAACGGTTGGTCATGGCTGTTAAAAAGCCAATCAAAAAACCGCCTAGAATTGAAAAGATGAGCGAACTACTAGCTTGCCCAAGGGAAAAGGCTCCAGTTGTCCAAGCTGTCAAAGCTACCTGAAAGGCAACCAAGCCAGAAGCATCATTCAAGAGTCCTTCACCCTTAAGAATATTGGACACACGCTTAGGAAAACTAAACCTCTCCGAAAGAGAGGCAAAGGCAACCAAGTCCGTAGGGCCAAGGGCTGCCCCAACAGCCAAGCAAGCCGCCAAGGGAAGACTGAGCCAAAGAAGATGGGCCAAGCCACCCAAACTCAAGGTCGAAATGAAAATCACTGGAAATATGAGATAAACAATGATTCGCCAGTGTTTTAAAATAGCCGTAATATCTGCTTCCTCAGACTCTCGGAAAAGCAAGGGCCCGATAACCAGGGCCAAAAACAACTCTGTATTGAGGTGAAAGTCGGTATTGGGTAAAAAGAGACCAATCACAATTCCCAAAAGAATTTGCACCAAAGGAAGAGGCAAAAAGGGCAGGAGCTTATTGGTTGTACTTGAGACAATCAAGACCAGTAAAAATAGGATGAGGTAAATCAGTAATTCCACGCACGACCTCCTTAATCTTTTTTACAACAGGATTCAAATATCTCCTTCTGCTCTTTGATTTTTTGGTCAATCTTGGAACAGTCTTTGTGCTCAATTTTTCTCTGGCACCGTTCCATTTCAAGAGCAACTAATTTTTTCTTGATTTTAAGCATTTTTTTGCTCATATGCGCTTGGTCTAGCACTCCCACTGCTCGTTCGTGGTGGGTTGATTCAACAAAATTCTGGCGCATGGCATCCAGCTTTTCACGTAGGTATTGTTTATCCATGTCTATATCTCTCTAATTTTTCAATCATTACTAAAAATGGTGGATTGTTGACTTGATTTAAAGTTCGGTAAATGGCAGCTGTATACTCTTGTTGGTTCAACTGACTGACAAAATCCAAGACAGCATCCCTCTCGAGGTCGCCTCCTTCATGACCATAGTAGATCATGATAGCAATCCGTCCACCTTTGACAAGCAAATGACACAGCTTTTCTAATGCTTCAATAGTCGTCTGAGGTCGGGTGATGACAGACTTATCAGCTGATGGTAAATAGCCCAGATTGAAAATCCCTGCCTTGGCTTCTGTCACAAACTGGTCCAGTGTCTCATGACCTTGCAAGGTTAACTGGGCATTTGTTATTCCATCTTGGTTCAAACGCTCTTGCGTCTTTTCCAAGGCTTGTTCCTGAATATCAAAGGCATAGACTTGCTTGGCTAGCTTGGCTAGAAAAAGCGTGTCATGACCATTTCCCATGGTCGCATCCACTACGATATCATCCTGAGTTACTACCTCAGCCAAAAAGTCATGTGCCATCTCAAGTGGTCTTTTCATTTTCAAACTCCTGTTTTACAACCTTGCATCCTTGAACGCTTCCACGACGTCTCATTTCAGTTTCAATAGCATTTAGCACTTCCCATTTATTGAGGCTCCACATAGGACCAATAAGCATATCCCTAGGTGCATCTCCTGTGATTCGATGGATGACGATATGTTTGGGAATGATTTCCAGTTGGTCACAGATGACCTTGACATATTCGTCCTGGCTCATCAGTTGCAAGCGTCCTTCGTGGTAATCTCGTTGCATACGAGTATTTGTCATAAGATGGAGCAAATGCAGTTTAATCCCTTGAATATCATTATCGGTGACACAGCGGCGGACATTTTCAATCATCATCTCATGGGTTTCACCAGGAAGTCCATTGATCAAATGAGAAACAATCTCAATCTTGGGATACTTTCTCAAACGCTTGACCGTTTCCACGTACAACTCATAGGAATGGGCACGGTTAATCAGATCAGAGGTTGCTTCATAAGTGGTCTGCAAGCCCAATTCAACCGTCACATGCATGCGTTCCGACAACTCAGCCAAATATTCGATGGTTTCGTCTGGTAAACAATCTGGCCGTGTTCCGATATTGATTCCTACTACACCTGGCTCGTTGATAGCCTGCTCATAGCGCTCCCGAATAACTTCAACCTTTTCATGGGTGTTGGTAAAATTTTGAAAATAAACCAGATACTTCTGAACATCCGGCCACTTACGGTGCATAAAGTCAATTTCCTTATAAAATTGCTCACGGATAGGCGCGTCCGGTGCTACGATAGCATCTCCAGAACCTGAAACCGTACAAAAAGTACAGCCTCCATGAGCCACAGTTCCATCACGATTGGGACAGTCAAACCCCGCATCAATAGGGACTTTAAAGGTCTTTTCTCCAAAGAGTTTTCGATAATAATCATTCAAGGTGTTATAAGATTTCATAACTTTCATTATAACAAAAAACATCTACAATCTCAAAAGCCTGACTTTCCTATAAATTCCTCTGTTTCTCGTTTCCATTAGCGATTTTTTATGATACAATATGGGTATGATTTTAATGAAATTAGCATCTATTTTATTATTGATACTGACTCTAGTAGTCTGCATTATCATAACCAAACTTTTTAGATTAAAAAAACTAGGACGAAACTTTGCGGATTTGGCTTTTCCAGTCTTGGTATTTGAGTACTACCTAATCACAGCTAAAACCTTTACCCATAATTTCCTCCCTAGACTGGGCCTAGCCCTCTCAGTCCTAGCCATTATTCTCGTTTTTTTCTTTCTTTTGAAAAAACGCAGCTTTTACTATCCTAAATTCATCAAATTCTTCTGGCGTGCAGGATTCTTATTAACCCTTGTCATGTATATCGAGATGATTGTTGAATTGATGGCTCAGAAATAAAAAACTAAATCGAAAACACCTCAATCAAACTAAAATACAATGATTGAAGTGTTTTTTTCTTTATCTATTTTTTCATCAATTCCTATTTTCCTTCTTTATCAGGAAAGAGGTAACCAATACCTACACAAGCTAGCACACCTGCTCCAATTACCAAACCACTTGAAATTGGCAACAAATCCAAAATTGCATTTGCGATGATAAAGGCAATAATCAAACACATCAGACTAGCCTTGTAGTCTTTTTTCCAAAGATTCTCTAGAGTGAAAAAGAGGAACAAGCCTACTGGAATCAGTGACCAGAGGTTAATGTCCAAACTTGGCCACCCAACAGAACCAAAATACAATACTGTCGCTGCTGCTACTAAAAATATAATCCCTAATAATTTTTTCATTTTTTTATCTCCAATTTCTTTTTTAGAACTTGAGTTATTTGATGTTGTATCCTCACGTCCCTTACAAAAATCATTATAGCAGAGCTCAATTTCAAGAACAAGTTCTTTTGCCTATCTGGTCTCAATCTCGGTCTAAGTGGTTGAAGAGTTAAGATAAAATAAAAAGAAACCCAGTAGAATGAGTTCCTTCACTTTGCCGATGGCAGGGGTTGAACCTGTGACCTAGACTTTACGAGTGTCTTGCTCTAGCAACTGAGCTAAATCGGCGATTACATATAAAGTATAGCACTCTGAGAATAGGTGTCAAGTAATATTATTCAAGCTTCTTAATCAAAATCTGACAAGGGTTTTGAGAGCCCCAAAGCTGTGGAAAAATCTCTAACTTTTTAAAGCCAAGACTGCGATAAAAGACATTTGTTCGATCATAATCTTTATTAGAGCCTTCTGCTACTGTTTTCACTTGTAAATAATCAACGTTTTTGCGTGCTTCACTTTCTAAAGCAGCAAGCAATTGGCTCCCAATTTTTCTACCTTGATAAGCTTTTTTTACGCCGAGACAATCAATCTCTGCACAATCTTCACTCGAATAGGACAAACTTACAAATCCAGTCAAATCACTCTCCTGATAGGCGGCCCAAACTTGCAAATTCGTGGTTCCTTCTATATAGGCTTGTGTGCTTTCTGGGATTCCAAACCATTCTGGCAAATCCTTCAAAACCTCAGCGACAACTGCCTTTTTTTGATTTTCATCCTTGACTTCTTCAATTACAAACATCATAAGTTCCTTTCTTGATTTTAGTCTTACTTTAGCTTTTACGAACCTGCACTTTCGTAGGAATCCAAGCCCTTGTCCCAGAGTTTCAAGGAAATGCCTAAGAAGACTAGGGAAATCAACATCAAACCTCCGATGTTAAAGATTACATCCTTGTCCTGCAAGAAATAGCTGGCAGGATAGTAGGCTGTAAAGGCGAAAGGCACGATAAAGCTAATCAACCATCGAAGAAGCGAATTATAAATAGAAATCGGATACTTGGCAAAGTCATTAAACATATAAAAAATGTAAATCATGGCACCTGACTGCTTGGTCCAAAAAGCGATGCTGGCTGTCGCGATTTTCAAGGAAGTATAAATCAAGGTCGCAAAAGGAATACAAACTAGGAAAAGTAGGAATTTTGGAAGAGTCCAAGAAATGCTAGTCACTGTTGTCCCCAATAGGATACCACCGACTAAGAGTTCGCCCAAAGCATCAATCTGAAAGGTCTCAACTAGGATGTGAAAGAGAGGATTGATAGGACGAGTCAGATACTTGTCAAACTCTCCCTTTCTCACCAAGCGTTGTCCCAATGCCCAGAGATTATCAAAAAAGAGATGGTCCAGTCCCTTGGGAATCAAGGAAAATCCATAGATAAAAGCAATTTCTTGAAAAGTCCAACCTTCTAGGGATGGAATATGTTGAAAGATGACATTGAGAAACAAGAGGTTCAAACCTTGTGTTAGAAAGACTCCCAAGACACCAACTACAAAATCCACCTTGTATTCCATGATTTGCTTGATATATTGTCTGATAAAAATCAGATGCATGCGTTGATATTTTTTCATACTAACCTCCTTGAATGGTGATAAAGGACTGGACTCGTTTCCAAATCAACTGAGACAAGCCCACCATCACTAAGAGCCAGAAAAACTGCAAAGCGAGCGCCTGAATCATCTGACTGGCATCGTATTTCCCAACGATAATCATGACCGGAGTGTAAATCAAGGATGAAAAAGGCAGGAAGGACAGAATATCTGCAACAACCTTTGGAAAGAAAGCCAAGGGAATCAAACTTCCAGACATAAAAGCCACTATGGAAGTCTTGAGTAGATTGGAACCCCAAAGATTTTTAAACACAAAGGCTGAAAAACCAAAGCAGATATTAAAGAAAAAGTTAATCAGATAGGCCAGCGTTAAGCTAAAAAGATAAAGGACAGTTAATCCCAGCACTTCTACAATCCCTTGCCCAGATAAGATTTTCATCAAGACAATAACACTTAAAAATGGAAGGCCAACGCTGATAAAAATCAACCACTTGGAACCAAGCTCAGTAAAGAGATAAGAGGCCGCAAAATGTACCGGTCGCAGCAAGCGCATGATAATGGAACCATCCTTGACCTCCTCCCCAATCATGAAAGAAGAATCTGACTTGGTCAACAGATTGGTCACAAAACTCATGATGATGTAAAGGGTGATATCTGCCATGCTGAAGCCCTGAATCAAGGACTCCTGCGAGGAATCAAAGACTGCCTTCCAGAGATAGAAAGCCACAAATGCTCCCATCACATCACCAATCCGATAGAGAAGAAAATTGACTCGATAGGTAATCAACTCCTGAATCCCGGCATTGATAAAGGGTTTATAACGTCTCCACAATTTGGCCATCTTAGAGCTCCTTTCGGTAGAAGCGACGGATAATATCCTCAATATCCGTATCCACCATCTTCAAATCGCGGATTTCAAAATCAGACAGGGTTTGCTTGATAATATCAGCTGACTGGTAGCGGGAACTATCAAATTCAATATTGAGGCTATTTCCTTCTCTATCAACGGTCATATCAGGCAAGCCTTCATAGTGAGAAATGAGATGACTTTGCCCTGGCACCAAATCAAAGGAAAGAGTCTTCATCTTGCCAAAGGTTTCCTTTAGCTGGCTCACCGTTCCATCAAAAATCTCCTGCCCCTTGTCAATCATAAAAATCCGATCACAGAGTTGCTCAATATCACTCAGATCGTGAGTGGTCAAGAGAATGGTTGTTTCTTCTTCCTGATTGATTTGGGTAATAGCCCGACGAATATTGTCCTTGACTGAAACGTCCAGACCGATGGTTGGCTCATCTAAAAAGAGAACCTTGGGATTGTGAAGCAAGGAAGCCGCAATATCCGCCCGCATGCGCTGCCCTAGTGAAAGAGTCCGTACTGGATCCTTGATAAAGTCCTTCAAATCCAAGACTTCATTTAAAAAATCCATTCGCTTGTGGAAGAGCGAATCTGGCACATCGTAAATTTCTTTCAATACCGTGTAGGTCTCTTGCAGAGCCAAATCCCACCATAGCTGGGTCCGTTGTCCAAAAACAACCCCAATATCCTTGACATAGTCCTGACGATTATCCTGGGGAATCTTGCCATTAATCCGACAAAAGCCAGATGTCGGTTTCAAAATTCCTGTCAGCATTTTAATGGTTGTCGACTTCCCAGCACCATTAGCCCCAATAAAGCCTAAAATTTGTCCTTTTGGAACCTCAAAGGTCAAATCCTTGACCGCTTCAAAGGTCTGCTTTTCAGGATGAATAAAGGAGCGCAAAGCCCCTTTCAATCCCGGTTCCTTGACAGTCTTCACAAAATTTTTCTGAAGATGTTCCACTTCTATCATTGCCATATCTATCTCCCTACCGTAAGGAATAACAACATTGTGTTTTTGACTACAAATATTCTAAATCTTACTTTCTAAACCTTCACATTTTATTATTACAGAAGACTTTATACCAACCTATTATAGTCCAATAAAAAATGGAATGCAAGCGTTTGCCTAAAGTTTATGGAATTAGAGATTCCTCTCTTAAAATCATACTTTTAATCCAAAATTCTGGCTTAATAGTCTCCTTAAAACGCCAAAAAACCTGCCCAATGGGCAGGTTAGATATTTGACTGAAAATTAACAATTTGAAATCTATTAAACACGACCATAATCATCAATCAACCCATCATGACCATCAGAAGAAAATTCTTTAACAATATAATCTAGTGAAAAATCTGATGGATAACCATTATTTACAATAATTAACTGAAAATCATTTTTACATTCTTTTCCAAGCTGAAGAAAATAATTAATTATAGATTCGTATATTTTTTCGTCTCTAAACTCTGTACTTGTCGAGGAAGCCCCTAAGTTTTTCCTAGGAGTATCAATCATCAACAATCCTAAATGGTTACCAGTTTGCACTTCTGAACAAATCATTATTGATAGGTAATATGCCATTGTTATCAAAGTCACAGCTCCTAAACTACCTAAATCACTGTATTTACGACCCCTAACATGAGGTAAGTAACTCTTTGTATCAATATAGGCCTCATATAGATTTGGAAAATCAAAAGATAATAATATAGTTGAAAATATTTCAGATAGTTGTTTCAATTTGTCCTCTTTGGCAGCTTTATGTTTTTGGCGTTCAATTTGCTCTCCTATCCCCTCAACTTCTATCCTCTTTTCAGAAAGCAACATTTCCAAATTTGTAAGTTCCTCAATAAATTTCAGGCTCTCATTTAAAGACTTCTTTTCTTCATATAATTGACCGCTTTTTATTGATAGTAAACTAATTTCTGTAGCCAAGGGGTTGATATATTGTCTGGTTAAATTATCTAATTTCTCTTCATCTGAGTTAATATTATCCTGTAACTTATTTATTTCTATGCCTAATCTAATATTTTTTTCCTTTTCTGAATCAATATAAGTGTGAAGCTCATTTTTCTTTTTTGTAAGTTTTTTTCGTTCCTTTTTCAAATCGTTGATTTCAATTACAATATCATCCATATTCTGATGACACAATAAGCAACTTGATTCTTCGTGAAATGAAATCGGTCGTAAGCAATTTGGACAATATAAGTATTCGTATTTATTAATAGCTTTAATACCTGCTATTTGCTCACTAATTTTTTCAATATCAGCAAAATATTGATTTTCCAGTAACTGTAATTTTTGTATATACTGTTCTTGATCTGAAAATTTATTTCTTAGATTACTTAACTTTTCTTTTTGGTCACTAATAAGTACTACCAATTCATTAACATCATTTCCCACGTCTGTTTTCAGAATATCCGATTTATAGTTTTCTATTTTAGAATTAATATCCTCTAATTTAGAATCAATGTCAACAGATTTCACTTGCACTGTTTCATAATTCTCAACTTCTGCAGTTTTTAGAAATTCTCTTACAGCTTCGTATCTAATTTCTTTTACTTTTAAGTTCTCTTTTTCAATTTTAAGACTTTGTTGTAGGTCACCTAGTAAACTATCATAGATATCTAAAATAATCTCAAATGTTGCTTTTTCTTTTCCATTAAGCGCCCAGTTCTGCTCATTAAGAATGTTTTCGTTATCAATATTTGTCTGTTTTAAATATGAAAATTTAAATAAATCTCTAAAACTAAAATCGTCTCCTCTGATGATTAAATTAGTTAGATTAAGCTTCGATAACAAAAAGTATGATAATGATTTTTCGTTTGAAGGAATATCAATTTCCAAGGTACGCGCTTGTGTAAATTTTTCTTTGACACTATCGTAAGTCTGTAAAAGAACAGGTTCTTTAAAAGCTGATAATGGTCTTTTAATCTTATAGAGATTCTCTGATATATAAAATTCCAATTCCACATCCGTACAACTTTCTCCAATTTCTATATACGATTTATGATTCTTTTTCCCAAAAGCATAATCTATTAATTCTAAAATTGCAGTTTTTCCCGTTGAAGTTGGTCCCGAAATATAATTTAATCCTTTATGAAAATGAACCTCATAATTTTTTCTCACACCTATTAATCTAAGTGTCTTTAACAATAGTTTCATTTAATTACCTCGTATACAATCTAATTTACTCTGTATCATGGTCTGTCCAGCTGATACTGTTTTATTTAACACTTTAGAAACTATAAAATCACAAGACTGTAGTATCTTGCTCCAATCTATCCCTTCTTCACTAAATAGTTCAATAACAAATTTCTCTCCTTTATCTGTAATGAAATATCTGTTATTTAAAGAGTTCAATATAATAATATTTCTAGCTAATAAATCTGCAAGAACTGCATTATACAGTTTATAATTAGGTTTCCAATGGAAATAAGAGTACTTTATATCAAATCTTCCAAGCTCTATTTCATCAGATATTAATTCTGGAAATTTTAGAAAAAAATCACTAATAATCAATTTTTCTTGAGTGGTATCTTTTTTGTGCTCTTTTCCTAAAATATTCAACAGTATCGCAACCCTATTTCGAGTCAAACAATATTCTTGGAAACTTATATTCTCAATTATCTCCAACATCATTTCCCTCCATATATTTTTCCAACACTGCTATAAAATTATCAACCCAACCTAATTCCTTATCATCAGCAAGCTGATGTAAGATGCCCTTTTTAGCTAATAAATTAAAATCACTTATCGGGCTCCCTAAAGTACTAGAATCTAAATCTTCGATTCTAAGATAAGTTTGATTTATTAAACCATTACCATCATTAGGATGTTTGTACAGACGATATTGGGTCTTCCAAATAGAATGTATCTTCTGTCTTAAATTATCATACTGTTTTTTTCCATTGATGTCATCTTTGCTCAAAGACTCATGTCTAGCAATTTCTGCATTATAAAAATCAACTTTGAAATCGTCAACTTCGGCTATTTGTGCACTCTTCAACATTGATATAAATATAGTATCATTGTACATTTCTGAGATTTCTTCTATCTCATTTTCTCCATATAATGTTTCTTCGTAAGCCCTTTTATTACTGGCTTCAATAGACATTTTAATCTGTTCTAAATCATTTCTGATATCATCATCAAATGTTGATTTATAACTGCTACATTTCTTAAATTCTTTTAGTAAAAAAGCTCCATCACACAACTCTATCTTTATTTTATGTTCAGCCTTCATTTTACTTTTCCATCTTGACCACCATAATAGCTCATTTATATTTAGGCCTATTGGTACACATAAATACCAAGAAGAAATATTGGGATGCTTGGTAATCACTTTTCTAAACGATTCTCTAATTTGTTGTTTCTGTGAATCTCCAATCCCATCAATAAAAAATTTACACTGATAAATTGATGGTCTATTATCTAAGTCATCAACTAGAACATCTATGCCATCATCTCCTTGTAATACTACAACCTCCTTCGCTGAAGGTCCAAATTCTTCTTGAAATACCTCAACACATATCTTTTCAAATTTTTCTCTTGCTCCTGGTAAAGTATATTTAGTGACTAAATATTTAAAATCATATTCCATCAAATTACTCCTTAAATAATTAATCCTCAAATTAGAAATAATCAAACATAAAAAAGTAGTACTATTATTTTATTCACTTCATAAATCTATGTTATAACCTCAATATTTATTTGTCAATAAAAATATCATATTACCCATAACAAATGTTATATTCTAAATTTCTCTAAAATCAATAATTAGTAAATAATACTTACATAATCTCCAATTTAAATCATTGGAACACCAAAAAACCCACCCAACGGGCAGGTTTTATCTATATTATTCAGCTAGATTATGCTTTACCTTCTGAACCGAATACATCGATACGTTCTTCAACTGATGCTTGGATAGCTTTTACACCGTCAGCCAAGAATTTACGTGGGTCGAAGAGTTTTTTCTTGTCGTATTCTGCTTCGTTTGCTTCGTAGTCACGAGCAAATTTACGAGTTGCGTTAGCGAATGCGATTTGGCATTCTGTGTTAACGTTAACTTTCGCAACACCAAGTTTGATAGCTGCTTGGATTTGCTCATCAGGAATACCTGATCCACCGTGCAATACGATTGGGAATCCTGGAAGAGCTTCTGTCAATTTTTGCAAGTGATCAAGGTCAAGACCTTCCCAGTTTGCTGGGTAAGGACCGTGGATGTTACCGATACCAGCTGCCAAGAAGTCGATACCAGTTTCAACCATTGCTTTAGCGTCTTCGATTGGAGCCAATTCACCTTTACCGATGATTCCGTCTTCTTCACCACCGATAGTACCAACTTCAGCTTCTACTGAGATACCTTTAGCGTGTGCTTTTTCAACAACTTCTTTAGCCAATTTAAGGTTTTCTTCAACTGGAAGGTGTGAACCATCAAACATGATTGAAGTGTAACCAACTTCGATACACTCAAGTGCATCTTCGTAGTGACCGTGGTCAAGGTGGATAGCTACTGGTACAGTGATACCCATTGATTCAACAAGGTTAGCGATCAAGTTGCGAGCAACTTTGTAACCACCCATGTATTTAGCAGCACCCATTGAAGTTTGGATCAAAACTGGAGCTTTTTTAGCTTCTGCTGCGCGCAAGATAGCTTGAGTCCACTCAAGGTTGTTTGTGTTAAATCCACCAACTGCATAACCGTTGTCACGAGCTGCTTGGACAAATTTTTCTGCTGAAACGATTGCCATTTTATCAGGCCTCCTGTATATTTTTATGGGTCATCCCATTTACATTGTTCATTTTATCACTTTTTGACAAAAAAATCTAGTTTTTCCCGCAGTTTCGATTGAATTTCTTCTAGCTCCATCTATGTAAACCCTTTCTATCCCTAGTCTTGTGCAACTTTTGGAAAAGCTATGAAGAAGGTCAAACGATTCTCCTTCATCTCAAAACGATAAGCTAATTTTTCATGTTCTAATAGACTCTTGACCACAAAGAGCCCCATCCCAGACCCTTTGGCCTTGCGACTAGCATTGTCAGAAAAAGACTGGGCCAGTTTTTCTTGTTCTTCAGGACTACAGCTATTTTCGATAAAGAGTTCCCCTTCTCTCTCCCCAATGCCAATCAAGCCACCTTGAACAGAGTGCTTGATGGCGTTGCTGATGAGATTAGATAGGATTAATTTCATCACAGATGGATTTAGATAAGCCTGCTGATAGGACAAGCTATTATCAATCTGAAGCTCTCTTTCCTTGGCTAGCAAGGCATAATCCTTGACCAAACTTTGCGTCATCTGGAGCAAATCAATTTGTTCCCTATCATCTCGCAATTCCTGCACAGACGAGAGCGAAAGTATCTGGAGAACGTGGTGATTGAGCTCATCCACAATCCCCAAGGCAACTCCCAGATAGTGGTCTCTATCCTTATAACGACCGACATTTTCTTTCATGTTTTCGATCAGGATTTTCAAACTAGCCAGCGGTGTTTTCAATTCATGAGAAGCCCCTCGTAAGAATTCGACCTTCATCTTTTCCAGCTGGAGAATAGCTTCATTCTTGTCATGCAAGTCCGCAATGACAGTCAAAAGATGCTGGTAGAGGCTATTGATTTGTTCCTTGAGATCACCAATCTCATCCTTAGAATCCACGCGCAAACGTACTTGAGCATCCAGATCCATCATCCGACGGGTCACTCGCTTGATTTCTAATATTGGAGCAACAATGGTCCGAGCATAGATATAGGCCACCAAGAGGGAAATCAGAAAGGATGCCAGCAAGGTATAGGGAAGAAACTGGAGACTGATCTGCTCTGCTTCCTTTTGCAAATCCATGGAAGCTAGAAACTGGAGAGTCATGGTACCACCGTCCTGCGTTTTCACCTCACGCTCCTCGATAAAAAGAGAGGTGGTCTGACGTTCCGTATCTAGAGGAAGGCTGCCCTTGACTTCTAACTTGTCCTCGGTCATCTCGCCCTTGACGGCCCCCTTGATATCACTGGTCTGGGAATATAGGTCTAACACTTGCTCGATACTCTGCCTATCTTTCCCATCTAGGGACTGGGCAATGGCTGTCGCTTTCTGACCAATGGTTTCCTGTCGGTGGCTCAGATAAGTAGAAGGAAAAAGAAAATAAATAGCTAAATGAAGGCAGATAACCAGAACACTAAATATCGAGAAGGTATAGATAAATATCTTTGTAAATAAACCTGTTCGTTTCATTTTCGCTCCAATTTATAGCCAACATTGCGCACAGTGAGGATGCAGTCCAAGTCTAGCTTTTTCCGCAATTCCTTGATATAAACATCAATGACACGGTCAAAGGGAACCTCATCTGTCGCTTTCCATACGGCATCGATTATCTGAGATCGAGTCAAGGCCCTTCCTTCATTTTTTACCAGATAGTCCAGAATTTCCAACTCTTTAGCATTAATGGCCACTTCTTGACCTGCTAGGCTGGCACTGTAGCTCTCAAAGTCCACCTTGGTATCTTTATAGGAGAAGACTCGTCCCGTATCATAATAGCGCTTGAAAATCGCGTCCACCCTCACTTTTAAGAGGGACAGAGAAAAAGGTTTTTCCAGATAGCCATCTGCCAGAGAGGCAAAGGCACTCATCTTGTATTCCTCATCCTGAAAGGCTGTTAACATCAGGACAGGAACCTGACTTGTTTTACGAATCTCAGCTAGAACTTCAAGGCCATTGAGCTTGGGCATCTGGATATCCAGTAAAACCAAGGCTACTTCATAGCTGGAAAATTTTTCTAAGGCTTCTTGCCCATCTGCCGCCTCAATGGTTTCATAACCACAATCCGTCAAATAATCACTGATCCCCTCACGGATCATCTCTTCATCTTCTACAATTAAAATTTTCATAGAAAAACGTTTCACATTCCTTTAAATTTCTTGTAAATCATCTCAATTTCATCTTGAAAGAAAGAGGCCCTATCAAGATAAAATAGCTAAAAATGCTACCTATATTATACCCCATTTAGAGGAGAATAGGTAGCAAGTTTGTTATTCACTATCCAGCAGAAGCTCTTTTGGTTGTTTTCTGAGGAGATTGCTTGAAGCAAGCGCCATAACGAGAACCACTAGAACCAAGGCAAGGACAAAGACGATGATAAAGTCTGATGTCTGAATGGAAATGTCTAGACTCGACAAGGTCTTACTAAAGCCATCTACTTCTGCACCACCACCAAGGTTAGAGGCTTGAGCAGCCTTGCCAGCTTGCTTGGCAATACCTGAAGTGACATTGGCAAGAACAGTATTTCCGATTGCGCGCGCTGTGTAAGTAGCTAAGAAGTAAGCAGAAACAAGAGCAGGGATGGCAATCAAGATAGATTCAATGATGAATTGACCCAAAATACTTGCCTGCTTGAGACCGATAGAGAGGAGAATACCCACTTCCTTGCGACGGGCATTGATCCAAAGGCTGAGTAAGAGGGCAAGGAGAAGAACTGAGAAACTCAAGCTACCCCAGAAGAGGAGATTGGCCATCTTGTACATACCAGAGATGGATTGCTCAAGAGCTGGGTAGTTAGAGGAGCTCTTAACGAGTGTATAGCTCTTCCAGTTGATGCCACTGATACCATTCAACTCTTTCATAACATCATCCAAGTTCTTGTCCGCTGTTACAAAGAAGGTTGCGTCCCCATAAATAGCTGTGTCTTCTGTGTATCCATAAAGTTTTGCAGCAGTGTGAATGTCTGTGATAGCTGTATTTTCATAGAGTTCTTGTGAGTAGGTTACTGCTGACTTATTATGACCATCAAAGAGTCCCTTGATTGTCACTTCGACTGTTTCCTTGGCACCTTTTTCATTGTCTGCATCGTAGATATTAGAGTCTAGTTTGACCTTGTCCCCTACTTTCCAGCCGTGTTTGGCTGCCAAGTCCTTGTGCAGGAGGATCTTGTCCTTGTCGTCGTTGTTTAAGTGCTCACCTTCGACCAACTTATAAGAACCAGAGACAAACTTGTCTTCTTTAGAGGAGTCATTGACACCTGTAATCATCAAGCTACTTCCAAAATGTTTAGCACGGTCAGGTGTCAGATTTTTCTTAGTATCTGGCGTTTCGATGAGTTCATAGCCAGTCAAATCTCCAATGGCATTAATGCGTTTAACATAAGACTCAATGGCCTTGTTTTCGGTGATTTTTTTGATGTCTTCACCCTTAATATTTCCAGCACCACGAGGCGTTCCTTGATTGACGCGACGATTGATTTGCATGGAGAAACTGTTGGTGATATTTTTAAACGTCTCCTGAGAAGCCTTGGCAGTAGCTCCCTTGATTGACAAGCCAACCAAACTCAAGCTCGCCATGAGGAGAATAATCAGGAAGATGACAATCGATTTGAAAAACTTCCTTGTAACATAGGCAAATGCGTTGTGTAACATAGGTTCCCTTTCTAGATTTTATTCTATTTTATAGTTCGAACAGAACAAGCTCATCTTATTTTGTAGTGTTGCGAGTTTCAGTCAGTTTCTTGTCCTTCAACTCAAGTGTAATATCTGACGCTTGCGCCACTTCTTTACTGTGTGTGACGACGATAACACATTTACCTGTTTTCTGGGCAAGTGATTTAAGCAGTTCGATAATATCTCCAGCAGTTTTAGGGTCCAGATTTCCCGTTGGCTCATCTGCAAGAATAACTGGAGCTTCTGATACCAAACTACGAGCAATGGCAACACGTTGCTGTTGACCACCTGATAACTGGAGAACATTCCGCTTGATCTGACTTTCATCTAAACCAAGCTCAAGCAGTGTATCCTTGCTTGCCTTTTTGTTGACCAAGCGGATATTTTCCAGTGGAGAAAGATAATCTATCAAGTTATAATTTTGAAAGACCAGGGAAATATGGTGCATGCGATGGTAGGAATACCCCTTCTTACGAATGTCCTCTCCTTGGAAAAGTATAGAACCTTCAACAGGACTATCTAGACCAGCAAGTAGGGACAAGAGAGTGGATTTTCCTGCTCCTGACTCACCAATAATACTGTAAAATTTCCCGGGTTCAAAATTATAATTGATCTGATATAGGACTGCCTCAGCAGTGTTCTTATAACGGTAGGTAACATCTTGTAATTGTAATAAAGTCATGATTTCTCCTTCTTAACTAATAGATGATAAAATTTCTTTCGGCGATTTTCTAAATAAGAATAGGAAACAAAGGGCTACAGATAAGCAACTAAGCAGAACTAGAAAAACATAGGATTCTGCAAAAGATAAGATGCTGGTTGATAAACTGCTTGCTTTGGCTAGTGTATCTTGTAAGCTTGCCTGATCTCCACTTGCTAGGACAGTTTGGAGCAGATAGGATGTAATGGCATTTCCAGCGATAAAGGATGGAAGCAAAGCACCGAGAGATACCAAAACTACCTCTAAACAGAATTGTAGGAAGATCGAGCTCTTGCCTTTTCCAAGTGCCAGAAGAATTCCCACTTCGTAGACCCTTTCTCTCAACCAGAGAGACAAAACCAGAATTAAGGCCCCTGCTCCTGCTATCAACATCCCATAGAGGAAGATGGTCAGAAAGGTTTGGAAAGTTGCAACCGAGTCTTTGATTTGTTCAAAAGCCTTGTTCTCCTTCTCAACTTGGTAACCTTGACTATCCAAGGACAAGTTTTCCACCTGCTTCATGAGTCCGTCCATTTCCTTAGGATTCTCTACATAGAAGCGAGCTGCACTGACTAGAGATTCACCATTTCCCAAAAGGCTTTGGCTACTTTCATAGTCTGTAAAGACTTGGTTTTCACTGAAGTCAGAAGACAAACCTGTAAATTTCTCTTGTTTTTTACCAGAAAAGATACCGACAATCTCAAACTCTACTGTTTGTCCTTTGCCAGATTCTGACTGACCAGCTTCTAAGGTAATCTTGTCATGAAGCGAAAGACTATTCTTCTTAGCCAGCTCTTCGTGGATGAGAATTTTCTTGGAATCCCCTTTTTGAAGGTGTCGCCCTTCTTTTAAATTGAAAGCCGAACTGGTAAAGGTCACATCCTTGGATGAATCCTCAAGAGCCGTTAAGCTAACCAAGTTCTTGTCCGCCGCTGACAAATCATCACGCTCCACGCTCTGCTCGCCACTCACCGCTTCCTTATCTTTTAGTTTTGCAATCGTCTCCAGTTCAGGAGAAACATTTTCCAGCCCCTTAATCTGGCTCACGGATGATAAGTCCGACAACTTAAAAGTCTGACCATTTTCTATCTTCTTAATAGAAAAAGAGGTATTGAGTGATTTGTAAAGATTGGTTTCAACTGTTTTGTTGGACTTCATCAGAGTCAAACAGGCTGAAATTCCAGCCAATAGGACCAACAAAATCAGAAATAAAATAAAACTTCTCAGTCGTTTTCTGCTGACATAAGCCCAAGCTCTTTGGATTGGATTCATTTGTCACCTCCATATTTGTAAGACTATTATAAAATCCAAATATGAAATGTTTATGAAATACAAAAAAAAGAGCAAAAATTTTTTGCTCTACTTGAATTAGATGAAAAAAAGAGCTAGCCTAAGCTAACTCTTATCCTATGCGGAGAGAGGGACTTGAACCCTCACGACCTAAAGCGGTCACAGGATCCTTAGTCCTGCGCGTCTGCCAATTCCGCCATCCCCGCGTCGATTACTTTACTAGTATATCAACTTTTAGGATGCTTGTCAACACTTTTTTTCAATTTTTTTCATTTCATCAACCAAATTACTCAGAAAGTTCATTTAGATTTTCATCTACTAACTTAGCTCCGAGTGTATTTTTGAAATGACCTAGGGCAAATTGGTGATTTTCAGGCCAGATGGAAGCAACAGCTGGTTTAACAATCTCGATGTCATATCCTAGATTATAGGCATCTATAGCTGTATGCAGGACACAGATATCAGTCAAGACACCTGTTAAGATAACGGTAGACACTCTCCGCTCTCTCAAACGGATATCCAGGTCAGTACCCGAAAAAGCTGAGTAATGACGTTTATCCATCCAAAAGACACGACTGTCTGAACCATGCTCTTGATAAAAGGCCCCCAAATCTCCGTATAAATTCCGTCCACTAGTCCCAATCAAATTGTGAGGAGGAAACAGCTTGCTTTCTGGATGGAAACAATCGTTTTCTTCGTGAGCATCTATTGTAAAGAAGATGTAATCTCCTCGTTCAAAAGCTAATCGAGTTACCTTGCTGATGGCATCCGAAATCTCCTGAGCTGGAGCGCCTGCTGTCAATTTTCCACTATCAGCAACAAAATCTTCTGTATAATCAATCGAAATTAAAGCCTTAGTCATTAGTAATCTCTTTTCTTCACTTCTTCAAAAATATCTGAAATCAAGACCTTAAGATAGGTTCCCTTCATTCCAAGTGAGCGACTTTCAATAATCCCTGCAGACTCAAGTTTACGAAGGGCATTGACAATCACAGAACGGGTGATTCCGATACGGTCTGCAATCACAGACGCAGTCAACTGCCCTTCATTTCCATTTAATTCCCCTAAAATCGCTGAAACAGCACGGAGTTCGGAGTAAGAAAGGGTGTTGACTGCCATGGTAACAGCAGTACGGCGGCGAATATTTTTCTCATCTTCTTCACGTTGGAAATTAAGGAGTTGAATCCCAACAACGGTACTCGCAATTTCAACAAGAATCAAGTCCTCGTCTTCGAATTTTTTATCATTGCGCCAAATAATCAAAGAACCAAGTCGAATCCCTGATACATGAATCGGTGCAATGGTCGTCAAACCATCTGGAAAGTCGGCACGACTTTCCACAGGAAAAATACTTAAATCATGATCAACTGTCAGATTGGCTTCTGTATCGTAGATCATGTTCGCACCTTGAATGTAGTCATCTGGGAAAATCTTAGTTTGGAAGAATTGCTCTACACGATCTGTATTGGTTTTGTAACGCATAAAATAGCCAAGGAGACGTCCCTTGCTATTGACGATGCAGGCGTTACAGTCAATAATATCAGCCAATTGACGGGTAATCGCATTGTAGGGAAGTTCTTCCTGCAACTGCTCGTCTGAGCGCTTCAGGATAGAAGTAATTTTTCTAGTTTTTTCTAATAAATGTGCCATTTTTCACCTCGAATTTAATCGCTATCATTATAACATAAACAGCTTGAATTTTCAATTATTATCTGAAAATTGCTTATTTAATTGCAATTTGAAAAAACAAGAATATTTTTAATTAAATTGCTTCTTTTCTATTGACAAGTCCCTTATTTTTGTGTATTATAATATTACAAGAAGATAATATATCTATTTTATTTATCTTTCTTTTTCCATTCGGTCTCCTTATATAAAAAAGCGACTCATTTTGAACCGCTTTTTCTTATTTATCGCCCTTGTTACGAATAACAAAGCCTGTTTGCTTTTCACTTGAAGTATTGCGTGGTTTTTTATTATCCTTACGGTAACGTTTTTCCTTATCAAAACGATCATTGCCACGACTTCCTTTTTTGAAATCATCACGACGACCATTGCCACGGCGATCACGGTCTCGACGGTCGTCCCCACGACGGCCTCCACGACCTCCCTTAGCTTTACCACCGAAGCCATTACCTGATGGTTTAAATGGCAGTGGTTTTTCACGTGCAATCTCCACTTCAGGAAGACTATCTGGGTCTTGAACAGTCAGACTCAAGATATACATTGCCAATTCTTCTGGAGTAAATTCGGCAGCTAGCTTACGAGCATCTTTACCAAATTTCTCAAAGTTGGCACGGATAGTCTCATCTGCAAAATCACGTTCAATTTTCTTGAGAGCTACGTGTTTTTTAGCTTGGAAGGCTTCTTCTGCACTTGCAGGTTTGAGACCTTTCATACGTTTCTTAGTCAAGTTTTCAATGATTTGAAGGTAGCCCATTTCATTTGGTGAAACGAAAGTAATAGACTGACCTGACTTACCAGCACGACCTGTACGACCGATACGGTGAACATAACTTTCAGGATCTTGTGGAATATCGTAGTTATAGACATGGGTCACACCTGAAATATCCAACCCACGCGCTGCAACGTCTGTCGCAACCAAAACATCAAGATTGCCATTTTTAAAATCACGAAGGACACGAAGACGTTTGTTTTGGTCCAAATCACCATGAATTCCTTCTGCACGGAAGCCACGGATTTTAAGACCACGAGTCAATTCATCTACACGGCGTTTTGTACGACCAAATACAATAGCAAGTTCTGGTTGTTCCACATCCATGAGACGAGTCATGGTATCAAATTTTTCTTGTTCTTTAACTCGGATATAGTATTGGTCAACCAATTCTGTTGTCAATTCCTTAGCAGCAATCTTCACATGCTCAGGTTCTTTCATAAACTGAACACCGATACGTTTGATAGCATCTGGCATAGTTGCTGAGAAAAGCAAAGTTTGACGGTTTTCAGGGACACGAGAAATGATGGCTTCGATATCTTCTAGGAAGCCCATATTGAGCATTTCATCCGCTTCGTCAAGGATAAGAGTTTCAATATCTTGTAATTTCAAGGCCTTGCGTTTAATCAAGTCCAAGAGGCGACCTGGAGTTCCCACCACGATATGGGCACCAGATTTAAGAGCCTTAATTTGTTTTTCAATGCTTGATCCGCCGTATACTGAGCGGACTTTGACTCCCTTACTACGACCAAAGCGGAAAAGTTCTTCTTGACTTTGGACAGCAAGTTCACGAGTTGGAGCGATGACCAAGGCTTGAATAGTCGCTTCTTCTGTACGAATTTTTTCAAGAGTAGGCAAGCCAAAGGCTGCAGTTTTTCCTGTACCAGTCTGAGCTTGACCGATAACATCCTTGCCTTCAAGGGCCAAGGGAATAGTTTGTTCTTGGATAGGACTGGCTTCTACAAAACCAGCTTTTTCAATCTCTGCTAGCAAATCAGCAGACAAGTTTAATTCATTAAATTTCACGTTATTCTTCTTTCTAAAGGTGGTGCGAAGCCACCCTATAGGGCTTAGTTTATACTTTTCTTTTTATGACGTATTTTCATATACTGGATATAAAATCGTGTTGCTTCTTTTCCACAAAAGAAAAGTACTGTTTTCTTTGCAACCTATCTAGTATAACACAAGAGAGAAGCAAAAGATAGCCCAATCCATCGATAATATCATGTAAACGATTTTTCTGAGAAAGTAAGGCTATAATTTCAACTATTTCATAAACTTTTTTAAAGCGTAGCAGAATTGTGCAAAAGTTTTTTTCTTGTGCTAGAATGAAATTCGAATAGGAGGAACTCTAAATGTTAACTTATGATTTAATCGTTATCGGATTTGGTAAAGCTGGTAAAACACTAGCTGGTAAATTGGCTTCAGCTGGCAAAAAAGTTGCCCTCATTGAACGTAGCAAAGCCATGTACGGTGGAACTTGTATCAACATTGGTTGTATCCCAACTAAGACTTTGCTGGTTGCTGCTGAGAAAGACTTGTCTTTTGAAGAAGTCATTGCTACCAAAAACACTATCACTGGTCGCCTCAACGGTAAAAACTATGCGACTGTTGCTGGTACAGGCGTAGATATCTTTGATGCGGAAGCTCACTTCCTTTCAAATAAAGTCATCGAAATCCAAGCTGGTGATGAAAAGAAAGAACTAACTGCTGAAACAATCGTCATCAACACTGGTGCTGTTTCAAATGTCTTGCCAATCCCTGGACTTGCTACAAGCAAAAACGTCTTTGACTCAACAGGTATCCAAAACTTGGACAAATTGCCTGAAAACCTTGGAGTCCTTGGTGGTGGAAATATCGGTCTTGAATTTGCCGGCCTTTACAACAAACTTGGAAGCAAGGTTACAGTCCTAGATGCCTTGGATACTTTCCTACCTCGTGCAGAACCTTCCATTGCAGCGCTTGCTAAACAATACATGGAAGAAGACGGTATTGAATTGCTTCAAAATATCCGTACTACTGAAATCAAAAACGACGGTGACCAAGTCCTTGTCGTAACTGAAAATGAAACTTACCGTTTCGATGCCCTTCTCTACGCAACTGGACGCAAACCAAATGTAGAACCACTTCAACTTGAAAATACAGATATTGAACTAACTGAACGTGGCGCTATTAAAGTAGACAAACATTGTCAAACAAACGTTCCTGGTGTCTTTGCAGTTGGAGATGTCAACGGTGGCCTTCAATTTACTTACATTTCACTTGATGACTTCCGTGTTGTTTACAGCTACCTTGCTGGGGATGGTAGCTACACGCTTGAAGACCGTCTCAATGTACCAAATACTATGTTCATCACACCTGCACTTTCTCAAGTTGGTTTGACTGAAAGCCAAGCAGCTGATTTGAAACTTCCATACGCCGTTAAGGAAATTCCTGTTGCAGCAATGCCTCGTGGCCATGTAAATGGAGACCTTCGTGGAGCTTTCAAAGCTGTGGTTAATACTGAAACAAAAGAAATTCTTGGAGCAAGCATCTTCTCAGAAGGTTCTCAAGAAATCATCAACATCATCACTGTTGCTATGGACAACAAGATTCCTTACACTTACTTCACAAAACAAATCTTCACTCACCCAACCTTGGCTGAGAACTTGAATGACTTGTTTGCGATTTAAGTTGAGATTTAATCGTATCGAACAGCCCTCTGAGGGCTGTTTTCATTTCTGCGAAATCTCATACTCTTCGAAAATCTCTTCAAACCACGTCAGCTTCACCTTGCCGTACTCAAGTACAGCCTGCGGCTAGCTTCCTAGTTTGCTCTTTGATTTTCATTGAGTATCAAATCTGTCTTTTCCCTCTTTTATGATATAATAGAAACATGAAATTAAAAACTACTTTGGGCCTTCTTGCTGGGCGTTCTTCCCACTTCGTTTTGAGCCGTCTTGGCCGTGGAAGTACGCTCCCAGGAAAAGTCGCCCTTCAATTTGATAAAGATATTTTACAAAACCTAGCTAAGAACTACGAGATTGTCGTGGTCACTGGAACCAACGGAAAAACCTTGACAACTGCCCTCACTGTCGGCATTTTAAAAGAGGTTTATGGTCAAGTTTTGACCAACCCAAGCGGTGCCAACATGATTACAGGAATAGCGACAACCTTCTTGACGGCCAAATCCTCTAAAACTGGGAAAAACATTGCCGTTCTCGAAATTGACGAGGCCAGTCTTTCTCGTATCTGTGACTATATCCATCCTAGCCTTTTTGTCATCACTAATATTTTCCGTGACCAGATGGACCGCTACGGTGAGATTTACACGACCTACAACATGATTTTGGACGCTATTCGAAAAGTTCCTACTGCTACTGTTCTCCTCAATGGTGACAGTCCGCTTTTCTACAAGCCAGCTATTCCAAATCCAGTTCAGTATTTTGGTTTTGACTTGGAAAAAGGGCCAGCCCAACTGGCTCACTACAATACCGAAGGAATCCTCTGCCCTGACTGTCAAGGCATCCTCAAATATGAGCACAATACCTATGCCAACTTGGGTGCCTATATCTGTGAAAATTGTGGTTGCAAACGACCTGAATTGGACTACCGTCTGACAGACTTGGTTGAGTTGACCAACAATCGCTCTCGTTTTGTCATTGACGGACAAGAATACGGAATCCAAATCGGTGGGCTCTACAACATCTACAATGCCCTTGCTGCGGTCGCTATTGCCCGTTTCCTCGGTGCCGATTCACAACTCATCAAGCAAGGATTTGATAAGAGCCGTGCTGTCTTTGGACGCCAAGAAACCTTCCATATCGGTGACAAGGAATGTACCCTTGTCTTAATTAAAAATCCAGTCGGTGCAACTCAAGCTATCGAAATGATTAAACTAGCACCTTATCCATTTAGCCTATCTGTCCTCCTCAATGCCAACTATGCAGATGGAATTGACACTAGCTGGATCTGGGATGCTGATTTTGAACAAATCACTGAGATGGACATCCCTGAAATCAACGCTGGCGGTGTTCGCCATTCTGAAATCGCACGTCGTCTACGAGTAACTGGCTATCCAGCTGATAAAATTACTGAAACAAGTAGTCTGGAACAAGTTCTTAAGACAATTGAGAATCAAAACTGCAAGCATGCCTATATCCTGGCTACCTATACTGCTATGCTGGAATTCCGCGAACTGCTGGCTAGTCGTCAGATTGTTAGAAAGGAGATGAACTAATGGTTTATACTTCACTTTCCTCAAAAGCTGGCAATTACCCCTATCAGCTCAACATCGCCCACCTCTACGGAAATCTCATGAATACCTACGGGGACAATGGAAACATTCTCATGCTCAAGTATGTGGCCGAAAAACTGGGAGCCCATGTGACCGTTGACATCGTTTCTCTCCATGATGATTTTGATGAAAACCACTATGACATCGCCTTTTTCGGTGGGGGTCAAGACTTTGAACAGAGTATCATTGCAGACGACCTACCTGCTAAAAAAGAGAGCATTGACAACTATATCCAAAACGACGGTGTGGTTCTCGCTATCTGCGGTGGTTTCCAACTATTGGGGCAATATTATGTTGAGGCTTCTGGGAGACGTATCGAAGGGCTAGGTGTCATGGGCCACTACACCCTCAACCAGACCAATAACCGTTTTATCGGTGACATCAAGATTCACAATGAAGATTTCGATGAAACCTACTATGGATTTGAGAATCATCAGGGCCGTACCTTCCTCTCTGATGACCAAAAACCACTGGGACAGGTTGTCTATGGAAATGGAAACAACGAAGAAAAAGTCGGCGAAGGGGTTCATTATAAGAATGTCTTTGGTTCCTACTTCCACGGGCCTATCCTCTCTCGCAATGCCAATCTAGCTTATCGCCTAGTCACTACTGCCCTCAAGAAGAAATATGGTAAGGACATCCAACTCCCTACCTATGAAGATATCCTTAGCAAAGAAATCGCTGAAGAATACAGCGACGTCAAAAGCAAGGCAGACTTTTCATAAATTAATACTCAATGAAAATCAAAGAGCAAACTAGGAAGCTAGCCGCAGGCTGTACTTGAGTACGGTAAGGCGACGCTGACGTGGTTTGAATTTGATTTTCGAAGAGTATAAGAAAAATTATATCAAAGAACTCCACATCTTGTCGGAGTTTTTTTGTCTTTTCTTTTACCCTTCTCCCTTGCATTTTCTCTCATTTTTTGCCAAAATAGAGGGGTAGAAAGAAGGTAGCATATGTCTAAATTACAACAAATCGTAGCATATCTTGAATCAGAAAAACTAGACGTCGCTGTCGTATCTGACCCCGTCACAATCAATTACCTCACTGGCTTTTACAGTGATCCCCATGAACGCCAAATGTTCCTTTTTGTCCTAGCGGATCAGGAACCCCTCCTCTTTGTCCCAGCCCTTGAAGTAGAACGTGCAAGTAGCACTGTTTCCTTCCCAGTTGTGGGCTATGTGGATTCTGAAAATCCATGGCAAAAAATGAAACATACTCTTCCACAACTTGACTTCAAACGTGTAGCTGTTGAGTTTGACAATCTCATCTTGACCAAATATCATGGCTTGAAAATAGTCTTTGAAACTGCTGAGTTTGAAAACCTCACTCCTCGTATCCAACGTATGCGCCTCATCAAATCAGCTGACGAAGTGCAAAAAATGATGGTTGCAGGTCTCTATGCGGACAAGGCTGTTAATGTTGGTTTTGATAATATTTCTCTTGATAAGACGGAGACAGATATTATTGCACAAATTGACTTTGCCATGAAACGTGAAGGTTATGAAATGAGCTTTGATACCATGGTCTTGACAGGTGATAATGCTGCAAATCCACACGGCATTCCAGCAGCTAATAAGGTTGAAAATGATGCTCTTCTCCTCTTTGACCTGGGTGTTCTCGTCAACGGCTACGCGTCAGATATGACTCGTACAGTCGCAGTCGGCAAACCTGACCAATTCAAGAAAGACATTTACAACTTGACTCTTGAAGCCCAACAAGCTGCTCTTGACTTTATCAAGCCAGGTGTGACTGCCCATGAAGTGGACCGCGCTGCCCGTGAGGTCATCGAAAAAGCTGGTTACGGTGAGTACTTCAACCACCGTCTTGGTCACGGTATCGGTATGGATGTCCACGAATTCCCATCTATCATGGAAGGAAACGACATGGTCATCGAAGAAGGCATGTGCTTCTCTGTTGAACCAGGTATCTATATCCCTGGTAAAGTCGGTGTCCGTATTGAAGACTGCGGTGTTGTTACCAAGGATGGCTTCGACCTCTTTACAAGCACCAGCAAAGACTTGCTTTATTTTGATTAATATTCTTCGAAAATCTTCCCACAATAAAACGCATAGTATCAAGGTTTCAAGACCTGATACTATGCGTTTTTCTTATTTGAAAGACTTTTGACTCAGCCTCTTTATACTCAATGAAAATCAAAGTGCAAACTAGGAAGCTAACCGCAGGTTGCTCAAAACACTGTTTTGAGGTTGTAGATAAGACTGATGAAGTCAGTAACCATATCTACGGAAAGATGAAGCTGACGTGGTTTGAAGAGATTTTCGAAGAGTATTACTTAATCTTCTTAATACTCTGACTAAGCACAAATCCTACAATCATCCCTACCATATTTTGCATGAAATTTGGTAAAATTTCTGGTAGGGCTGCAGCCCAGCCATTCATCAATGTAGAACCCAAGGCGTAACCCCCTACCATGGCAATCGTTGCTAAGATAAGGCCTAACCACTGAGTTTTTCCTTTAAATCCTGCGAAAAATCCCTGCAAGCCATGGTTGACTAAGCTAAAGAACATCCACTGAGGATAGCCTGATAAGAGGTCAATCAAGAAACCTGCTAGTCCTCCTACTACAGCCCCTTCACGACTACCAAAGTAGAAGGCCGTAAAGAAGACACCCGCATCTAAAAGAGTTAGAATTCCTGTCGGTGTTGGAATTTTTAAGAAATAGCCTAGAACCACAGAAAGGGCGGTTAATAGGGATACAAGGGCGATTTTAGTTGTTTTGGTTTGCTTCATATTGTCTCACTCCATACTGATCTGCTTGTGCAATGGCACGGTAAACGAAAGCCTTAGAGCTTTCTACTGCTGATAAAAGTTCATCACCTTTAACTAAGTGACTGGCAATGCTAGAAGCAAAGGTACAACCTGCGCCAGCATTTTGCCCTTGGATGACAGGATTTTCTAGGACTGTAAAGGTTTGTCCATCATAAAAAACATCTACAGCCTTGTCCTGACTAAGGCGATTGCCTCCCTTGATAATGACTGCTGGCGCTCCTAATTCATGCAATTTCTGTGCTGCAGTTTTCATATCTTCAAGGGTTTTAATCTCTTGATCTGCTAGTAATTCTGCTTCTGGGAGATTAGGCGTAATCACGCTGACATGAGGGAAAAAGCGAATCAACTCTTGGCAGAGTTCACTAACTGCTACGTCGTGCGTTTCCTTGCAGACCAAGACAGGATCCAGAACCACAGGCACTCCTGGTCGTTGTTTGATAAAGTCCAATGCCTTCTCAGCTACGCTGACAGTTGGTAGAAGACCAATCTTAATCCCTGCAAATTCCACATCATGCAAGCTATCTAATTCATGTTGAAAAATGGCATCGTCAGTTGGAAAGACTTCAAAGCCCTTTTCCGTCAAGGCTGTCAAACAAGTCACTGCTACAAATCCATGCAAGCCGTTTAAAGTATAGGTAGCCAAATCAGCTGACAAACCACCACCACTAAAAATGTCATTTCCAGAAAGTGCTAAAATACGATTATTCTTCATAACGAATCTCCTTTAAATACAAACCATTTGGTGCCGCAGTGGGACCTGCAAGCTGCCTGTCCTTTTTCTCCAAGATGAGGTCAATCTGCTCTACTGGCATGCGGTTATTGCCGATTTTAAGCAGTGTCCCCACCATATTGCGGATCTGCTTATACAAGAAACCATTTCCTGAAAAGGTAAAGGTCAAAAACTGACCTGTCTCATCAACTGTTAAACTAGCTTCTGTGATGGTGCGAACCTTGTCCTCTACACTAGTCCCAGATGCTGTAAAACCAGTGAAATCATGGGTTCCTTCTAATTTCTTGACAGCCTCCTGCATCCGTTCCACATCAAGCGGATAAGGAAAGTGGGTGGCATAGTGACGACGCATAGGATTTTTGGGACGGCCCCTGTCTACGATAAACTCATAGGTCTTACTGTGCTTGGCATAACGGCAATGAAAATCATCCGCCACAAGCTCAATCGAAATCACATCAATATCTTCAGGGGACTGAGTGTCTAGAGCAAAACGGAGCTTTTCCTCATTCATCTGATAAGGCAAGTCAAAATGAATGACCTGTCCCAGAGCATGAACCCCACTATCTGTCCTACCAGCACCGTGAACAGTAATGGCTTGCCCTTTATTTAACCTGGTCAAGGTTTTTTCAATTTCTTCCTGAACGCTACGCGCATGAGGCTGGCGCTGAAAACCAGCAAAGGCGTAACCATCATAGGAAATAGTTGCTTTATATCTCGTCATAACTTCTATTTTATCAAGAAAATAATCTGTAAACAAGGGTCTAAACCAAATATTGTCTGGGTACAAAATTCACGAAAAGAAAAACTTAGGAAACCAATCCTAAGCTCTCTTTTGAAGTAGGTACATGACAAAGATAGAGGTTACAATCAACCACCCTCCTAAGATACTAAAGACCAACATCCCATTGTGCGTTAGTAAGCCAATTGCACCTAGAACAAATGGAGTCGTAAAGGCTCCGAAACTACAGCCTAAAACTGCAAATGAAGTTGCTTGATTGAGGAGTTTAGCTGGAATTCGTTCAGAGACCAGTTGAAAGACTGTCGTCAAGGCTACACTGTAGGCAAAACCAGCCAGAATGCTCCCTGCCACTACCACCCACAAGGATGGAGACAGGGCAATCACAATTTGCCCTAAGCCGAAGGTAATACCAGACCAGAGGAGCAGTTTCTCTTTAAAGATAGAAATCAAGAAAGAGAAACTCACACCAGCCACAATCCCGATTAACTGCATGACACTAAGAACAAAACTAGATAACTGGGCATCCCCCAATCCTCTTTCCACCATCAAACTTGGAATACGGATGGTAATAGCTGTATTGGTACAAACTACAACTGCTGCTTCGATAGCTAGGATAAAAATCAAGCCTTTCATTTCCCGAGTTAAGCGACTCGCTTCCTTCTCCTTTTTCTTGACTTCTTTCTTTTCTTTTCCATAAGGTACAAAGAGCAAATAAAGTGTCAACACCAAAAATCCAGCACTATAGGCTAAGAAAGTAGCTGTCCAACCAAAGGCCAACAACTGACCGACTGCCAAGGTGATGAGAGAAGCCCCAACGACCTCTGCAGAACCGCGTAGCCCTAACATCTGAATTCGCGTTTTTCCTTGATAGCGTTCACTAATAATGGAAATGGCCTTGGCATTAATCATCCCTACACCCAAACCAAAAAGAATCCGTGTTCCAAAGACAAAGGGATAGGCTTGATACCAAAAGGGTGCTGTTCCACTCAGTGATAAAATTAACAATCCCAAACTAATCTGTAATCGCTCAGGAAATATTTTTTCTAAGAAACCATTTAGTAATAACATAATCATGATTCCAAAGGAAGGCAAGCTCGCCAAGAGTTCAATTTGTTCCTTAGGATAACCTTGATAATAGTCAAACATGGCTGGCAGGGCACTCGAGATGGAAAAGGACGTAATCAAAACGAGGGAGAGAGCCAAAATACTGGCCCGTTCTAAAAATTGTTTCATGAAATCTCTTTCTATATTTCTCTTAATCTTCTACTTTTTTGATAGTTATCAAACAAGCAAGAAAAGAAGAAGCCTCTTTGGTTTACAGACTCCTTCTTAAACTTGAAAATGAATCCCTTGTATCTTAGGATGACTTTCTCTTGATTTGCTTGATAAAGTAGAAGATAAATCCTGCCACCATATAGGCAACAAAGATAATCAGACACCACTTGAACACGACATCCCACCCCTTGTTCACATTCAAAAAGAAGTAAGGGAAGGGACTGACCTTAGAATTAGGAATGTCTAGTTTCAGTACCAAGCCATTAAAAAGAGCAAAAATCATATAAAGCAAGGGTAAAATCGTCCACACAACTGGATCCCAGATTTTGTATTGACCCTGTTTGTCAAAAAAGAGGGTATCTGCTAAAAACCAGAGGGGAACGATATAGTGGCAAAGGAAATTTTCTAGGGTATAGAAATTAGTCGCAATTGGCGCCAGGAGGAAATGGTAAATCACACAGGTAATCATGATACTCATGGTGACCCCACCTTTTAAGCGTAAGAGGCTTGGCCTTTGCCAGTTTTCACCTAAACGGCTCATAACCTTTAGAAGATAGAGCGTAAAAATCGCAACTAAAAGGTTGGACAGAACCGTGTAATAGAGAAGCATCCCAAATCCACCATGCTTGGCGATTTCAAGATAAACTCCCGTAAAAGCCGCTAGAAACAAGAAGATACGGCTATAAAATGTAAGTTTGTAGTTCTTTGACATGCTTAAATTTTCTTCACAAACTCTGATTTGAGTTTCATGGCACCGAAGCCATCGATTTTACAGTCGATATTGTGGTCGCCTTCTACGATGCGGATATTTTTCACGCGCGTCCCTTGTTTCAAATCTTTTGGCGCACCTTTTACTTTCAAGTCTTTGATGAGGGTTACAGTATCACCGTCAGCCAATTTATTCCCATTGGCATCGATAGCAACAAGGCCCTCTTCTACATCAGCAACTTCAGCAGGATTCCACTCATAAGCACACTCTGGGCAAACCAGTAGGGCACCGTCTTCGTAGACATACTCTGAGTTACATTTTGGGCAATTTGGTAGGTTGTTCATGGTTTCTCCTTATAATCATTCACTATTCTTTGAAAATCAAAATTTCTCGAACAGCAACTATTATACCCTAAAATCAGCATTTTGACAAATATAGAAAAAAACCGATATCAATCTATCGGCTTTTCTACATCTACATTCTTTTTTCAGCTTCTGCTTTGATTTTTTCAACTACTTCTTGAATGTTCAAGCCAGTTGTATCAAGGTAGACAGCGTCCTCTGCTTGTTTGAGAGGCGAAGTCTCACGATGACTATCCTTGTAGTCACGCGCAGCAATTTCCTCTTTTAGGGTTTCAAGGTCTGTTTCAATTCCCTTGGCAATATTTTCCTTGTAACGACGCTCTGCTCTTTCATCTACCGAAGCTACTAGGAAAATTTTCAATTCTGCTTGTGGCAATACAACAGTCCCAATATCGCGACCGTCCATAACAATCCCACCTTGCTGGGCAATCTCTTGTTGGAGAGAAACTAGTTTCTCACGTACTTCAGGAATTGCTGCAATAGCTGAAACATGATTGGTCACTTCATTTTCACGAATAGGATGGGTAATATCCACATCTCCTACAAAGACAAGCTGTTCTCCAGTTTCTGAGCGCCCAAAACTGATTGGATGCTGGTCCAATAAGGCTAAAAGTTCCTCAATCTCTTCCACTCCTAACTGGTGTTTCAGAGCCATATAGGTCGCTGCACGATACATAGCACCTGTATCTAGATAGGTGTAACCAAAATCCTTAGCAATAATCTTTGCGACCGTACTCTTACCACTTGAAGCTGGACCGTCAATAGCAATTTGAATTGTTTTCATATCAACTCCTATTTGATTTTGACAACATCACCTGGATTAGCAAACCAAGATCCTGTAGCCATATGCCCAGGATTCAAAGCCTCTAACTGAGCAATCGAGATTCCTGCACGAGCGGCAATGGCTGCTTCTCCTTCTCCAGCCATAACTTTTGTAGTTCCTTCTGGATCATTTGGATGTTCTGAGCTACTAGATGACTCTTCTACCTTCTCCTCTGAACTAGAAGATGCCTGCTCTGAACTACTACTAGAAGTAGAAGAAACTTGCTCTACTTTTGTATCTGAATCGTGAAAATCTTTCAAGGCTGCCGTTCGATTACTCCCACCCGATGAAAGATAGATCAGAACAATAATCATCACGACTACAATCACAAAGAAAATACTTGCTAAAATAGTCAAGATACGATTAGCCAGCACTCCTCCACCTTGTTCTCTCTTGCGACGTTCTAATCTTGTTTCTTCTTGATTCTCATAAATATCTTCTTGCCACGGTTCTTTTGCCATACCTTACTCCTTGTTTTTTTTTACTTTTCTTATTACAATATAAATATGAAAATCACACTTATACCTGAACGCTGCATTGCCTGTGGTCTTTGCCAAACTTATTCTGAATTATTTGATTACCACGATAATGGAATCGTGCGTTTTTACGATGACCCTGACCAACTAGAAAAAGAAATCTCTCCTAGCCAGGACGTCGTAGAAGCTGTTAGAAACTGTCCGACACGTGCCTTGATTAAAGATTAACCCTGATATCGACAAGAACGTTCCACTCCTTCTAGTTTAGCATATTTCCATGCAAAATTATAGTCTTTTCTCTTTATTTTTTTCTGTAAAATCAGGAAGATCACTTTTTTCTTTGACGAGATAAAGTGGTCTTTTTTTAGTCTCTAGATAAATCTTACTGATATACTTGCCGAGAATCCCAATGGTCAAGAGTTGAATCCCTCCGAGAAAGAGAATAACAGCCATCAGAGAGGTCCAACCTGATGTCGGATTGCCCAAAATGAGAGTCCGAACCACAACAAAAAAGGTCATAAGCAGAGAAATAAAACAAGATAGGAGACCAGCCACAAAGGCGATAATCAAGGGAAAATCTGAAAAGTTAACAATCCCTTCAATGGAGTAGAAAAAGAGTTGTCTAAAACTCCAACTGGTCTTGCCAGCCTGCCTTTCGACATTTGGATAGTCCAAATAGTGGGTTTTAAAACCCACCCAGGCAAAGAGTCCCTTAGAAAAACGATTAGACTCTGTCAAGGCTAAAATAGCATCCACCACAGACCTTCTCATCATGCGAAAATCACGGACACCTGACGGTAAGGCTACTGGACTAATTTTTTGCATAAGGCAGTAAAAGAGATTAGCGCAGAGACTACGTAAAAATGGTTCTCCCTCCCGACTAGTTCTCCGTGTTCCAACACAGTCCAAGTCTGCATTCTGATCTAGTAAGGCTTTCATCTCAAGAAGCATACTAGGAGGATCCTGGAGGTCTGCATCCATCACCACCACTAAATCTCCTGTCGCATATTGCAAGCCTGCATAGAGGGCTGCTTCTTTGCCAAAATTTCGCGAGAAAGAAATATAATGAACTGCCGAATTTTGCTCCCGATAGGTCTTTAAGAGTTCCAAGGTCCCATCACTTGATCCATCATCAACAAAAACATACTCGATTTCTGTTTGCAAGTCTGGACGTAAAGCTTCCAAAGCCTGATAAAAAAGAGGAAGTACTTCCTCTTCGTTTAAACAGGGGACAATGATTGACATCACCATCTTAGTCTTCAAATCCATTTGGATGCTTGCTTTGCCAACGCCATGCGTCTTCACACATTTGGGTGATATCGAGTTCTGCTTCCCAGCCCAGTTCTGCTTTGGCTTTTGCAGGATCTGAATAGCAGGCTGCGATATCCCCTGGGCGACGATCTACGATGCGGTAAGGAATTGGTCGTCCCACTGCTTTTTCCATATTTTGGATAATTTCAAGAACTGAGTAGCCTTTACCTGTTCCAAGGTTATAAACGTTTAGGCCTGAACCTTTTTGGATTTTTTTCAGAGCTGCGACGTGACCTTTAGCCAAATCGACAACGTGGATATAGTCACGAACACCAGTTCCGTCTTCCGTATCGTAATCGTCTCCAAACACTTGCACTTGCTCTAATTTTCCAACGGCTACTTGAGTCACATATGGCAAAAGATTATTTGGAATACCATTTGGATTTTCTCCTAAATCACCACTCTCATGGGCTCCGATTGGGTTGAAATAACGAAGTAAGACCACATTCCATTCTGAGTCTGCCTTGTAGATATCTGTCAAAATTTCCTCAAGCATAAGCTTAGTGCGACCATATGGATTAGTCACTGAAAGTGGGAAATCTTCCAAGATGGGCACTGTATGCGGATCTCCGTAAACTGTCGCAGAAGAACTGAAAATAATGTTTTTACAGTTGTTTTCTTCCATGACCTTCAAAAGACTAACAGTTCCAGCGATATTGTTGTCATAGTAGGCAAGAGGGATACGTGTTGATTCGCCAACAGCCTTCAAACCAGCAAAGTGAATGACCCCTGTTGGTTCTTCTTGTTTGAAAATGTCACGAAGAGTATCTGTATCACGGATATCTGCCTCATAGAAAGGCACTTCAACTCCTGTGATTCTTTCAACAACTTCTAAACTTTTTCTGTTACTATTAACAAGGTTATCCACCACAACAACTTGATGACCTGCTTGGATTAACTCAATAACAGTGTGGGTTCCGATAAAACCTGCTCCACCCGTTACCAAAATCTTTTCTTGCATCTTCTTTCCTCGATTCTCGGATTATTTTTTCTTATTTTACCATTTTTGATAGGGAATGTCATTTGCCATCCTAGAGGGAAAGCTAAAATTTCAGTAAAATGCTTATTCGTTTTTTACTCGTTTGACATAGTTTTCAATTGGGTAGTTTAGAGGGTCCAAGGTCAACTCCTTGTCTTGGATCAGTTGAGCTAGATGGTAACCAATGATAGGACCAGTTGTGAGGCCTGATGAACCTAGTCCACTAGCAGCATAAACACCTGCCAATTCTGGCACCTGCCCAAAGAAAGGCGAGAAATCACTGGTATAGGCACGGATTCCCACACGCTCAGCCCTTGAAGTCGATTTAGCTAAAACTGGATAGTGAGGCAAGGCCATATCCTCCATTTCCTGGAGCAAGCTTTCATCCACCGTCAAATCAAATCCAATATCATTTTCATGGGTAGCGCCTAGGGATAATTTCCCACCTGCAAAAGGAATCAAATCCCACTCCCCTTCTGGCATAACAACAGGGTAAGCTTCCATGTCTTGGGAAAGTTGATAATCTCGGAGTTGCCCCTTTTGGGGACGAACATCCACAGCATAACCCAAGGGTTCTAACAAGTCCCCCAACCAAGCTCCCGTCGCCAAAATAACTTGATCAAACACCTCTTCGCCAATCTGGTAGCCTGATGCTAAAGGTGTCAGAATTACTTTTTCTTTGACCAGCTTGACCTGACTGGCTTCTAGCAAACGAGTCACTAAAAGTTGACCATCTACTCTCGCTCCACCAGAAGCATAGAGCAAGCGATGAAATCCCTGCAAGCCAGGGAATAATTCATTAGCTGATGCTTGGTCTAGAATGGCTAATTGCCCTATCAAAGGAGATTCTTCTCTACGCTGGAGGGCTAGTTGATAGAGTTCTTCCAACTTAGTTTCATCCTTTTTCAGGAGAAAGACTCCCGAACGCTGGTAAAAGTCGATTTCTTGTCCTGACTTCTCTAAATCAGCTAACAAATCCACGTAAAAGTCAGCCCCCAAGCGCGCCATTTTGTACCAGGCTTTGTTACGACGTTTGGAGAACCAAGGACTGATAATTCCCGCTGCTGCCTTGGTAGCCTGACCTTGTCCATGGTCAAAAACGGTCACCTCTAAATCTGCTTCTTTGGAGAGGTAGTAGGCGGCTGTGGCACCTACAATCCCTGCTCCAATAATGGCAACTTTTTTCATTGTCTTCACTTCCTAACTAGATATGGTGGAAAGGATTGGTCGATGCTTGACTAGGTAAAATATCAATGCCCCAGCCTTTCTCTTCCTTCCATTGAGTAAGAAGTGCTGCGATTCTTTCCACAAAAAGAATTTCGATATAGTGGCCCGGGTCCAGCGCCAACAAGCCATCAGACAGCATATCCTGCGCTGTATGGTAGTAGATATCACCAGTAATATAGACATCCGCTCCCTTTGCCAAAGCATCAGGATAGAAAGACTGACCACTACCACCACAAATGGCAACTCTTGAAATTTCCTTCTTCAAATCACTCTCTTGATAATGCACCATTCGAAGACTATCTAGACCAAAGACTTGCTTGACATGCTGGGCCAATTCCCCAAATGTCTGAGGCTGAACATTCCCAATACGACCAATTCCACGTTCTGGACCTGTCTCCTGTAGATAAGTCGTCTCCTCGATTCCTAGTATCTGGCAGAACCAGTCATTGAGACCATTTTCAACGATATCAATATTGGTATGACTGACATAAACTGCAATGTCATGCTTGATGAGGTCGATGTAAATCTGATTTTGTGGACGGCTAGCCACCAAATCCTTGATGGGACGGAAAATCGGCGCGTGCTTGACAATGATCAAATCCACACCCTTTTCAATAGCCTCAGCTACCGTCTCTTCACGTATATCAAGGGCAACCATAACCCTTTGGATCTCCTTGTCTAGAGTACCGATTTGGAGGCCACGACTATCACCTTCCATGGAAAACTCCTGAGGGCAAAAGGCTTCATATGCGTTAATTACTTCACTTGCTAACATGGAGCACCTCCTTGATGGCTTGAATTTTATCTACTAGAACTTGACGTTCCTCCAGATTTTTTTCTGGGATTTGTCCGAGGGCGAACTCTAGCTTAACAGCTTCTTTTTGCCATTTTTGGACAAATACTGGACTAACCTCTTTGGACAAGAAAGGTCCAAAACGAACATCACTGGCAGATAGCTTCATTTGTCCTGCTTCCACTACCAAAATCTCATAAAACTTGCCAGCTTCTTCTAGAATGCTTTCTGCCACAATCTGAAAACCATTGTCTTGCAACCAAATGCGCAAGTCGTCTTCACGATTATTGGGCTGGAGGATCAATCGTTCTACATGAGCTAACTTGTCTAAGCCTTCTTCTAAAATTCTAGCAATCAAACGACCACCCATACCAGCAATGGTAATGACCGACACTTGGTCTGCCTCCTCAAAGGATGCCAAGCCATTGGCTAAACGAACCTGGATTTTCTCCTTTAGGCCGTGAGCCTCAACATTTTTAACCGCGGACTGGTAGGGGCCTTCCACCACTTCCCCTGCAATGGCACCTTCAATTTGTCCTCTTTCGACTAACTCGATAGGCAGATAAGCATGGTCACTTCCCACATCTAGCAAAATTGCTCCCTGTGGCACAAAGGAAGCCACTAATTCTAATCTCTTTGAAATCATCTTCTCTCACTTTCCAAAACTCTATTACCTCTTATTATACCACATTTCAGCTGGCAATCTTGTACCTAAAAAGACCGCAATCCACAGATTGCAGCCTTTCTTTATTTTCTGGATTGATAGCGACTAGTCAGGATGAAAATCACGGTAAAGACCAACATCATGACACCATAAACAGGTAATGTTTGTCCTGTTAAGGTTGAAATTTCAAGCAGTTTTTGAATTCTTGGGAAGAGAGCTGTGGCTAGGAAACCTCCTACTGACCAAACAATCAAGAGAACACGCCATAGTGTAAATGGCATGCAGGCTCTAAATACGGATAAGAAACCAATTGACCCCAAGAGATAATAGAGTAGAGTTGAGATTTCTAACTCAGACCAACCTTGGCTACTTCCAAATATTTTCACAAAAAGAACGCTGAACACGACCATGAGAGCACTTGGTAGGGCACGAAGCATGGATCTTCTGAGGAAGTTTGGCTCGACAGGTTTGATATTTCGCTCAAAAGTCAGAACGAATGGTGGGAAACCTTCCACGAACTGGTCAATCATGGTAATCTGGATTGGAATGAAGGGGAAAATCAAGATCCACTCAGACCGACCTAGTAAAGCACTGGCGATACAGATAACTGCGAGCAAGAAGGAATAAATCGTCTTAATCAAGAAAATCGGTGCAATGTGGGCAATGTTATTGACCACACGACGACCTTCAAAGAGAATCTCAGGAACATCATTAAAGTCTGAGTTCAAGAGAACCAAATTGGCAATCTGACGTGTTGCCGGGTCTCCCTCAGCCATCACGATGGAACAATCTGCCTCACGAAGAGCCAAGATATCATTAACACCGTCCCCTGTCATAGCTGTTGTATGCCCTGCTTTTTTCAGCGTTTGGATGATGAGTTTCTTTTGATGAGGGGAAACACGTCCGAAAATCGCAGTCTCCTCCGCCATAGCAACCAATTCCTCATCCGTAATTTTCGAGCAATCGACATAGCTGTGGTAGTCCGCAAAACCAGCCTTCTGGGCAATGCTGGATACCGTAACTGGATTGTCACCAGAGATAATCTTGAGACCCACTTCCTGAGAACGGAGATAGTCCAGCGTCTCTGCTGCTCCTTCTCGGATAGGGTCCAAGATTTCTAGCAAGGCTAGAGCCTGAATATCAGATGGTTTCTGAGGCTTGTGATGGTCTAATTTCTCCTGACTGATAGCTAAAACCAAGACACGTGATCCTCTCTCCAAGGCCTCTCTAGCTTCTGGGACTTCAGAGGCAAGCAACATCTCAGGCGCCCCTAAGAAAACTGTTCCCAAACCTTCTAACTCCATGGCTCCCCACTTGCGGTCGCTTGAGAAAGGCAGATTAGAAATCATAGGATAAGTAACTTCTCCCACAAAACGCTGGCGAATAGCTTGCGCAGTTGGATTTTTATCCTCACTATGGGCCATGTAACTAGTCAGGATACTGGCAATAGCCTCTTCACTATAAGTTTCCGTCAGTGGAAGAACAGCCTCCACCTGCATCTTTCCTTGGGTGATGGTGCCCGTCTTGTCCAAACAGAGCATATCCACGCGCGCCAAGGTCTCAACAGAGTACATCTCCTGCACCAAAACCTTTTTCAAGCCCAGCTTAATCACCGCGGTCAAGAGCGAAGTAATGGTCAAAAGAGCAATTCCCTTAGGTAACATCCCCAAAAGGGCTGTCGACGAGTTTACAACGGATGACTTGAGAGGCAGGCCTTTTAAGATCAAGGCTTCTAGCAAGAGAGCTAGACCAAAAGGAATGATAATCTTCCCAGTAAAACCAGCCAACTTGTCCAGTGATTTCATGATACGGGAGTTGATTGGTTTCACAGTCTTGGCTTCCAGCATGAGTTTGGCAGCATAGTTGTCTGCACCGACATGGTGAACTTGAGCTAAAACTGACCCACTAGCTAGGAAACTTCCTGACAAAAGCAAGGCATCCACTTCCTTTTGCACCAAATCACTTTCCCCCGTCAACATAGCTTCATTGACTTCCGCAAAGCCTTCCAAAACCAAGGCATCACTAGGAATCTGCTCTCCTGCAGACAAATGAATGACATCTCCTAACACCAATTCTTCAGGATTCAGAGCCACTTCTTGGCCATCACGAATGGTTTTGACCTTTTCCTTGGTCATGAGATTGAGCTTGTCCACCATGTGTTTAGCCCGCAGCTCGGTCACAATTCCAGAAAAAGCGTTAAAGCAGATAACGGCAAAGAAGACCAGATTGCTCCAAGCCTGCACAAAGGCTAGTGCCAAAGCAATGGCAAAGTTCAAAGCGTTAAAAAGGGTAAAGACATTTCGTTTAACGATTTGCCAAGTGCTGGTACTGGCCGAAGCAGTAAAATCATTGACCAAGCCCTTAGCCTGTCTTTCCGTGATTTCTCTTTGGGTTAATCCCATAATCTTATTTTTATCCATAAACTCTATCATATCATTTTTTCTAAAAGAATTCTAATCTCATCCCAAATATGGACCTAGTCAAGGGAAAAGTTTGCCAGCCCTCCTTTGATAAGGTATAATAATAACAAGAAAATAATCGAAGGAGATCGCATGTTTTATACTTATTTACGTGGATTGGTTGTCTTGCTCCTATGGTCCATCAATGGCAATGCCCATTATCATAATACTGATAAAATTCCTAATCAAGATGAAAATTATATTCTGGTTGCACCTCACCGCACTTGGTGGGATCCAGTTTATATGGCCTTTGCAACCAAACCAAAACAATTTATCTTTATGGCCAAAAAAGAACTCTTTACCAACCGTATCTTTGGTTGGTGGATTCGTATGTGTGGTGCCTTTCCTATCGACCGTGAAAATCCTAGCGCTTCTGCCATCAAATATCCCATCAATGTTCTTAAAAAAAGCGATCGCTCTCTCATCATGTTTCCAAGTGGGAGCCGTCACTCAAACGATGTCAAGGGTGGCGTAGCTCTGATTGCCAAAATGGCCAAGGTCCGTATCATGCCGGTTACCTACACAGGTCCTATGACCTTGAAAGGCTTGGTTAGCCGCGAACGTGTCGATATGAACTTTGGAAATCCAATCGATATCTCAGATATCAAGAAAATGAATGATGAAGGCATTGAAACAGTCGCCAATCGTATCCAAACAGAATTCCAACGTTTGGACCAAGAAACGAAACAATGGCACAATGATAAAAAACCAAACCCACTCTGGTGGTTTATCCGTATCCCTGCCCTCATCCTTGCCATTATCCTCGCTATCCTAACCATCATCTTTAGCTTTATCGCAAGCTTCGTCTGGAATCCAGATAAAAAGAGAGAAAAACTTGGTTAAATAAATACAACAATCCCTTGGCAAAAGCCAAGGGATAAATCTTTTATTCGATTTTCCATTTTTGGGCCAACCAGCTGGAAAAGGCTAAAAATCGTTCAGCTACTTGTTCATGATGTCCATAAGGATCAAAGACAAACTGGCCGTTCGGATAGCATTTCTGAAGACTGGTATGAATCTGCTCAGCATAGACTTGTGCTTGAGCCAAGCGATTGCTATGATTGACTCCTTCTGTTTGACCGTTCTGTAAATACAGCAAACAGTCCAAATTTTTCACATTTTTTTCCTTGCAGTAGGTCACAAAATCAGGATACCAAAAGGAACCGCAGATCGAAAAGACACAGGAAACCTTGTCAAAGCTGAAAAGACTATAGACTGCCGCCAAACCACCTAGTGAGTAACCTCCATAAGCAAGGCGAGTTTCGTCCAGACGATAAAGCGACTGCAACTTGTCTAAAAGACCTCCAAACAAATGATCATGATAGACCTTGGCCTGACCTCCAAAATCTGGAGCCCCATCTCTCAGAGCAGATGCCTTCCAGGGAGTGTAATCGTCTAAGCGATTTTTAGAGGTCAAGCCCACTAAAATCACAGATTCGGAAAGGGAAGATAGGAAATCCAAGTTTCCATCATTCAATAAAATAGCCGGATAGGTTTGATTGGGGTCGTAGTTAGAAGGAAGGCTGATTTTGACTTGAATTCCTTCCCAATCAAACTTATTATTTATTGATAAAGTCATTGATTTTCTCAAGGGAATCAATCACTGCTGGACCATAGTCCATCAATTCATCGTAAGAGATGGTCATGATTTTTTGATTCTTAATAGCAGGAACGCTTTCCAAAACAGCATTTGCCTTCATCAACTCTACTGCTTTTTCATCCAATTTTTTATTACGATCGCTGGTTACATAGATAATCAATTCAGGATCCATTGACACGAGATTTTCCAAGGTCAAGCCTGATGTCCCCGTAGCAACGTTTGTATAACCAAGTTGGTTCAGCAAACTTTCTTGCAAGGCAGACTTGTAGGCACCGAAGGTTTCATCATTATAAGCAACCATAATCAAAGCCTTTTTCTTTTCACCTTGGCTTGCTGGATTTGCTTTCTTAACAGCGTCAATTTTAGTTTGTAATTGAGCTGCATATTCATTAGCCTTGTCCTGAACATTAAAAATCATTCCAAGATTTTTGACATCTTCTACGATATTCCCCAAATCTTGCTGAATTGTTGAGAGAGAAGCTTTTTGTGTATAAACTGGGATTTTATTTTCATTCCAAGTGCTAACTGTCCCCAAGGATTTTTCAGAAAACATCATGTTTCGACCCATCACAGCGTCCGGCTCATAAGAAAGGACTGTTTCTTGTGAGACTGTTTTTTTATCTCCAATTTGAGGAATCGTCGCGATCGCGTCCTTGTATTTGTCCGTCACAGCATTATCAGGGTTAAGCATGCCAACAATTTTATCCTTCAAGCCTAACTCCAATAAGATTTCAGTGGTTGAAAGATTGTTTGTAATAACTTTTTCAGGTGCCTTGTCAAAAACTTGTTCGACTTCATTTCCCTTAGCATCATAAGTTTTGATAGTTAGCGGATAAGTCGTCTCTGCGTTAGCCTTTTGACTTGTCTCTGTGCTAGATTGTGTGGTAGCTTTTTCTGTAGTAGTATTGCCACAAGCTGCCATGGTTAGGGTAGCTACTGTTACGAGTAAAATGCTTAGTGTTTTTTTCATCTTGTTTTCCTTTTCATTCTTATAAATAGTGAATCATAGCTTGCTGATCCTCGGTCCAAGTAACCTGACTTTGAACTCCATATACAGTTTGCAATGACTCAGGGGTGATGGTCTCCTTTGGAGTCCCTTGGTAAAGGATTTCTCCCTCTTTCATCAGATAGAGATAATCCGAATAGCGACAAGCAAGTTGAATATCATGTAGGACAGCTAGAACATTGACCTTGAGATTTTTCACAATGGCCAACAAGTCTAGCTGATACTTGATATCCAGGTGATTGGTTGGTTCGTCTAGGAGTAAGAGAGTCGGTTCTTGCGCCAAGGCGCGGGCTAATAAGACTCGTTGTTTCTCCCCCCCTGACAGAGAAGAATAGAGACGAGTTTTCTTCTCAAGCATATCCACCTTAACGAGAGCATCTTGAACGAGGGCATAATCCCTTTCATTTTCCTTCTCTAAAAAAGAGAGGTGGGGAGTTCTTCCCAGCAAGACGATTTCCTCAACTGTACAATCAAACTGCAGTTGGTTAAACTGGGTCACAACTGCCATTTGCTTGGCTGTTTCTTTGAGCGTCCATTGTTCCAGAGACTTTCCATCTAGGCTTATCAAGCCTTTGTCCGCCTTTTCCTGACGATAGAGGAGTTTAAGTAGACTGGTTTTTCCGCTTCCATTTGGTCCTAGTATCGTGTGAAATTGATGCCCCTCAACCTTAAGAGAGACTCCTTTGAGGATTTTTTTCTCTCCTAGTCCAAAATGGATATCCTGACAAATCAAGTCCATATCAGACCCTCACCTCCCTTCGCCTACCTCCAACAATGTAGATAAAGAAGGGGGCACCTACTAAGGCTGTGAAAATACCAATAGGAAGCTCTGCGTTTGGAATGATGATACGAGAGAGTACGTCTGCCCAAATGACAAAGAGGGCACCTAGCAAGGTTGCAACAGGAAAAAGCCTCTTGTAATTCGTTCCTACTAATCCTCGAGCTAAATGTGGAGTAATCAGACCGACAAATCCAATAATCCCACAGGTTGCCACTAAGACTGCTGTCAGCACAGCCACCATTGTCACATAAAGATACCAATAAAAGCGTAAAGGAATTCCCAAAGTTAAAGCAGCCTCATCTCCCATCATCATCGCATTGAAAACACGATACTGAGTAGAGAAAAATAGAAAGGCTATTCCTACTACTATAGTTGGCAGGACCAAGTCTGCCCAGGAAGTCCCAGCGAGCGAACCCATTGTCCAAAACTTAATGGTCATCACACTATCCGCATTAGCTCCGACTGAGATAATAAAGTTTGAAAAAGCCAGAAAGAGAGCGTTGACCACCGTTCCTGATAAAATCAGACTAGAAGTCGTCATCCTTCCCTGCATAGAGGCAATGATGAGGACAGCAATTGTTGCCAAAATAGCTCCAAGAAAAGCTCCAAGGCTAATCATCACTTTTAAACCAAGAATGATGCTCAAGGTTGCCCCTAGAGTTGCACCCGCAGATATTCCTAAGACATAAGGCTCTGCGATAGGATTGTTCACTGTGGACTGCATCACGCTACCACACATAGAAAGGCCTGCTCCTACTATCAGACCTAACAATACTCGAGGGAATCTCATGTTCCATACAATGGCAAGAGTGGACTTGGAAACCTCTCCTACCTCAAGAGGAAATCCCAACCTGCTCAAAATAATCCGATAGGTATCTCCTAGATTAATCGCAACAGATCCCATTGAAACTGCTAGAAAGAGAGAAATCCCTAAAATACCTAGCAAAATAACTAAAAGTAACACAAATTGCTGGTCTTGTCGGCTTCCAGAAAATTTGGAAAGCATGCAAACCTCCTTTGATAGAATCTTAAAAATTTAGAAAATTCTCATGAAAAGTATACCATATTTTCAACAATGGAACAAGATGAGAAAAATAAATATAGTTGGTCTTACAGTGCTAATAATCGTAACCGAAGATTATACTTGAGTATATCGAGGTAAAGTGACAACATAAAAAGCCCTCTAAAATTAGAGAGCTGATTTGAGATTGGGATAAAATCCTAGTGAAACAAAAAAATCTACACGATCAGAAAAATCTCTATCGTGCCATTTTCATACATGATGTATAGTCCAAGTAGAATGAATACTAAGGGCACAATGATTCGCTCGTATTTTTCAATTGTCTCGAATATTAACGGAATAGAGGATAACACCCGACTAAGCTCGCATAAGATAATTATGCCGATTACAAACACAAGCAACGCCACGAGGGTCTGTGACCAATCTAACGAAGCAAAATAAGGTATATAGATACCTAAATTATCTCCGCCAGACGCAATTGTCAGCAATGTAACTGTCCAAAACAGTTGATTTGCCTTGCTTTGTTCTAATCTTTCAATAATTTCTTCCTCTTCTTCCTCTTCTTCCTCACCTTCTCCAACAATTGCAAAGCGAATCCCTAAATAGATAGGAATTAAACCAAGCAATCCAACCATCCATTCTTCAGGCACGAAATTAACGACATAAGCAGCAACTAAACTCGCCCCTACAAGTAAGCCTGTGCCTAGATATTGCCCCGCATAAATATGCCATTTTTGTTTATTCTGTGATAGCTGTGCAAATAAAATAATTAAAATAATTAAATAATCGATACTGGTGGAAATATAAACACCAATAGCAGATATGATTGTCTGTCCCATAAAAAACCTCCTGTATTGGTCAGTAATAAATCAGCAGATTTTAGGAGAGCACAGACACATTAATTTAGCTATCGCTAGTGGGTAATGTCGAACATAGGAAAGCATTTTACTCCTCCTCAAAACGTAGTTACAAAGTAATTTCTAACTGGAATTCAGTAACTACTTCCATGTAGAGTATAACATACTATACTTTACTTCGTAAAGTGTGGGCTCTCCGAAGGGGCTTGCAGACAGCTACTCGGCTTTTCAAGCCGAGTAGCTGCGCACCCTTATGGTGTAATTAGCTGATACCATTTGAGGTTTTTGTAGTCTCCAAAATTGTGACCGATAAAACCTCAATAAAAAAGCCCTCTGAAGTCAGAGAGCTGATTTGAGCCCGGGCTAAAATCCTAGTGAAAAAGATGAAACTCCTTGTGTTCATCGAACACGGTGTCGTTTCCCTATTTTCATACGGATTTCTTACGCCCTTAGCATCATGATTCTTGCTGGATAAAACGTTTATAGACTAGACGGCGAGGAGAAGAATGTACGAAACTTTCAGTGAAACAAAAAAATCTCCCCGAAGGGAGAGAATCTGGTTTATTTTACCTTACAGTGCTAGGAACCGTAACCAAAGATAATACTTGAGTATATCGAGGTAAGGTGACAAAAGTAAAAAAGCTACCCGATTTAGAGTAGCTTCATTATCAAGATATGCTCAATTGAACACGGCCTAAGCACTTGGCAAAAAAGATAAAATCTCCTAGAAACTGAAGTTTCTTCGTCAATTTTCCTATTTTTGCTTTGTGCTTTTGACGGCCTTTGTATCTTGAATTAACGACGAAGTCCTAGAGAGTTGATCAACTCACGGTAACGGTTAACGTCGTTTTTACGCAAGTATGCAAGCAAGTTACGACGGCGACCGATTTTTTTCATCAATCCACGGTAAGTAGCGTGGTCTTTTTTGTGTTGTTTGATGTGTTCGTTAAGGTGGTTGATTTCCCAAGTAAGGACAGCAACTTGAACCTCTACTGAACCTGTATCACCTTCGTGACGTGCATATTGTGCGATGATTTCATTTTTTTTCTCTTTTGAGATTGCCATGATGTTTCTCCTTTTTATTTGGCTTCATCCGAGTGACAGGTTGGCATGCCTGTAACCAAGAAGAAGTTATTTGTCTTTACGACAATCCCTATTCTACCAATAACTAACTTCTTTGTCAACAGATTTACTTTCTTGTTTTAAACATGCTATAATAATCATAGCAAGAAATCCAAGTTGTCTGTTTTTTAAAACGAGGTGATTATCATGCGTAGATTCTATTCCCATCTCCCCTACTATCTGGTCATATTTTTCTTTTATTGGCCACTTTATCAGTTGTTATCACTAATTATTTCTGACCCCCTTTTGCTCAAGAGTCTCTACGTAAATAATATTCTCTTCTTTACACCTCTGGTAATCTTGATTATATCGCTACTTTATAGCTACCGTGTCCGTTTCTCACTTTGGTGGTTAATTGGTAACGGACTGCTCTTTTGCTTTACTATCATAACCTTTGGTGAATTTATCTGGTTTTACTTTTTAGCCTATGAAACCTTGGCTCTGATGGGTCTGGCTTCCGGTATTGGTATCAAGCATATTCTACAAAAAATGAAAAACAAAAAACTTTCACAAAATCCTTGAAAAATCTCACAATCATGCTATAATAATCCATAGAGACAAGTCACTTAGTCCCTTTCTACTAGAGAGTGCGTGGTTGCTGGAAACGCATAGAAAGCCTAAACTGACACTACTCTTGCGTTTTTTATGAAAACATAAAACGGTGGCCACGTTAGAGCCAATCAGAGGTGTCCCTCTCTTTTGAGGAACATAAATGAAGGTGGAACCACGTTGCGACGTCCTTTCGAGGATGTCGCTTTTTGTTTTTCTAGCTTTCACAATCCTCTGTCCCTGTTTTCAGAATAGGGTTAACACATTCGTCAATAATATAAGTAAGGAGAACATCATGATTAACATTACTTTCCCAGATGGCGCTGTTCGTGAATTCGAATCTGGCGTTACAACTTTTGAAATTGCCCAATCTATCAGCAATTCCCTAGCTAAAAAGGCCTTGGCTGGTAAATTCAACGGCAAACTCATTGACACTACTCGTGCTATCACTGAAGATGGAAGCATCGAAATTGTGACACCTGATCACGAAGATGCCCTTCCAATCTTGCGTCACTCAGCTGCTCACTTGTTCGCCCAAGCAGCTCGTCGTCTTTTCCCAGACATTCATTTGGGAGTTGGTCCAGCCATCGAAGATGGTTTCTACTACGATACTGACAACACAGCTGGTCAAATCTCTAACGAAGACCTTCCTCGTATTGAAGAAGAAATGCAAAAAATCGTCAAAGAAAACTTCCCATCAATCCGTGAAGAAGTTACTAAAGACGAGGCACGTGAAATCTTCAAGAACGACCCTTACAAATTAGAATTGATTGAAGAACACTCTGAAGACGAAGGTGGTTTGACCATCTACCGTCAGGGTGAATATGTAGACCTTTGCCGTGGCCCACACGTCCCTTCAACAGGTCGTATCCAAATCTTCCACCTTCTCCATGTAGCTGGTGCTTACTGGCGTGGAAATAGCGACAACGCTATGATGCAACGTATCTATGGTACAGCTTGGTTCGACAAGAAAGACTTGAAAAACTACCTTCAAATGCGTGAAGAAGCTAAGGAACGTGACCACCGTAAACTTGGTAAAGAGCTTGATCTCTTCATGATTTCTCAAGAGGTTGGTCAAGGACTTCCATTCTGGTTGCCAAATGGTGCGACTATTCGTCGTGAGTTGGAACGCTACATCGTAGACAAAGAGCTAGCTTCTGGCTACCAACACGTCTACACTCCACCACTTGCTTCTGTTGAGCTTTATAAGACTTCTGGTCACTGGGATCATTACCAAGAAGACATGTTCCCAACTATGGACATGGGTGACGGGGAAGAATTTGTCCTTCGTCCGATGAACTGTCCGCACCACATCCAAGTCTTCAAACACCATGTTCACTCTTACCGTGAGTTGCCAATCCGTATCGCTGAAATCGGTATGATGCACCGCTACGAAAAATCTGGTGCCCTCACTGGTCTTCAACGTGTACGTGAAATGTCTCTTAACGACGGTCACCTCTTTGTGACTCCAGAACAAATCCAAGAAGAATTCCAACGTGCTCTTCAGTTGATTATCGATGTTTATGAAGACTTCAACTTGACTGAATACCGCTTCCGCCTCTCTCTTCGTGATCCTCAAGATACTCATAAGTACTTTGACAACGATGAGATGTGGGAAAATGCCCAAACCATGCTTCGTGCAGCCCTTGATGAAATGGGCGTGGACTACTTTGAAGCCGAAGGTGAAGCAGCCTTCTACGGACCAAAATTGGATATTCAAGTTAAGACCGCTCTTGGAAAAGAAGAAACTCTTTCTACTATCCAACTTGACTTCTTGCTTCCAGAACGCTTCGACCTTAAATACATCGGAGCTGATGGCGAAGAGCACCGTCCAGTTATGATCCACCGTGGAGTTATCTCAACTATGGAACGCTTCACAGCTATCTTGATTGAGAACTACAAGGGTGCCTTCCCAACATGGCTTGCACCACACCAAGTAACCCTCATCCCAGTATCTAACGAAAAACACGTGGACTACGCTTGGGAAGTGGCTAAGAAACTCCGTGACCGTGGTGTCCGTGCAGATGTAGATGAGCGCAATGAAAAAATGCAGTTCAAGATCCGTGCGTCACAAACAAGCAAGATTCCTTACCAATTAATCGTTGGGGATAAGGAAATGGAAGACGGAACAGTCAACGTTCGCCGCTATGGCCAAAAAGAAACACAAACTGTCTCAGTAGATGATTTTGTTCAAACTATCCTAGCTGATATCGCCAACAAATCACGCGTTGAGAAATAAAACAATCACAGTCTGAGAAACATTTTTCAGAGCCAGAAAAAGCAACAACTATTTCAGCTGTTGCTTTTTATATTTTATACTCAATGAAAATCAAAAAGCAAACTAGGAAGCTAGCCGCAAGCTGTACTTGAGTACGGTAAGGCGACGCTGACGTGGTTTGAATTTGATTTTCGAAGAGTATTATTTAACCCGAGCTAGTAGTGATTGACCAAACTACCACACAAGATTTGCTTTCATGAGTTGGATAAGGTCAATATCCTCATTCCTTGTCTGCTTCATTTTCTTTTACGAGATCTTTTTGTGAATCTTTTTCAGAGAGTTTTTGATCGATATACTTGTTAATGGTTTCATAAAATTCCTTGGTCGTATCACTGTCTAATTTTGTCGAATTATGAACTTGATTGACTTTCAATTGAACAGATTGAATACCGTAAGAGGCTTGTTTTTGGTGGAGCGTTTCTAATTCTTCTTCTGAAATCGGATCTCCAACAACCGTCAAGACCAATTCATTGTTCCTTGACTTGTAGACTTGATTAATGACCGTATGATTGGCGAACTCTTTTCCTACAAACTGTTTGATTCCTTCTTTTCGCGCTTGATCTATCGTCAGAGTAACTGCTGAATAACTAGCCGGAAGAATCAATAATACGATCAAGGATATCAACCCAATTCTCATTTTAATATTTAGCTCTTTAAATGAACTTAAGGGAGATTTTCTCATCAAAATTCTTGTTCCAACAATATTGGTTAGCATGATAAAAACACAGTTGATCAAGAAAAGATAGAGAGCTCCAAATAAAAATCGTACATTTCCATTAGCTAAACCGTAACCTGCAGTACAGATAGGTGGCATCAGAGCTGTTGCAATGGCTACTCCTGGCACGATATTGTTTGCTTCTTTTTTTCTTGAACCAATGACGCCTGCTATCCCACCAGCAATAGCAATGAGAACATCCCAAATAGTTGGAGAGGTTCGTGCAATCAATTCACTACTTTCATAAGATAAGGGAGAAATCCAGAAATACAGAGCCGAGACAAACAAGCTGACCAATACTTGAGTAAATAAAACCTCTAGAGATTGCCTGATTAAACGCGTATCAAAAATTGCTAAACCAAATCCAAGTCCAACAATCGATGTCATAAGAGGGGAAATCAGCATGGCTCCAATAATGACAGCTGTTGAATTCATATTTAGTCCGATAGAGGCAATAAAAATCGCACACATCAAAATCACTGTATCTCTTAATCGAACATGAAGATCATCATATAATTTCTCACGGTATTCACGTGTTGAATAGTTTCCGGTCATTAGTTACTCCTTTTATTTCATATAATCTTGTTTCTACATGGATGATGGTAGAGAGACTTCTGTCCAATCTTACATATTTTTCTTCTCACCTGTTATTCTTTTGAAAATTATCCTTTAAATATCCGTCAGTCCATCCTTAACATTATATCAAAAATTTTACAGTCTTTCTCTGACGAAATCTATCAATTGAACAGATAGAGAAAGCAAGAAATTTTTGTTCCCTTATCCGAAGAAGGAAAAACGGTATCAGAAGAACCTTGATACTATGCGTTTTATTCTTTATAATTTAGCTATTTCAAAATTACAAGTTCTCCATTCTTAATTTCCCAAACTTGGTCAAACTTACTTAATAATTCGTTTTGGCGATGTAAAGTAACAATGACGGCACTTGGTAGTTCTAGAACTCTTTCCAATTCCATTTTAAACTGATTAGTATCCAAGGCAGAGAAAGGTTCGTCTAGGATAAGCAATGGATTTTTACGATTTTTCTCACGATTTAAATACATTCGTTGTTGCTGACCACCTGACAGGGATTGTGGTGAAATTTTTTCAAAATCTTCTTCTCTGAATTTTTCATTGAAACTATTGAATAGCGTTACATTATTTTCATAACTCGAAATAAATGTATGTTCTTGTTGCAGAATCATACCGAATCTCCCCCAAAGATGGTCCAAAACAAGCCCATCTAGCACAATTTGTCCTTCAAAATCTTCATCTGTTCCATTTAAAATGTTGAGAAGACTACTTTTTCCAGACCCATTCTTACCAATAAGCGCAATTTTATCCCCTTTTTGAATCGTAGCGGAAGTAATTATCAATTTTGATTCTCCCAGTTGTTTGGAAATGTTTTTCAAAGTAATCGTATCAAAAGAATGTTGAGGTGCTTGAACTGAAACGGGTCTCCCAACAATGTTTTGAAAACTCTTGATTACAGGCTTTACGGACTCTAACATTTGTAAATCATAAAGGATTTCCTGTATTGGTTCAGAAAAAGCATTAATATATCCGAAACTCGCCACCACCTCAGGAATACCGAGTTGCTGGTGAGATAGAGAGTAGGCTAAATAAATAAACAGAACAAGACTAATGAATTCAAAAGAAACACCTGTCAATAAGATGCCTGTAATTTTTGTCAAACCATACTTAAAATACTTATCCTGCAAATTCTTTAGAGAACTCTTTTGTTGATTCAAAAAATGCGACATAGTTAGTTTATTTACCAAATGATGTCCCATGAGCAAATCCTCCAAGGTTCGATAGTAATCTCCTTGTTTTTTCAAGTAAACCTGTCTACGATTAGCGGTCAACTTCCCAACGATTTTAGGAATTTGAATACTAATTCCAGTGGAAAAGATTAAAATCAGTGATACAATAGGATTAATTGTTCTGCTAATAATGAAAGCGTAAATGATGATACGTAAAATTTGTTTGATAAAACTCATCAATGGAGGAAGGTAATCCTTTTCCAACGAATCTAGGTCATTAGATTGATAGGAAATATACTCTGCTACTGTTTTCTGCTTGAAATCGTGGTGACTGAGTCCCAGAAGTGAACGAAACCACTCATTTTTCAAAGTAGTCGAAAAGATAATCCCCTGCTTCCAATCAAGTATCATTTGGATATAGTTACAACTCAAATAGCCTGCCACTGACATAGAGTAACCATATAGAGCTACTTGATAATCCCCTTTGATTAATGCCTGCGTGAAATACGGTAACAAAGCTGTGCAGATATTCGATACTACACCAAAAAGAAAATTAAAGAAGAGATACCATCTAATAGTTTTAAGATATGGTAGCATATACGATACTCCTTGCTAATGCGTTTTTTTACATATCGCAGAACAATCTCTACTATTCCTTATTTCAGATAGTGCGATACTCGGACATTGAGTGCAATAATTGTAAATCACACAAGTACTGCAGTTTTTACTATCATTCAAAATATAATTTGCTATTTTGTAAAATATAGGTCTATCCCATGTTTCTTTGATAGATGTAAAATGAATATTTCCAATACTTCTATTGAAAGTAAGCTTTTTCAGTTTTTCTAACGATTTAGGCTATTTCGTGACACACCCACAATCCGTGAAAATTCTGGTTATATCAGATTATGTGATTTTCATAAGAATTTTATATTGTCTCCAATCATGGCAGTCTCCTTTTACTTGATAAAACTATTACAACATTTAGAAATTAAAAACTGGTTCAAAATCAATAGAATGTGTGTATTCGATACATTCAATAATTCTTTGGAAACAGTTCTACACCAGTTACACAAATCTATATACACCTATCTCATTCAAAATAAAAAGAAAGCTGCAGTTCTTTTAATCCAGTATCAACGATTCATTCTGAAATCGAATAGGAGACATTCCCCAAGTCTACAATTCACTTCATCTCAAATTAATTTTTGTAATTCACCCTTAGTTTATAGATTTTATACTCAACAAAAGTATAAAGCATACAAAACTTCACTTTGAACCAGTATTTATACTATATTCCGTATTAAAAATTCTATTATTGGTTTTGTAAAAAACAGTCTTCAAATATCCTGAAATATAGCAAAAAGAGATTGGGTAAAAACTCATTGTCTCTTCTCACTCAAGGACTAAGTTCACTTGAGCAAACTGAATCCGCACTATCGTTCCTTTTCCAACCTCAGACTCGATGCGAATCTGGTGACCCAGTTCTTCAGAAATTTTCTTAGATAGGTAAAGGCCAAGGCCAGATGACTGCTGAGTTAGGCGGCCATTATATCCTGAAAAGCCACGTTCAAAGACTCGGAGGACATCACTGTTTTTTATCCCGATTCCTGTATCCTTGATACAGAGCTCTTGACCGTCCATATAAATCTCCAGACCACCTTCCTTGGTGTACTTGAGACTATTTGAGATAATTTGCTCAATGACCACTAGCAGCCACTTTTTATCCGTCACGATTTCTTTATCAAGGTCATGTAGATTGACATTTAAGCCTTTTTGAATAAAGAAAAGAGCATATTTACGAATTATTTCCTTAACCAAGTCCTCAATTTGAACCTGCTTTAAGACCAAATCATCATGAAAACTTTCTAAACGCAGGTACTGTAAGACTAGATTAGTATAGGAGTCGATTTTGAAAATTTCCTGTTCTAATTGCTGCTTCAGTTGGCGGTCGGCTACTTCTGCAACTAAGAGTTGACTGGCTGCAATGGGGGTCTTAATCTGATGAACCCACAAGGTATAGTAATCCAGCAAATCCGTCAATTTTCTTTCTGAATCTGACCTCTGCTGATAAAGTTCCATCTCACGCGCTTCTAATTTTTCTGCTAAAACTATTTCCAAAGGAGATTCGGCTTCCCTCTCTCCATAGAGAATTTCCTGGCGATAGACCTGCATCTCCGCCAATATATCCCAAGTGAAAAATAAGATGGTTACAAAGCAACACAAGAGGAAAAAGTAGAGAAAGTAAATCCCTAAACTGGCAAATAAAAACTGAAAGAGTAAGACCAGAAACGTCAGAGAAATCAGATAGACAAACAGACGACTACGGGAGCGCAGATAGGCTAGAAAAAATTGTTTCCAATCAAGCATGCTTCAGTCCGTACCCTATCCCTTTCTTGGTCTCGATAAATCCTACCAAGCCCTGCTCTTCCAACTTTTTACGCAATCGAGCCACATTAACAGAGAGAGTATTATCATCAATGAAAAAGTCACTGTTCCAAAGTTCCCGCATCAGGTCGTCACGCGCTACAATATTGCCCGCATGCTCAAATAAAACGCGTAAAATCTGGAATTCATTCTTGGTCAAATTCAAGACTTGCCCTTGATAATGTAAATCCATGGATTTGGTATTGAGGATCACACCGGCGTATTCCAGTAAACTCTCGTCACGCCCAAACTCATAGGAACGACGCAACAAGCCCTGAATCTTGGCTAGAAGAACCTGCTGGTCAAAAGGCTTGGTCACAAAGTCATCCGCTCCTATATTGATTGCCATGACGATATCCATAGCCTGATCTCTCGAAGACAGAAACATAATAGGTACCTTGGAAATCTTGCGAATCTCCTGACACCAGTGATAGCCATTAAACAAAGGCAGTCCAATATCCATGAGGACCAGATGAGGCTCCGACTGAACAAAAAGACTCAAAACTTCCATAAAGTCTTCTACCAGAACCACTTCAAATCCCCACTCAAAGAGCATTTTTCCGACTTGTTGACGAATGACCTGATCATCTTCTACTAATAAAATCTTGTGCATCTGATTCTCCTTTGCTAATTTTAGGAGTCTTAAATCCTTTAGTATAAATAGAGGGCTTAGTATCTAATACTTTTTTGACATTTCCTTGTCACAACAGCTCAAAAACAGATAGTGAATAACCCCATTGATATCATACCTTATTTTCAGACATAGTGCCAGCACTACCCATTTATTTTTAATTTTTTCAACCCTCATTTCAGTTCTTTTATACATCCCCTTAACCAAAATTTATATCTATTCTTCCAAACCTTGAGTGTAGTTAAAACGACACTCTATACTCTTCTAACATTAAAAAGCTCCTCATCAAGTGGTATCCGTAAAAAGTTCTAGCTTTCAGATTGACAATCTGAAAAAGATTTGTTAAGATATGAATGAACAATATTTAATATTCATTCAGAAAAGAGGTGAACCAAATTGGACAAAAAACAGGCTTTGAAATCCGCAGCTTATGAAGTTTTTTCAAAAAAAGGATACAAGGCGACAGGAATTTCAGAAATTGCTAGACAAGCTCATATGGCAGTCGGATCTTTTTATAACTATTACGAAAGTAAAGAGGCTATTTTTTTAGATATCTATATTGATGAAAACAACCGTGTTCGCCAAACTATGATCGAAGAACTGGATTGGGAAATTGATATGATTGATCTTATTAGTCAACTCTTTGCTCAATCCAGAGCACTCGTTTCTTCCAATAAAATCCTTGCAGAATGGTACAATCCTTCCATAGCAGATGAGTTGCATAGCTACTATTCCTCAGAAGAAGGGAAAGTCACGAATCCATTTCATCAATTTCTCGTGAAAACCTTTACTCATCGTTTGCAGGCTGAAGGCCATTCTCCAGAAAAAATTCAAAATATTTTACAAGTTTACAACCTATTTTACTACATGGATATACATATCACAGAAAATGATTTTCCAGATATTAGCAAAACTGTAGAAATACTAGCAACCAACTTCATTAAAGGAATACTGAAATAAAGAAATCTTTTCTTTATTTTTTGAAATTATTGAATGAAAAAAAATATTATTCATTCATAGAAAATTACTACACTATAGGAGTTAAAAATGAAACGAGGGAAAAAAATGTTCATAATTATTCTAACTACACTTGGAGTGCTCGGCTTTATATCTTGGGGAATCATTACCTATCTTGGACGAAGTCAAACTTTATCGATAAAATCCATTGAAAATCCCAGCGGAGATTTGTATTTAGTTCACATCACAAAACCAAAAAATCAAATATGGAAAGCTGGCTCCTATGCTCAGTTTAAGCTTCCTGACAGCTCGTTTGGTCCAGACAAAAGTCCAGTAAAGGAGAATCAGGCTAGCCGATGGCTAACCCTTGCTTCCACTCCTGATGAGGATGAAATTCTTATTGTAACCCATAATAGTGGTAGCGTGTTTAAGGAAACCTTAACACATTTACCAGCTGGTAGTAAAATTGAGATGAGTTGGCTGGGGTCATCTTTATCTGTTAAAGACAATGACCAAGCACTGGTTTGTTTTGCCTCTGATGTCGGTATTTCTACTCTACGTCCAGTTGTGAAAGAGTGGGCTGGTAAGCGCTCCATCATTCTTAATCATTTAGACAAAGGAATAAACATTTTTGATAATGAGTTAAGAGAGCTTAGTGAGAATAATCCGAATCTAACTTATAAAACTAGCGAAACCTTTTCTCAAAGCCAAGCATTTTTAAAAAATGCAGTTGTGAAATACGGTAACCAAGCTATTTATCTCTTAACCGGCCAACCTGATGATATAAATGAGATGAAAAATTTCTTAAAAGAGAATGGGATTGACGACAAACAGATACAAACAAGTATGTTTAGAGGTTTGAAATAAAAGCAAACTGTCTTCTATGTGTCTGAATCATACCATTATAGGTCGGTATGTAGAGAGCTCGTACAAACCAACCAGTAAATTCTATGTGATTGTGATAAGATAAGTAAAAAGAAAGGAGCTATTATGGCCAATATTTTTGACTATCTGAAAGATGTCACACACGATTTCTTTTACGACCTTCCTTTGAATGAGTTAGATATTCTAGCCTTAACAGAAATCACCTACCTCTCCTTTGATAATCTGGTCTCCACAAATCCTCAGCGACTTTTAGGCCTAGCTCCTCAGGTTCCAAGAGAATCTAACATGTTGACCAGCAAAAATCGCCTCCAGCTATTGGATGAGCTATCTCAACACAAACGCTTCAAAAATTGTAAACTCTCCCATTTTATCAACGACATCGACCCTGAACTGCAGAAGCAATTTGCGGCTATGACCTACCGCCTCACTCTCGATACCTATCTGATTGTCTTTCGTGGGACAGATGACAGTATCATTGGCTGGAAGGAAGATTTCCACCTGACCTATATGAAGGAAATTCCTGCTCAAAAGCACGCTCTCCGCTATTTAAAGAACTTTTTTGCCCGCCATCCTAAGCAAAAGGTCATTCTGGCCGGGCATTCCAAGGGAGGAAATTTAACCATCTATGCTGCTAGTCAAATTGAGCAAAGCTTGCAAAATCAAATCACAGCAGTTTATACCTTTGATGCGCCTGGTCTCCATAAAGAACTGACACAAACCGAGGGCTATCAAAGGATAATGGATAGAAGCAAGGTCTTCATCCCACAAGGGTCCATTATCGGTATGATGATGGAAATCCCTAACCACCAAATCATCGTGCACAGTACTGCCTTAGGTGGTATCGCCCAGCACGATACCTTTAGTTGGCAGATTGAGGACAAGCACTTCGTCCAACTGGATAAAATCAACAGTGATAGTCAACAAGTTGACACAACCTTCAAAGAATGGGTAGCGACAGTCCCTGACGAAGAACTCCAGCTCTACTTCGATCTCTTCTTTGGCACCATTCTAGATGCTGGCATTAACTCCATCAATGACCTATCTTCCTTCAAAGCTATTGAACACATCCATCATCTCTTTGTCCAAGCTCAATCCCTCACTCCAGAAGAAAGGGAAACCATGGGACGCCTTACCCAATTATTGATTGATACCCGTTACCAAGCATGGAAAAATAGATAGTACCTTTCAAAAATCAAATGTATATAAAACAAAAGACCTAGAATACATACTTTCATGTGTATTCTAAGTCTTTTTTAATAAAATCTGACTACCAAATAATCCCTTTGTAGGCTATCAAAATGAGGACTGATAGCAGGACATAAAAGGCAAGGAAAAGCCATTTCATCTTGACACAGAGCGCTACGTACTCCCGAATAAAAGCAGATGGTATGTAGTAGCCTGCCGTCCTACATCCGAGGCCATCTCCCTTCATATTTAACTTACGCGCATAGGTACTGGTACGAAAAACATGATAGTCATTTGTAACAAAGAGGAATTGAGGTTTGGCTACCAGTTCCTCACCAAGTTCCTTAGAAAAGAGAAGGTTCTCGTAGGTAGTCCTTGATTGATCTTCCAGAATAATCGCATCTTGGGGAACATCTGTCTCTTCAAGAAGATAGTTTGTAATGGCCTGCGCTTCAGAAATCTTCTCATCTCCTCCTTGACCACCACTTGCAATGATTTTGATATGAGGATTCTTAGACTTGTGATAAGCTTCCACTGCCTTATCAATTCTCCTCTTCAGCAAAGGTGTTACCTTTTCTCCGTCTAACAAACCTGCACCATGAATGATAATAAAATCATAATGCTTCTTCTTAGGAATAAAGAGATACAAGATAGAGTACAACATAAAAGCCACAAAAGCAAAACCAAAAATAAAGTAAGAATAAGCAATAAATGCAAATAAAATATTTAGAAAGTGATTGGTGTAAAATAATTCATGTCGTCCTCCCAATCGAAATGACATCAAAGCAAAAAATAGCAAAATGACTATTCCAAGGAGCATGGAGAGATAATTAGCCTTTGAACGTCCCTCTCGCTTCAACAAAATGACCCCATTATAGATTAGAAAGATGCCACTTAGAAAAAGCAAAAAAGGAAGTAAAATAAAGGGAAATATAAAAAAAGCGAAATGAATCTTCTCATACCCATTTTGATAAAAAAGGTAGCCTAGATAAAAATAACTGGAAATGAGGGATAATAAGAATAATACTGGATTCCACAAACTTCTATTATCCTTCCAAAATGACACTATAAAGGCTAATACAATTCCTATAACAAGGTACATTTCTTCCTCCTTTAATGATTCTATTTTATCACAATTTTACATAGAGAAAAAGAGGGCATCTATCCCTCTCACTCCTTCATTTGACTCTCTGCATCAGCCACGACTTGTTCTAGACTGGTCTGACCAAGCTCTGCCTCCATAGCCAGCTGGATTCTCTCCAATTTTTGATCCAAAACATCATGAATATGAGCTCCGACTGGACAATTTGGATTTGGATTGTCATGGAAACTGAAGAGTTGACCTGTCTTACCAAGACACTCAACCGCTTGATAAACATCTAATAGACTAATGTCTTTGAGATCCTTAACAATCTCTGTTCCACCCGTTCCACGCGCTACTGAAATCAGCTCTGCCTTCTTCAACTGGGACAAGGTTTTTCTGATAATGACAGGATTGACCCCGACACTAGCAGCCAGAAAATCACTGGTCACCTTGCTTTCCTTCCCCTTGAGGGCAATGATTATCAGCATATGAGTCGCAATGGTAAATCTACTTGGAATTTGCATCCTCTTCTCCTTTTTACGAGGCTACCCCGCCTCTACTCTTCTTTTTCTTTTATTATACCCTTTTTAGTTGTAATGTCAATCGTTACCACTTTTCAACCAGGCATCTAATTCCCTATCATAACCCTCTTTCTGTGCCAATTCTCTCAGAAATTCCTGATGATGAGTATGGTGGATACCATTGACCAGACTTTCATAATAAACCTCAAAATAGGGAAGTTTGAGGTCTTTAGCCAACTGCAATTCAGCTGCCACATCGTAGTCTACCCGTCGGAAGTCCATATCTACTAAGCCCTTATCATCAAACTCCAAAATCATATACTGGGCACGCAAGTCCTTCCGCAACTGGGCATCTAGAAAGAAAGGCTGGCCAATTGAACCCGGATTGACAATCAATTGCCCACCAGTCCCGTAACGAAGCAACTGCTGGTGAATATGACCATATACAGCGATATCACAAGGTGGATTGGTCACCAAGCGGTCAAAATCCTCTTGCGCTCCAGTATGAATCAACTCTCTCCCCCAGTTCTTATCAGGAAGATGGTGGCTAATTCCCACCGTCAAGTCCCCAAACTGTCGATGGAGCTGGAGAGGTTGATTGTGGAGCAGTTCAATTTCTTCTAGGGAAATTTCCTCTAAAACATACTGGCACTGGCGCAAGAGATAGCGTTGACTGGGACGAGTACTATCCAATTCCTTTCGGACACCATGCCACAGACTATCTTCCCAGTTTCCCAAAACTCTAGCTGTAATCGGTAGTTGAGCCAACAAGTCCAAAATCCTTCTACGCCCTGTTCCTGGCATGAGAATGTCTCCCAAAAGCCAGTATTCATCCACTCCTAGCTGTCGAGCATCTGCCAAAACAGCCTCCAAGGCGGTGGTATTTCCATGAATATCTGAAAGAAGAGCTATTTTCGTCATATCCATCTCCTCGTTTTTTCTCTTGCAATAAGTATAACATAAAAAGTCACAGCTAGAGAAATCTAGCTTTTTTTGATATACTAGATAAAGATATTAGACAAGAGGAAACGAATGACCCCAAATAAAGAAGATTATCTAAAGTGTATTTATGAAATTGGCATAGACCTGCATAAAATTACCAACAAGGAAATTGCTGCTCGTATGCAAGTCTCTCCCCCTGCCGTAACTGAAATGATTAAACGGATGAAGAGCGAAAATCTCATCCTCAAGGACAAGGAATGCGGTTATCTACTGACTGACATCGGCCTCAAACTGGTCTCTGAGCTCTATCGTAAGCACCGTTTGATTGAAGTTTTTCTAGTTCATCATTTAGACTATACGAGTGACCAGATTCACGAGGAAGCTGAGGTCTTGGAACATACTGTCTCTGACCTGTTCGTGGAAAGACTGGATAAACTACTTGGATTCCCCAAGACCTGCCCCCACGGCGGAACTATTCCTGCCAAGGGAGAACTCCTAGTTGAAATCAATAACCTCCCACTAGCTGATATCAAGGAAGCCGGCTCCTACCGCTTGACTCGGGTGCACGATAGTTTTGACATTCTCCATTATCTGGACAAGCACTCACTCCACATCGGTGATCCGCTCCAAGTCAAGCAGTTTGATGGCTTCAGCAACACCTTCACTATTCTTAGTAAAGACGAGGAATTACAAGTGAATATGGACATTGCAAAACAACTCTATGTCGAGAAAATCGACTAATTTCTCAAGTACCCTACCAACCCTGAAAGTTTTATTTTCAGGGTTTTATTTCTATCATTTGATTTTACTTTCATTTAGTTGTAGAATGTTTGTAAAAAACAAGAAAGATAGTTTAACCTATGAAAAAATCACTAAAAATTTTTGCGACATCCAAATGGTTTGACCTCTTCGGGGTTGCTTTGGTCGTTGGGATTGCAATTGCATCTGGTTACCTCAACTCCCGTCTCGATAAATTTGTAGACTGGGGACCATGGACAGCTCTTGTACCCTTTGGATTGATTTCCGTAACCAACGTTGGGATTTCCATGTTGTCCACTCGTTTCACGGGAAAATTAAGCAAATGGGGAAATTACTTTGGTATTGTTAATACCATTTTGTCCGGCACCATTGATTATATCCTTGGAAATAAGGCAGCCATCATTACCTATCCCGTCACCTTCCTCATTTATACCTTTGCTATTAAAAAATGGGAAGCTTCGCAAGAAGGCAAACCCAACCAAATGAGCCAAAAACAGCTAAAATTGGCGGCCATCATCATTTCCATCATCGCCTTCCTCTTTGCCTTTGTGACCAACTATATCGGTTATGGAGGCAAGATGAATCTCCTTGCCTACGTAACAACTATTGCCTTTGCACTGTCCCTCATTGCCAATGCATTTAACGCATTGAAACTAACAACTCAGTGGGGCTTTTGGTTGATTTACAATTTCGTTCAGCTGACAAAAGCTGGTATTCAAGGGAATTTTGCCAATATCGGAAAATACATCTTTTATATCCTCAATGCAATCGGAGCTTTATTTGTCTGGAATGATGAAGAGGTGGAACAATAAGAGGGAAATCAAATAAAGAAATCTAACAGAATCTCCTTACTAAAATTTTTTATCATTTTACTTGTAACTCCCATTCTTTTGGAGTAGAATGAAGTTAGATAAAAGAGGGAGGTCATCTTATGAAAAATCTCTTTAGAATCCATTTTACAGCAATTGCAGTTATCGATTTGCTACTATTTGCATTTTTTAGCAAAAGACTCGAGACATCTTTGGAGTGGCTCTTGCTCACTGGTTTTATTTCCATCCTTACTCAGGGACTACTGCTATTTCGCTTGGTTGTCCGACTCAAACATCAATTCGCTGAGATTTATCCTCAAATCAATAAAAAGATTCGCTTCTACTATTTAGGGGTGCTCATCAGTGACTTTCTATTTTTTGTCCTTTTAGCCTTCGTTAGTTCTCATCGTTTTTCATCTCTTATGCCAATCATCACTGCTTGCCATTCTACTTTTTATTATAGGACAACTGACTACCTAAGAGAAAACTATCCAGACTTTTACGACAAACACATCTCTTTGTGGGAATGTCTCTAAGGAAAAGGAGGTTTTAGCATGAAAAAAATCATCTCCATCAAAACCACTCAACTCCTTATCATCGATGGAATTATGCTGGCATTTTTGACATTTAAAAAGGGGCTTACTTGGGATTGGATGTTGATTTATAGCGGTTGGCTCATTTTCTTTCATCCTGTGCTATTGACCTATCTTTCCAACCAACTTTGTGACCACTTTAGTCACCTCTATTCCCAGATTAGACCGAGATTCTGGCGTTTTGCCTTACAAATCCTTCTATGGGATAGCCTAATGATTCTCTCCTTGATATGTTTAAGTGGTATGCCACTTCTCCTTCAGGGAACTCTCCTCATCCTAGGACATCTCGTCCCTTCCTATCGCATAAGCCAAAGCCTGAAAAGAGACTTCCCAAAAGCCTATCAGGAACCGATTTCATTTTGGAATATTTTATGATAGATAAGAAAAACCAAGCCAGCTGGGCTTGGTCTTTCTTATCTATTTTTAGTATCAAGGATAATGGTGACTGGTCCGTCATTGACCAGCTCAACCTGCATATCCGCTCCAAAGATCCCTGTCTGAACGGGCACTTCTTGCGCTAATTTTTGATTGAAAGCATCATAGAAGTCTGATGCCATATCAGGCTTGGCTGCACCTGTAAAGGCTGGACGATTTCCTTTCTTAGTATCCGCAAAGAGGGTAAACTGAGAAATAGAGAGGATTTCTCCTTCAATATCTTTGACAGACAGGTTCATCTTGCCTTCTGCGTCTGAAAAAATTCGCATGTTGACAAGTTTTCTCACAGCATAGTCCAAATCTTCCTCTTGGTCCTCTGGTCCAACACCAACCAGCAATAGGAGCCCCTGATTGATTTTTCCCTGAACCTGACCTTCGATACTCACTTGGGCTTTTGTAACCCGTTGGATAATGATTTTCATAATAGCCTTTCTAGTAAGAGCTAGGGCAATTAGCCGTTGGTCCGTTTGACAGAATAGACTTCTGGCACACTCTTAATCTTGTCCACGACTGAAGTCAGTGTCGAGAGGTTGGCAATGCCGAAGGACACATGGATATTGGCAAATTTCATATCCTTGGTTGGTTGGGCGTTGACTGTTGAGATATTCTTAGTTGTGTTTGAAAGAACTTGCAGTACATCGTTCAACAACCCTGTACGGTTAAGGCCGTAGATATCGATATGAGCCATATACTCCTTATTTGAGTTTGAATACTGGTCTTCCCACTCCACATCAAGGAGACGTTGCTCGTAGTTTTCTTGGGCACGCAGGTTCATACAGTCCACACGGTGAATAGCTACACCACGACCCTTGGTAATGTAGCCGACAATATCGTCACCAGGAACAGGATTACAACACTTGGCAATCCGAACTAGGAGACCTGAAGCACCTTCAATGACCACACCACCCTCATGCTTAACCTTGAGGGTTTCTTTGTTTTCAACCTTGATCTCGCCACCTTTGACAAGTTCTTCTGCTTCAGCCTTGGCCTTGGCACGTTCTTCTTCACGACGTTCCTTTTCAGTCAGACGATTAAAGACAGAAATAGCACCGATTTCTCCAAAACCAATAGCCGCAAAGAGGGATTCTTCGGTCTTGTAGCTGGTCTTTTGCAGAACTTGGTCCATATGACGCTTGTCCATGAATTTATTAGCTACATAGCCGTTTTCTTGGAACTGAGCCATCAGCATTTCACGACCCTTGTTAACGGATAATTCCTTATCTTGGTTTTTAAAGAACTGACGAATCTTGTTACGCGCCTTGCTGGTCTTGACCATATTGAGCCAGTCACGGCTAGGTCCAAAGGAGTTCGGGTTGGTGACAATTTCAACCTGATCCCCTGTCTTGAGCTTGGTTGTCAATGGAACCATACGACCATTGACCTTGGCACCAGTTGCTTTTTCCCCGACTTTTGTATGGATTTCATAGGCAAAGTCAATCGGTCCTGAATCTTTTGGAAGTGAACGGACAGCTCCATCTGGGGTAAAGACGTAAATTTCCTCAGCCAGATAGTTTTCCTTAACAGAATCCACAAATTCCTTAGCATCATCAGCCTGGTCTTGGAGCTCCATCATCTCCTTGATCCAGTTCATCCCAATAGCTGATTCCTTGCTGTTAACCTGCCCCTTGATGCCCTTCTTATAAGCCCAGTGAGCTGCAACTCCGTACTCAGCCACCTCGTGCATTTCCTTGGTCCGAATCTGGAATTCAATCGGCCCTTTTGGTCCATAAACAGTCGTATGGATGGACTGATAACCATTGGCCTTGCGGTTAGCGATATAGTCTTTGAAACGACCTGGCATTGGTTTCCAAAGTTCATGTACATAACCAAGCATGGCATAAACATCACTTTGGGTATCTAAAATACAGCGAATGGCAATCAGGTCATAGATTTCCTCAAAACGTTTTCTCTTATCCTGCATTTTGCGGAAAATCGAGTAAATATGCTTGGGACGACCGTAAATCTTCCCATTTAGATGACGATCTGTCGTATATTCCTCTAATTTTGTGACCACCTCATCCACCAAGGCTTCACGCTCTCTGCGTTTTTCCTTCATCATATGGGTAATCTTGTAAAACTCCGTTGGGTTGAGATAACGGAAAGATAGGTCTTCCAGTTCCCATTTGACGCTAGAAATCCCCAGACGGTGAGCAAGAGGTGCATAGATTTCCATTGTTTCTTTGGAAATGCGCTCCTGCTTGTCTTTTCTAAGATGTTTCAGGGTTCGCATATTATGCAAGCGGTCAGACAGTTTGACCAAGATAACACGGATATCCTCAGACATGGCCATAAGCATCTTGCGATGATTTTCCGCTAATTGCTCCTCGTGAGACTTGTACTTAACTTTACCGAGCTTGGTAACTCCATCGACAATCACGCGCACATCAGGACCAAACTCCCTTTCCAAATCGTCCAAGGTCGCATCAGTATCCTCCACCACATCATGCAAGAAACCACAAGCAACCGTTACAGCATCCAGCTTGAGCTTAGCTAAAATACCTGCCACTTGGATAGGGTGAATGATATAAGGTTCACCTGATTTACGATATTGACCACTATGGCATTCAACGGCGTAAACCAAGGCCTTATGGACAAAAGCCACATCCTCTTCCGATAAATATTTCTGTGTTAAAGCGACAACTTCATCGCCTGTTAAATTCACTTCTTTTGGCATCTCTACTCTCCAATTCTTCCTACCATTTTATCACTTTTTTAAGAATATGAAAACTAGAAAAAGAGGATTCTAAAGCTTATTCAATTTGTTAATAATGAGAATAAAATAAGATTCACACTAAAAAATAATATAATTATCTGATTTTCATCTATCTTTTTTGAAATATAGGCTATGCTAAAAGTTAGTGAAATGAAAATCTTTTCTTCTTAAATAAGAAAAGGTTTGATATTTTGGTAATTTTCTAACTTTTTTAGTGTATAATAGTAATAAGCACAGTTTTTTTACGATAATTACTGAATTTTCATCTTTCTAGAAAGGCAAACAACATGAAATCACACAAAAGACTGACACTTTTAGCATTGGCTGTTCTTGGCTTATCCAGCCAAGTCGTTTTGGCTGATGATACGAGTCATTCCACTACTGCCCCTATGTCTAGTTCAACTAGTAGCTCAATAAATACTTCCACTAGTCATTCTACTAACAGTTCTACAAATACTTCTGCTAGCAGTTCTCAAGCTAGTACAGAAACTTCGTCAACTACAACTAGTTCAAGTGAGCAAGAAAGCAAACCTTCTCTTTCTACGGAAACCAAACCTAATCAACCTATACAAACTGGCTGGGTAAAAGAGGGGAACAAGTGGACTTTTTATAGTCAAACTGGGGTCAAATTTACAGATACTCTCTATGATGGTTATTTCTTTGATAGTCATGGCTACTTGCTTGAAAACAGCTGGTACCAAATGGGAAATAATTGGTACTATATCAATGGTTCAGGTAAATATTTATCCAACCAATGGAGTCAAATCAATGGCAAGTGGTATGCTTTTGATGGCTACGGTAGAATGTTGGCCAATGTCTGGAGAGGCGATTACTACCTCAAAGCCAGCGGTGCCATGGCAGATAAGGAATGGGTCTACGACCAAAGCTACTCTAGTTGGTTTTACCTAAAATCTGGCGGGAGCTATGCCCAAAAACAATGGATTGGTTCCTACTATCTAAAATCTGGTGGCTACATGGCCCACAAGGAATGGATTTATGACCCAGACTATCAAGCTTGGTACTACCTTAAGGACGATGGTGTGTATGTTACAGGAACCTATGCAGTGGATGGCAAAAACCAGCTCTTCCAAGGAAATGGAAAATGGGTTCGTGAATTAGCACAAGGTTTTCAAAAAGGACAATACTCTAAAACCATCTTTCTCGATCCAGGACACGGTGGTAAGGATCGCGGGGCTTATTACTATGGTATAGCTGAAAAAGAATTGAACCTACAAGTTTATCGTAAGCTACGTAAACGATTAGAAGGCCTAGGCTACACCGTTCTCACCTCTCGAGATAGTGATATAGACGTTGATTTTATTACCGAGCGTTCTCGTATGGTCAACAAAACCAATGCTGACTTTTTCATCAGCCTTCATTTCAATGCAAAAGGGAATGATACAACCGTTAACCTAGGTATCCAGACCTATTCTTACAAGGATGAACCTGGTTTCCCTAGCAAGATTAACAAGGATTGGCACAACAATCCTGAGCGGATAAGTGAAAGTAATCGTCTCGCAGCCGATATCCATTCTTCACTACTAGCTGAAACTGGAGCTAGAGACGCTGGACTCTTGCAAGCAACCTTTGCTGTTCTCCGTGAGACAGCTAAACCAGCTGTTTTGCTAGAGATGGGATATATGGATAATCCAGAAGAAAACCAAAAAATCCGCAGCAGTGACTACCAAGATAAACTAGTTGAAGGGATTATCAAGGGAATCCAAAAATATTATGCTGGTAATTAAAACAGTTTAAGCCTCGAACTAACTCGAGGCTTATTTTTTATCCAAACCATCTTCTTCTTTCTAGACCTATTTCCTTTTCCAGCTTATTCTCCCTAACTGTGCTATACTTAATTTATACTCAATGAAAATCAAAGAGCAAACTAGGAAACTAGCCACAGGTTGCTCAAAGCACTGCTTTGAGGTTGCAGATAAAGTTGACGCGGTTTGAAGAGATTTTCGAAGAGTATTAGTACATTCTTTGAGATTGGAGCTAGTATGAAAATCCATAAAACCGTGAATCCTGTTGCCTATGAAAATACCTATTACTTGGAGGGCGAAAAGCACCTTATTGTGGTTGACCCTGGTAGTCATTGGGAAGCTATTCGTCAGACAATAGAGAACATCAACAAACCTATCTGCGCTATTCTCTTGACCCACGCCCATTATGACCATATCATGAGTCTGGACTTGGTTCGCGAGACTTTTGGCAATCCTCCGGTCTATATCGCAGAGAGCGAAGCTAGCTGGCTCTATACTCCTGTCGATAATCTCTCTGGGCTTCCCCGCCACGATGATATGGCAGATGTAATCGCAAAACCTGCAGAACACACTTTTATCTTTCACGAAGAATACCAACTAGAGGAATTTCGTTTCACTGTCTTGCCAACACCAGGGCATTCTATCGGTGGTGTTTCTATCGTCTTTCCACAAACTCACTTGGTCTTAACAGGAGATGCTTTGTTCCGTGAAACAATCGGACGGACGGATCTTCCGACTGGTAGCATGGAGCAACTCCTCCATAGTATCAAAACCCAACTTTTCATCCTACCAAACTACGACGTCTATCCAGGGCATGGTCCAGCTACGACCATCGCTCACGAAAAAACTTTCAATCCTTTTTTCTAGCAAAATGATGACAATCAATATCGCAATTTAAGTAAACTATCCAGCAAATCTTTCCATTATAAAAGGCATCCAATTAAGTTTTCAGACCTGATTGGATGCCTTTTTTCTGATGACTAGATTTTTTGCCTTACCAAATAATCACGCGGTCTTCTGGTGAACGCCACATACCGTCTCCTTCTTTGACATCATAGGTCGTAAAGAAATCATCGAAGTTTGGTACTTGTACATTGACACGGAGTTTGGCTGGCGCGTGCACATCGACGCTAGCCAAAAGTTTCATAAATTCTGGACGACCTTTCATGCGCCAGATGCGACCAAAGTTGTAGAAGAATTCTTCTGCGGAGAAGTCTGGTTCTCGCTTAGCTGCTTCAAGGGCTGCAGCGATTCCTCCCAAGTCAGCTACGTTTTCTGATACAGTCAATTTACCGTTGATGGTTGCTCCATAAGAATCTTGTCCATCAAATTGGTCAATAACTTTTTGTGTTTTCTCCTTGAAGGCAGCATAGTCGCTTTCTGTCCACCAATCCTTGAGGCTACCATTTTCGTCAAAGGACGCTCCGTTGGTATCAAAGGCGTGGGAAATTTCATGGGCAATAACTGCCCCAATACCACCGTAGTTAGCAGAAGATGACTGATGCAAGTCATAGAAAGGTGCTTGCAAAATGGCCGCTGGGAAGACAATTAGGTTCTTCTGTGGATTGTAGTAAGCATTGACCATATGAGCAGGCATGCCCCATTCCTTGTAGTCTACAGGCTGGCTCCACTTGCTCCAACTGTGCTTGATTTCCACACGCGCAAAGGCTAGAGCATTGTCAAAAAGACTAGCAGTCTCATCCACTACCTTGTCCTTGTAGCGTTCTGGTAATTCTTCTGGGTAACCGATATAAGGCTTGATGACATTGAGTTTGACGATGGCCTTGTCACGAGTTTCAGGAGTCAACCAGTCATTTTTAGCCAAGCGTTCCTTATAGACATCAATCATGGTTGCCACTTTTTTCTCTACGTCTGCCTTGGCCTCTGGAGAGAATTTTTCATGGGCATACCAGAGACCCAAGGCTTGTTTGAAAGGCCCTTGTGCTAGCTGGTAGGCTGCCTTGACCTTGTCTTTAGCTTCTGGAACTCCTGAAAGCGCACGGCTATAGGCACCTGACAAGACACGGATTTCTTCTGTTAAATAGCTGGTTGAGAGATTCACAACACTCAAAATCAAGGTTGCCTTGAGGAGAGGCCAGGCCTCTTCACTATAGAATTGATCTGCTGCTTGCCAGAAACGTTCCTCGTCTACAATAACCTTGTCTGGTACTTGTCCAAGAACGGCTTGGAAAAAGTCATCCAAAGGTAGGGCAGGCGCAAATTTCTTGAAATCTTCGTAAGCATATGGATGGTAAAGTTTAGCATACTCTGAACTTTCTTCATTAGAGAGCACCACTGCCGCAACTCGACGGTCCAATTCTAGTCTTTTCTCTAACAAGTCTTCAATTTCTTCATCAGAGAAATTATAAGCCTTGAGGAGATTTGCGCTACTTTCTTTCCAAAGAGTCAAGAGCTCTTCTCGCTGAGGATGGTCTTCTGCATAGTAGGTCGTATCTGGCAAGATTGTACTTGGAGCGCTAGCCCATAGAACATTGATTCTAGCATCCATAAAGTCTGGAGATACACCAAAAGGAAGAAAGTTAGGTTTTCCTGCAAGCTCAAACTCTGCTAGTCTAGCTGTAAAATCTGCAAAAGTCTCCAATTCTTGGAATTCTTTAAGGAGTGGTAAGACAGGTGTGATACCGTCAGCTTCTCTCTTATCAAAATCACGAACTAGGCGGTGGTATTTGACAAAGTTTTCCAAGATAGCATCCTCAGGCACCTCTTCACCTGCCAACCACTTGTCTGTTGTCGTCAGCATCAGGTCTTCAATTTCCTGGTCTAAATCAACAAAACCACCTGTTTGAGACTTATCTGCTGGGATTTCAGCCGTCTTCTGCCATTCTCCATTGATTGCATCATAAAAATCATCTTGATAACGTGTCATCTTGTTCTCGCTTTCATTTGTACTTGTTTTTAGCTTAACAAAAATTACCTGGGAATGCAATTAAAAATGAACTTTCCTTTTCCATCATTTTTCAGTTATTATTTTAATTTTTTCAAAAATTAACTTGACTTAATTTTTTTTTTAATGTATATTAAGAGACAGGAGGAATACAAGTTTATGATACGTATCGAAAACCTCAGTGTCTCCTACAAAGAAACATTGGCACTTAAGGATATTTCACTAGTGCTCCAAGGACCAACAATTACCGGTATCATTGGTCCAAACGGTGCTGGGAAATCAACACTAGTAAAAGGGATGCTGGGAATTATCCCACATCAAGGTCAGGCATTTCTCGATGACAAGGAAGTTAAAAAATCCTTACACCGAATTGCCTATGTCGAACAGAAAATCAATATCGACTACAACTTTCCCATCAAGGTCAAGGAATGCGTCTCGTTAGGACTCTTTCCTTCTATCCCTCTCTTTCGAAGTTTAAATGCTAAACATTGGAAGAAAGTTCAAGAAGCCCTTGAAATCGTCGGCCTAGCTGACTACGCTGAACGGCAAATCAGTCAACTGTCTGGAGGTCAATTCCAGCGGGTCTTGATTGCCAGATGCTTGGTGCAGGAAGCCGATTATATCCTCTTGGATGAACCCTTTGTTGGGATTGACTCTGTCAGTGAGGAAATCATCATGAATACGCTGAGAGATTTGAAAAAAGCTGGTAAGACGGTTCTCATCGTCCACCACGACCTCAGCAAGGTTCCCCACTACTTCGATCAAGTCTTGCTTGTCAATCGAGAAGTGATTGCCTTTGGTCCAACCAAAGAAACCTTTACCGAAGCCAATCTCAAAGAAGCTTACGGTAATCGACTCTTTTTCAATGGAGGTGACCTATGATTGCAGAATTTATCGATGGATTGCAAAAATTCCATTTCTTACAAAATGCCTTGATAACAGCCATTGTCGTCGGGGTCGTAGCTGGAGCTGTAGGATGTTTCATCATCCTACGCGGGATGTCACTCATGGGAGATGCCATTTCACATGCTGTCTTACCAGGTGTAGCCCTCTCCTTCATCTTGGGCGTTGACTTCTTTATCGGAGCCATTGTCTTTGGATTGCTAGCTGCCATCATCATTACCTACATCAAGGGAAACTCGATTATCAAAAGCGATACCGCCATCGGCATTACCTTTTCTTCTTTCTTAGCCCTCGGTATCATCTTGATTAGTGTCGCTAAAAGTTCAACTGACCTTTTCCATATCCTTTTTGGTAATATCTTAGCCGTCCAAGATACGGATATGTTTATTACTATGGGTGTTGGGGCAGTCATTCTCTTGTTAATCTGGATTTTCTTCAAGCAACTCTTGATAACTTCCTTTGATGAACTCTTGGCTAAAGCCATGGGAATGCCTGTCAATTTCTATCACTACCTTCTCATGGTACTCTTGACTCTCGTGTCTGTGACAGCCATGCAAAGTGTCGGAACTATCCTGATTGTAGCCATGCTGATTACCCCAGCTGCAACTGCTTATCTTTATGCTAATAGCCTGAAAAGCATGATTTTCCTTTCCTCAACCTTTGGAGCTACAGCTTCAGTTTTGGGACTCTTTATCGGCTATAGCTTTAACGTTGCGGCAGGTTCTAGTATCGTGCTCACAGCTGCTAGTTTCTTTCTCATTAGCTTCTTTATCGCTCCAAAACAACGATATTTGAAACTGAAAAATAAACATTTGTTAAAATAAGGGGTAAAGCCCCAATAAATTGGAGGATCTAATGAAAAAATTAGGTACATTGTTGGTTCTTTTTCTTTCCGCCATTGTTCTCGTAGCATGTGCTAGCGGAAAAAAAGATGCAGCTTCTGGTCAAAAACTAAAAGTTGTTGCTACAAACTCAATCATCGCTGATATTACTAAAAATATTGCTGGTGACAAGATTGATCTTCACAGTATCGTTCCTGTTGGCCAAGACCCACACGAATACGAACCACTCCCTGAAGACGTTAAGAAAACTTCTCAAGCTGATTTGATTTTCTATAACGGGATCAACCTTGAAACAGGTGGCAATGCTTGGTTTACAAAATTGGTAGAAAATGCCAAGAAAACTGAAAACAAAGACTACTTTGCAGTCAGCGAAGGCGTTGATGTTATCTACCTTGAAGGCCAAAACGAAAAAGGCAAAGAAGACCCACACGCTTGGCTTAACCTTGAAAACGGTATGATTTTTGCTAAAAATATCGCAAAACAATTGAGCGCTAAAGACCCTAGCAACAAGGAATTCTACGAAAAAAATCTCAAAGAATATACTGATAAGCTAGACAAACTTGACAAGGAAGCTAAGGAGAAATTTAACAACATCCCTGCTGAGAAGAAATTGATCGTAACCAGTGAAGGATGCTTCAAATACTTCTCTAAAGCCTACGGTGTCCCAAGTGCCTATATTTGGGAAATCAATACTGAAGAAGAAGGAACTCCTGACCAAATCAAGACCTTGGTTGAAAAACTTCGCCAAACAAAAACTCCTTCCCTCTTTGTAGAATCAAGTGTGGATGACCGTCCAATGAAGACTGTTTCACAAGACACAAACATCCCAATCTACGCACAAATCTTTACTGACTCTATCGCAGAACAAGGTAAAGAAGGCGACAGCTACTACAACATGATGAAATACAACCTTGACAAGATTGCTGAAGGATTGGCAAAATAAACCTCTGGAAAACGTCATTCTCACATGAGCTGGCGTTTTTTCTATGCAAACATTTCCGGTCAAATCATTGGAAAATTCCGACTGTTTCAGCTAAAATGGAAGAAAAAAGATTGGAGTATCTTATGGTAACTTTTCTCGGAAATCCTGTGAGCTTTACAGGTAAACAACTACAAGTCGGCGACAAGGCACTTGATTTTTCACTCACTACAACAGACCTTTCTAAAAAATCTCTGGCTGATTTTGATGGCAAGAAAAAAGTCTTGAGTGTCGTGCCTTCTATCGATACAGGTATCTGCTCAACTCAGACGCGTCGTTTTAATGAAGAACTGGCTGGACTGGATAATACAGTTGTCTTGACTGTTTCCATGGACCTCCCTTTTGCCCAAAAACGTTGGTGTGGTGCTGAAGGTATTGAAAATGCCATCATGCTCTCAGACTATTTCGACCAGTCCTTTGGACGTGATTACGCTCTCTTAATCAATGAGTGGCATCTATTGGCACGCGCAGTCTTTGTCCTCGATACCGACAATACTATTCGCTACGTTGAATACGTGGACAATATCAACTCTGAACCAAACTTCGAAGCCGCAATTGCAGCTGCTAAAGCCCTATAGAAAAAATCCTCTGTCACAAAGAGTTACCTACTCTTTGAAACGGAGGATTTTTATTTACGAGTAAATATAAATTCAATCAGCTAAAAATAACTACCTTATACTCAATGAAAATCAAAGAGTAAACTAAGACTCTAGCCTCAAGCTGCTCAAGACACTGTTTTGGGTTGCAGATGGAAGCTGACGTGGTTTGAAGAGATTTTCGAATAGTATTACTCTACAGATTTCAAGGCTTCTAACATATCAACTTTTCTCAGATGATGATTGACAAAGAAACCAAGTACGGTCAAAATGGTGCTTACTGCTACCACTGGGATTACATAGACTTCCCAGCCTACCTGCGGATAAAAGAGAATAGTCGCAGGCGAAATCATTTGAATCAAAAATTGGTGTAAATAGAAACCAGATACCAAACCAAGTACGATTCCCACAAGTGACAGCACAATGGTCTCACGGTAAATGTAGAGAGTGACTTCTTTATTATGAAAACCGAGCACCTTGATAGTGGAGAGTTCACGGATTCTCTCAGCCACATTGATATTGGTCAGATTGTAAAGAATAACAATAGCCAACAGAACCGATACGATGACCAAGATAGTCATGGTCTGATTGAGTGAGCTAGCGACGGAGTCAAAGAGCCGAATGGCTGAAGCATTTTGGACAACGCTGGACACCGCAGCTTGATTCATAAGTAAGCCGGCCTGTCTTTCGATACTAGGAGCACTGGTATCCCTTAACGAAACCAGATAAGTGTTGGCTTGAGGTAGCTGGCCGTAAATTTGCTCATAGCTAGCCTGACTCATATAAATAAAGTGACCAACGTAGTTCTCAGCAATGGCAGCGACCTTTAGCTTCTTACCTTCAATTTCTAGAGTCTGTCCAACCTTGACACCTGCCAGCTGGGCGAGTTTAGCTGTAATAACGACGCCATCTTTTAATGTCAGCTCTTGCTGATGATGTTGCAGATGGATAAATGGAGTCAAATCCTCCTTCTCTGTCATCATAAGGGTAATAGTTTGAAGACCAGCCTTACCTATGAAATCCTTGTCTAGCGTTTTAGAATAGATTTTCTGGTAGGCTTTGATGTCCTGCCCTTTCAACACTTCTTCTAGATTTACCTTATCCTGATTGGTCGAACTAGGATTTTCAGAAACAATCATCTGATACTGTTGGATTTGTTGAAACTGTCTAGACGGAACTCCTGCTACAGAGGATTGGATTCCCAAACCTGCAAAGAGCAGGGCTACAGAACCTACCACACCAAAGATCGTCATCAACATCCGCTGCTTATAACGGAAGATATTGCGAGCTGTTACCTTATGAGTAAAACTGAGACGACGCCAGATAAAACCGAGACGCTCTAGTAAGATTTTAGCTCCTTTAACAGGAGGTTTAGGCAGTAAAAGCTGGGCTGCTTCGTCATGAAGTTCTCTACGAGCTACCAAGTAGGCTGGTAACACACTCGCCAACCAACTCAAGACAAGAGCCAGTAAGCTATAGGTCCAATAGAACTGAATCTGGGTTTCTCCCACCACCATGCCTTTTGTGATAACACTTGAAATCACACTGGCTAGTAAATAATGGCCAAGGATGCTACCTAGAGCTGTTCCTACAGTCCCAGCTACTAGACCATAAAGGAGAAACTTGGCAATAATATCCTTGCTACGATATCCCAAGGCCTTAAAAATCCCTGCATGTGTTCGCTCTTCATCCACAAAACGAGTCATAGTTGTGAAGGTCACCATAGCCGCTACGGCATAAAGCACTACAGGAAAGATATTGCCCACTGCCCGAATACTGGCTGAAGCATTACTGTACATGAGGTAGCCTTGACCGCCAGGCATGGTCTGACGATTATAGACTTGATACTTGGGCTCAGCTAATTCATCCAAGACTTGCTGATGTTTTTCTAATTTTTCCTTTTCTTGGGCTAGATTTTGTTCAGCCTGCTTTAGTTTGTCCTCTTCCTTGCTCAATTCCTGCTTAGCTTGGGTAAGTTGGGAACTAGCCTGCTCTCTCTGAGCTTGAGGAAGCAAGGCTAGTTGACTTTCCTGATCCTGTAAACGAGCTTGAGCAGTTACTAAACGACGCTTGCCTTCCTGCAGATTAGTCTCAGCCTTATCAAGGGTTTCTTGCCCTTTGTCTAGAGATTCTTGTCCTTCTTTTCTCAAGAGTTGCAGACGTGCCTTGCCATTATCTGATAAAGCTTGTTCAAGGTCTTCCTGATGTTGCTTGGATTTTTCTTCATAAGCTGATGAAAAAGCATTTAATCCTGATAAATCTTGATATTTCAAACGAGCTATGTTGTAGACTTTCTGATCAAACTGACTAGGTAAAATCACCCCATAGGCTGTCAGAGTCCCACTTCCACTTCCTGCGTAGCCCATATCTCGCTGGGAGAGGATTTCAGCTGAATCCACAAAACCAGTAATGGTATACCTATGGTCTTTTAAAGAGGAATGACTGTTTTCTTTTTCTTTAAAACTAATCTCCTGTCCCACGCTATATTGACTCTGCAGATGACTGGCCAAAGCGATTTCCTGGTCTGACTGAGGAAGTCGTCCCTCTCTTAGCTGAAAGGTTGAAATTCGCTCTGGTTTGGAGTACAGCCGAATGGCATCCTGCCCATTTTCCATAGTCACATCTGTCAAATAGCCAAACTCAACCTCTGCGCCCTCTATCTGTTCTAGTTCTTCTTGATCTACTTGATCCAAACCATAATTAGACATGACTGCCAAATCCAAGGTTTGAGCAGTTGTTAAATAAGCATTAGCTGTCGCCTCCATGTTGGGACTGGTTACTTTGAGACCTACTAGGGCTAGAGAGCCCAACATCATCAAGGTCAAGATGGATAAAAAACGCCCCTTGGATCCTGTGAAGGACTGAATTAAGTCCTTCCAATAGGTTTTTCGCTTGATCATGCTAGTACTCCAAACTGTCGATATCCTGAGGATGCTGGTTGATCACCACATCCTTGACACTGGCATCATGCATATGAATCACGCGATCAGCAATGGGCGCCAAAGCTCCATTGTGAGTCACGATAATCACCGTCGCTCCCTTTTGACGAGACATATCTTGGAGGATTTTCAAAACCTGCTTACCCGTCTGATAATCCAAGGCTCCAGTCGGTTCATCACAAAGGAGGATTTTAGGATTTTTGGCTACCGCGCGTGCAATGGAGACTCGCTGTTGCTCCCCTCCAGAAAGCTGGGCTGGAAAGTTATTGAGACGATGAGCCAGACCTACATCTGTCAAGACCTGCTCAGGATTCAAGGCATCTGTCACGATTTCTGAAGCCAACTCCACATTTTCCTTAGCGGTTAGATTGGAAACTAGATTATAAAACTGAAAAACAAAACCGACATCATTTCTACGGTAATTGGTTCTCTGGTGGGAATTGTAGTCTGCAATATTGGCACCATCAATCCAGATTTCCCCCTCGTCATTGGTATCCATTCCCCCAAGAAGATTAAGAACCGTTGACTTGCCCGCACCAGATGCACCAAGGATAATCACTAGCTCCCCTTTTTCAATTTCAAAATTCACATCACGATTGGCCACAATCTCCGTGTCCCCAACCTGATAACGCTTGTAACAGTGTTTCATTTCAATATAAGCCATCAGCCCCACCCTCTCTCAAACAAATTACTTCCTACTACCATTATAACGCTTTTTCAACTAGTTGGAAACTGCTTACATTCTTAAATCCTTATTAAAAGGCAGTATCAAATTACTGCCTTCTATCACCTTCTTAAAAATAAAATTGAACAAAATCACCTTCTGCTGTTGCCACCGAAATACAATCTTTCCCCATGCATTTCGCTTTTATTTTTTCTTGATTCATTTTAATCACACTCTTCTCAATATCTGGATAAGAGATTCGCAATTCTCCCCCACTTCTTGATAAAATGGTCAACTGTAGGAGTTTTTTATCCGCCCACCTCATGCTAACTTCAAAATGTCCACGTGCCATTAAGCCTGAAACGGAACCTGTTGACCATGCATCGGGTAGGGCGACTAGAGGTACCAGATAAGCTGTATGAGACTGTAGCAACATTTCTGCCATGCCACTGCTAGCACCAAAATTACCATCTATCTGAAAAGGAGGGTGACTACACCAAAGATTTGGCAAGGTGGATGACTTTAACTGCTCTGCTAATAATTTATGGGCTCGATTGCCATCTCCTAGACGCGCCCAAAGATTGATCTTATTGGCCTTAGACCAACCTGTGCCCCCATCTCCACGATCATTGAGGCTAGCACGCGCCGCTTCAAGATACTCTTGTCCCTTGTAGCTAAAGAGATTTCCAGGATAGAGTCCCACTAGATGGGAAGCGTGCCGATGCTGGGCCTCCACTTTCTCATTTTGAAAATGCTGCTCTTCCTCCTCATACCACTCCCTGATTCGACCAGATTGAGTGATTTGTAGGGGATTTAGTAAATCAAATTTTTCTTTGACTTCCGTCAACAAGTCCTCATCCATCCCCAGTTCTTGAGCAGTCTGAATAAAATCATGGAATAATTGCCAAATAAGAGACTGGTCATAGGTATTGCCAATCGAAATCGGACCATGTTCTGGCGAATAAGAGGGAGAAGACACCCAACGCTGGGCCTCCTTATCCTCATGTAAAAAAGCATTCCAAAAACGAACTGTTTCCCTCAACATGGGATAAATTTTCTCCCTGAGATAGTCTTGGTCCCTGTAAAATGAATAAGCTTCATAAACCGTTTGCATCATCCACGCATTGGCAGCTGGCGACCAGCCCCAATAGTAATCCCAACCAGGTGCCGTCCAGCCAAAGGGAGTCGCTTGCGTATGAACCAGCCAACCATTCTCCTCCCCTTCCTGAGAGACGATTCCTGCATACCTTGCAGCCGCTAGACGACCATAGATACGCAAATCATCGATATAGTTGATGACCGGAAAGGCCGTCTCTAGAAGATTGGTAACATAGGCTGGCCAATAATTCATCTGCAGGTTGATATTCAAGTGATAGTCCGAATTCCAAGGAGGATTGTCGACCGCATTCCAGACTCCTTGCAAGTTAGCTGGTAGAGTATCTGGGCAATCTCTAGAAGAACTAATCAATAAATACCGTCCATACTGGAAGAATAACTCCTCCAAAGCCTGTCCCTCTTGTGGCTTATAATTTTTTAACAAATCATCTGTAGTGGATGCATCAATCTCAGCTCCCAAATCCAATTGAACACGCTGGAATAAGGCTTGGTAATCCTCAATATGCCTTGATTTCAATTGGGCATAGCCCTTTTCTTTAGCTATATCCACTAAGTCCTTTACCTGTTGCTCTAAATCTATTTTCTTGCGATAATTACTAGCAGGATTTTGGGCAAAATCAGTCTTAGCAGCCAAGAAAAGATTGGCATAACTGGCTCCTGATATCTGAACCTTATCTGACCAAACTCTAATATCCCCATCTGTTTCCCAAGCTAGACAACTAGCAAATTGGAGGGCATTGTCCTTGACCCGCCCCTTCATCAAGATATGAGAAGCAGAGATATCCAGCTGGCATTTCTTATAATCAGACTTCTCCTGCTCATACTTTCCATCAGAAGCCAAATCACGACTCAGCGACAGTTCTATAGTAAAATCTAGAGTTTCCGCCCCTTCCATAGTAAAGCGCTGAACCAAGAGATTATCTGGAAAACTCGCAAAAGCTTCACGTTCAAATTTCGTTCCCTTATAGACATAAGAAGTCGTCGCAAGCGCCTTACTGATATTCAGCTGTCTCTGGTAATCCGTCACCTGAGACAAAGTCTTGCCTTGCTTGCTAAACTCAATATGAATATCCCCAAAAGACAGATAGGTCCCATATTGACTCGTTTTGGGCCCGACCAGGTGATGTTCAGCCAGTTCCTTAGCAGTATTGTAGTCTCTCTTCTCCAAAGCCTGCCGAATCTTACCTAAAAAAACATACTGATCCTGAAGATTTCCACCCTGATAATCTGAACTATCAGGAAGTGGACCACCAGACCAGAGACTTTTTTCATTGAATTGAATCCGTTCAGCCCCTATAAGCCCAAAGACTTTAGCCCCTAGAGAACCATTGCCTATCGGTAAAGCTTCTTCTTCCCAACCCTTATATGTTGTTGATGCTGGTTGCTTGTAGGCCAATACATAATCTTGTTTTTTATTACTTATCATACTACCATACTAACATAAAAAGTCTAGAAATCAATTCTAGACTTACAATTTTTTATTTTCCAAGGTAGTATTCAGAAACGACGTTCAATTTTTCGTCGAATTCGAATACCAATGGTGGGAAGTTAGGGATTTCCACGTCCATGATTTCGTCATCTGACAAACCTTTGATGTGTTTTACAAGGGCACGGATTGAGTTACCGTGAGCTCCTACGAATACGTTTTTACCATCTTTAAGAGCTGGAGCGATTTTATCTTCCCAGAAAGGAAGGGCACGTTCCAAAGTCACTTTCAAGTTTTCAGCATCTGGGATAACTGAGTCGTCAAGTGAAGCATAACGACGGTCTGTGTGAGCTGAGTGCTCATCATCACGGTCCATGTTTGGAGGCAATACATCGTATGAACGACGCCAGATGTGAACTTGCTCATCACCAAATTGTTCAGCAGCTTCAGCTTTGTTTTTACCAGTCAAACCACCGTAGTGACGTTCGTTCAAGCGCCATGATTTTTCAACTGGAACCCACAATTGGTCAGAAGCTTCAAGAGCCAAGTTAGTTGTTTTGATAGCACGTTTCAATACTGAAGTGTAAGCTTGGTCAAATTCGATACCAGCTTCTTTGATCAATTTACCAGCGTCAATCGCTTGTTGTGTTCCTTTTTCAGACAAATCAACATCAGCCCAACCAGTGAAAAGGTTAGCTTTGTTCCATTCAGACTCACCGTGGCGAGCAAAAACCAATTTTACCATTAGATGGATTCTCCTTTAAATTTTCCGAGGTTTCCCCTCGTTTATCTATTCTATTTTACACAATTTTTCACAAAAAAGCTAGTCAAAACCAAAAAGGAAAGGACTGTTTGGCAATCCTTTTCCTTCTTAGTATCATACAACAACCTTATTTCTCTTCAAATCCTTCTGCGACTGCGTCTGCAAAGTTTTCTTCTACGATGCTTGCACAGTGGTCACAGATGACTGCGTGGTAGCTGCGTTCTGCTGTTGTTGGGTCGATACGACGGCAACGGTCACATACTTCACCTGCAGCACGTTCAACAGTAAAGGCTACATCTTCGAAGCTAACGGCAGCTTCTGGAGCTGGCCCCTCTGCGATAGTCAAATCTGACACGATCAAAAGTTGAGCCACATTGCTGTTTACTGCTTCGAGTAGAGTTTTCACAACTTCATTTGGATAAACTGTCAAGTGTGCTTCAAGCGATTTCCCGATAACTTTTGCATTACGCGCTTCTTCCAAGGCTTTTTGAGCTTGTCCACGGAAGTCCATAAAGGCTGCCCATGTATCCAAGATTTCTTCTTGGTTAGCAAATGTTTCTGCTTCTGGCAATTCGGACAATTGAACAAAGTCTTCAGCTTCAAACTCAAGGTATGACCAGATTTCTTCGGCAGTATGAGGAAGGATTGGTGTCAAGAGTTTGGTGATTTTGACAAGAATGTCATAGAAGACAGTCTGCATTTGACGGCGTTCCAATGATTTTGCACCTTCGATATAAACAACGTCCTTAGCAAAATCAAGGTAGAATGCTGACAAGTCAACGTTGATAAAGTTCACCAAGGCCTTGTAGATTGTCAAGAATTCAAAGTTTGCATAAGCATCACGAATTGTCTTGACAAGCTGGTTAAAGCGAATGGTCATGTACTTATCAACTGAGCGAAGCTCATCGTAAGCTACTGAATCTTGACTTGGGTTAAAGTCAGATGTATTGGCAATCAAGAAACGAAGGGTATTACGAATCTTACGGTAAGTTTCAGAGACTTGGCTCAAGATATCCATAGAGATACGCACGTCATTGCTTGAGTCAACACTTGTTACCCAGAGACGCAAGATTTCAGCACCAAATTGTTTTTCAACATCACTTGGAGCAATGGTATTTCCAAGAGATTTAGACATCTTCTCACCTTTACCGTCAAGGGCAAAACCTTGTGACAAGATTTGTTTGTAAGGTGCTACGCCATGATTGGCAACAGATGTGATGAGTGATGAGTTGAACCAACCGCGGTATTGGTCAGAACCTTCTAGGTAAAGGTCTGCTGGGTAAGTCAATTCAGGACGGTTTACCACAACTCCATTCCATGATGAACCTGAGTCAAACCAAACGTCCATGATATCAGTTTCTTTTTTGAACTCGCCTTTTGGTGAACCTGGATGAGTAAATCCTTCTGGTAAGAGGTCTTTGGCATCACGTTCCCACCAAATGCTTGAACCATGTTCCTCAAATAGTTGAGCCACATGTTCAATCGTTTCAGCAGTCATGATCGCTGTACCATCTTCAGCGTAGAAAATTGGAAGCGGAACACCCCAAGCACGTTGACGAGAGATAACCCAGTCGCCACGGTCACGGATCATATTGTAAAGACGAACTTTACCCCATTCTGAGTGGAATTTCACCTTTTCAATTTCGTCCAAGATTTCTTGGCGGAATTTAGAAACTGAGGCAAACCATTGTGGTACTGCACGCCAGATGATTGGTTTCTTAGTACGCCAGTCAAATGGGTATGAGTGAGAGATTTCTTCTTGGGCAAGAAGGAGGTTACCAAGTTTTTCAATAACAGTTGGAACTACCTTTTCATAGAATTGGCCTTCAAACTCAGGACCAGCATTCTTCATCATGATACCACGTTCGTCAACAGTCACTGCGACTTCAAGACCATTAGCAATACCAACATTGTAGTCGTCCTCACCAAAACCAGGGGCTGTATGGACAATACCTGTACCAGAGTCAGTTGTAACGTGGTCACCAAGGATAACCAACTCATCTACAGCTGTATCCCATGGGTGTTCTGTTACGATGTGGTTGAGTTCTTGACCACGGTAAGTTGCCAACACTTGAACATCAGCCCAACCAAATTTCTCAGACAAGCTAGTCAATAATTCTGCAGCAACCACAAACTTGCGAACTTCACCAGCAGGTTGAACCAAGACATAATCAATATCCGCTCCAACAGTCAAACCACGAGAAGCTGTGATAGTAAATGGAGTAGTTGTCCAAACAACGATATAAGTATCTGTATCTAGAACACCTTTGCCATCTTTTACCTTGTTGGCATAGTAAAGGGAAGTTGAGACCAAATCATGGTATTCAATCTCCGCTTCAGCAAGGGCTGACTCAGATGACCAAGACCAGTAAACTGGTTTTGCACCACGGTAGATATAACCTTTATTAGCCATCTCACCAAATACACGGATTTGAGCTGCTTCATAGTCAGGAGTCAAAGTCACATATGGATTTTCCCAGTCACCAGAAACACCCAAACGTTTAAAGTCTTCACGTTGTTTATCTACTTGAGAAAGAGCGTATTCACGGCAAAGTTTCAAGTACTCAACCAAGTCCATTTCTTTGCGTTTAACACCTTGTTTTGCCAAAACTTGCTCGATTGGCAGACCATGTGTATCCCAACCTGGAATATAAGGAGCATAAAATCCTGACATTGATTTTGAACGAACAATGATATCTTTTGAAATCTTGTTCATAGCGTGTCCAACGTGGATATTTCCGTTCGCGTATGGAGGGCCATCATGCAAGGTGAAATGAGGTTTTCCTTGGTTCAATTCTTGACGACGTTGATAAAGCTTTGCATCTTCCCATTCCTTTTGCCAAACTGGCTCTTTGGTAGGAAGTCCTGCACGCATTGGGAAAGCTGTTTTCCCAAGGTTAAGGGTATCTTTGAGTTTCATGGTATCTCCTTTATAAATAATAACAAATTAAAAACCACGACTTCCAGAAAGGACGAAAATCGTGGTACCACCTTTATTCGGAAAAAGATTTAGTCTTTCTCCCTCTTATCCCGTAACGTGGGGAACGTCAAATCTTACTAGCTTCAGACTTGAGTTTTTGAGAGGATAATCTTAGCATTAGGGATTACAGGACTCACACCATCTCCTGCTCGCTGGAAATATAAGGATAAGATATTGTTCTCAGAATATTTCTTATAAAATTGTAACAGATTCTTGCGGTGCCGCAAAACCTGGTTCTGAGTTTACAGCTTCAGTAGCTGGTGTTGGTCCTGAATAATGGCTTGGAGCTACTTCTGGCTCTTCATACATTGGACCAACTGGATGAGCTGGACTTTCTTCAACAACCGGAGCTGGTGAAACCACTTGTTCCTGCTCAGCTCTTGCTTCGGCTTCTGCAAGTTCCTTATTAGCCGCTTCGATACGCGCTTGCAACTCTGCCATTTCCTCGGGAGAAAACTGGCGAGTAATATCAATTGGTTCTTCCTCTGGATGTTGTTGCAAGACAGAGTCACCTAAGACTTCGCTGACCACTTCTTTGAAGGCCTCATCACTTGTCTGAAGATAAGTAGCTGTTGGGCGAAGAATATCTTCCCAATCTGAAGATTCAACAATTGCTAACTGGCTCTCAATTGTAGATTTAAGACGTTGATGGAAGACACGACTCTTGTTCTTCAATTCTTCTGTTTCAACAGCAACTTTCTTAGCATTATCAGTTGCTTGACGAAGAATTTCATTCGCCTTGTATTTAGCTTCTTCCAACAAACGTTGTGCATCCTGCTCTGCTTGGTGAATGATATTGTTTGAACGTTCAGTTGCAGCTTGTTTTACTCGCTCAGCTGTATCTTGTGCAATCAATACAGACTGGCTCAATGAATCTTTCATCTCATCAAAGTAAGACAAACGCTCTTCCAAACTCTTAATATGTAAATCCTTATCATGATTAGAGCGAACCAAATCTTCATAATCACGGACTACAATATCTAAAAATTCATCTACTTCTTCTTGATCAAACCCTCTAAAGCGTGTGCTAAAGGTTTTATCTTTGATTTCTAACGATGTAATTGGCATAATTTTCCTCACTTACTTAATAACAATTGGACCGTTAATTTCTTTTTATCTTTTTTTGTTTGCCCATTATCCCTAACGAGTTTCAATCGACCAAATTTCCTTACACTAATCAAATCACCAACTTGAACTGTATAATCTGATTTTTCAACTAAATGGTAATTGACTTGAACTGCCTGCTTTTCAATTAACTGATTTGCCTGATTTCTAGAGAGCTTGAAGACCCCAGCTAGAAAAACATCTAACCTAGAACTAGCTATACAAATATCTAATTCTTGATAGTCCTCCACCGTATCAATCTTCTCAGTAAAATTCCGTTCTTCTAGACGAACTGGTAGACGAGCAATTTTCGTAATACCGTCTTGGAAAAGGAGAGTAAACTGTCGATTAATGATAATCTGTGCTCTCTCTTCATTGACTAAGATATCACCAAACAACTTCCTATCAATTCCCAGCTTGTTTAAAACAGTTCCTAATATTTTTGCATGTGTTAACCGCTCAAACTTATTAGGATAGACTATTTCTTGCAAGGATAGTTCAAAATCAGAGAATTCCGGCTCAAAATAATCAGGATACAGGAGAACCCGTACATATTCAGTTTCAAGAGACTGCCGACTGCTCATGTAGGAGATGCCGTTCGTTGATGCCAGAACCTTTAAAATCTTTTCTTGATGGGGATTTACAAAGGGTGTTAAAAAAGGAGAATAAGAATCTTCTACCTTTTTTATCCATTCTACTCCCTTATCAATAAAAGACGAATCATTCTTAGAAAAGTGTTGATAAATCATCTTGTTCATAGAAAGATCACTAAAAGTCGAATCAATTGTTCCCCTAGGAAGTGAACTAGTAATACCGCAATCCAAACAGACAAGTCAAGACCTGCAATCTGGAGGGGTAAACGTTGCAAGGGAGCAATTATCGGTTTCACTAAACTAATAATCAAGCGTCCAAGACGTGATTCATAAGCATTGGGAAACCAAGACATCAGAGCAAACACGATTAAAATCAGTGAATAGATATCCACTGCATTTTGAACAAAACGAATGAGAAAGATCATTATCTCACTCTCGTACGTTTCATATCAAAGCCAAATTCACCATTTTGTGATTCATCTGGAATTTTGATGTCTTCAATATTGACGACAACATCAACTGGTGTCAGCAGGTACATAGTAGATGCTACCTTTTTCATGTTGCCAGCTAAAACGTGGCGCGCCCCATCCAGATAGTCCAAACAACGACGTGCTTGAACTTCTGTCATATATTGGAAATCAATCAAAATACTTTCGTTACCAGCTAATAAATCAACAATATCTGTGGCATCTTCGTATTTACGTGGATAACGAACATCAATTGTCACCTTATCAGTAGAACGTTGACTTTGCATAGCCAACTCTTGTTGACGGGCATGAAGACGAGTGATGTTTTTATCTTTAGATGGCGTGCTACCAGCTTGTTGAGGCAACTCTTGAACAGAAGGGACTGGAGTCACAATCGGCTCTTCAGCTTTAGGCTGATATGCAGTACCAACATCTTCTCCATCTTCTGTAAAATAATCTATAAATTTATCAAATCTATCTTTTAAAGACATATTTCTTTCCTATTTAAAAAATGCTGTACCAATTCTGACAAATGTTGAGCCAAATTCAATCGCTTCCTTGTAGTCACGACTCATACCCATACTCAAGTCCGTCATTGGCATATTGGGAATTTGTTTTTCTCTAATTTCTAGTTGCAAATCCTGCGTAGCTTTAAAAATTTCTTTCAACTCATCACTACTAGCTTCAAAAGGAGCCATGGTCATCAAGCCGACATATTCAATTTTATCTAAGGTGGCCAATTCTGGCAAGAGCTCTAATAGTTCTTCCCTTGAAAAACCATGTTTGCTCTCTTCCCTTGAGATATTTACTTGTAAGAAACACTTAACAACTCTGTCACTTCTTTTTTGAATTTCTTCTGCTAGCTTTAATGAATCCAAAGCGTGGAAATAATCAACATACTGAATGACATCTTTGACCTTGCGTCTTTGCAAGGTTCCAATCAAATGCCAGGTGATATTTCTATCTTTTAAAGCTTCATATTTCTCAAGAAATTTATCTACACGATTTTCACCAATATGATGCACACCTAGCGGAAGCAAGGCCTCCGCTGTCGGTACGTCTACATATTTTGTAACAGCAACAACCGAAACAGAATTGGCTTCTCTTCCTGCCTGCTGACTTGCATCTTTTATTTGTTGAAAAACACGTTCTGTATTTTCTTTCAAATTCATTTACTTAACGATTTTTGAAAAATGGAGGAGTGTCTAATTCATCCTCATCGTGTAAAGATGGCGCTTCGAAACGTTCAACTGGTGATACCACTGAATCGGTTGGTCGAACAATTGTCTCACGACGCAAGTCCCAATCACCAAACGCTGAAGATTGAGAAGTTTCTGTACGACGAGGTGTTGGACTTGGAATTTCTGCAGTTTCAGCCATATCAAACTGACGATTATGATTGTGTGCATGACTAGGACTTACTTGTTCATGACGGACAGCTTGCCTTGGTGCATGGCCCACAACTTTTTCCACACGATCTTGACGAACACCAGTTGCCACAACTGTAACACGGATTTCATCTTTCATGTTTTCATCGATAGATGTTCCGAGCCAGATGTTCACTCCTTGACCAGCTGCTTGGTTAACAATTTCTGAAGCTTCTTCTGCCTCAATCAAAGTCAAGTCGAGACCACCAGTAACGTTGACGATAACATCCTCAGCACCGTCAATAGTTGTTTCAAGAAGTGGTGAGTAGATTGCCTTACGAGCTGCTTCTACCACACGTTCTTCACCACTACCGATACCGATACCCATTAGGGCGTTCCCTTTATTTGCCATAACTGTTTTCACATCGGCAAAGTCAAGGTTAATCAAACCAGGATTTGTGATCAAATCAGTAATCCCTTGAACACCTTGGCGAAGTACATTATCTGCTTCGCTAAGAGCTTCAAGAAGTGGAGTTTTCTTATCAACAATTTCAAGCAAGTTGTTGTTTGAAATAATCAATAGAGTATCTACATGCTCACGAAGTTGATTGATTCCTTCTACAGCATACTGACCACGTTTGCTTCCTTCGAAACCGAAAGGACGTGTCACAACACCAACTGTAAGAGCACCTAAATCTTTAGCAATGCGGGCAATAACAGGAGCTGCACCAGTACCTGAGCCGCCTCCCATACCTGCAGTAATGAAGACCATATCTGCTCCAGTAATAGCTTGAGTCAAGGCTTCTTCGCTTTCTTCAGCTGCCTTTTGACCAACTTCAGGTCGACCGCCAGCACCCAAACCACGAGTCAATTTAGGGCCTAACTGAATTACAGTCTCAGCTTTTGTACTACTCAAAGCTTGTACATCTGTATTTGCTGCGATAAATTCTACGCCTGCAACACCTTCGTCAACCATGCGGTTAATGGCGTTACCACCACCTCCACCAACACCGATTACTTTAATAACTGCACCTTGAGCTGCTGCTGTATCAAATGAAAATGTCATAGTTTATTTTTCCTCTTTTATTCATCAAACATGCTTCCGATTAAGCCACGGAAACGATCTGCGATTTTTGGTTTATTTTGAGAAGATACTTTATCTTCTTTCGGAGCAACTACGTTCGTAGAAGCTGATTGCTCTACCTCAGTATTTTGAACTGGTTGAATAGGGGTCGGTTGTGCTACTTGCGTAACGCGTTGAATCATCCCACCAAAATTAATTGGTTGGTGACGCAAAGTATCCTCACCCTTAACTGCTCGTTGTGCTAATAAATGCACCTCAGTCAATTGACCAGCAAATTCAGACAAGCTAATCACATGAGCGAAGGCAGGATTACGGATTCCAACTTGATTTGGAACGTAAAGTTTGACACCAACGCCAAAGACTTCCTGTGCAAGTTCTACAATACCTGGTAAAATAGCATTTCCACCAATCAGAACAATCCCACCTGGAAGATCCAACAAATGTCTTCTTTCCAACTCTTGTTTGATTTGTTCAAAAATGTGTTTAATGCGAGCTGAAATAATCTCTGCTAGGTAGCTTTCTGTAACTTCTACAGGCTCTACTTCACCAATCACTTCAACTTGGAAGGTTTCATTGCTTGCAAGTGAAGGGTAGGCTTCACCATAGTTCAATTTCAATCCTTCAGCTAATTTCTGTGAAGTCTTCAAGACTTTAGAGATATCTTTTGTGACATAATCTCCACCTTCTTGAAGAATATTTGTAAACTGGAGTTCTTGGTTACGGATTGTAGCAACAGTTGTTTGACCTGCTCCCATATCAATCACAGTAGCTCCAAATTCACGCTCACCTTCGTTCAAGACTGAACGAACCAAAGCCAATGGTGAAATAATAATATTTTCAACTTGAACACCTGAGCGTTCAACTGTCTTGCGTAAATTGTGAAGAATAGTACGTGGACCTGTGTAAAGCAAACCACGCATTTCAAGACGAACACCCATCATGCCGCGTGGGTCACGAATACCTTGGAAACCATCTACGATAAATTCTTCTGGAATAAAAGTAATGACTTCACGATCTGGTGTCATACTCTTTGTCAAGGCTGATTTAACAACATTTTCAACATCTTGATCTGTAATTTCTTTTGTATCAGATGTAACTGGAATCATACCTTGAGTTGGTTCTACTTGCAAAAGATTTCCAGGCAAACCAACATTCACTGATTTGATTGAAATGCCAGCTTTCTCTTCTGCTTGGGAAATAGCTGACTTGATAGCAGTTGCTGCTGCTTCAATATCAACGATAATCCCATCCTTTACACCTTTACTCTTGGCATTACTTACACCAATTACATTAAGTTCACCATTTCTATGCTCGGCAACCAACACTTTAATCGAATTAGTTCCGATATCTAAGCCTGTAAAAAAACCATCTCTAGCCATTACATCGCATCCTCTCTCTTCCAAGTTTCAAACTTCTATTCAATATAGCTAAAATAGGGCATAGCTATTCACAGAATATTATAACACAAAAAATCCAATCGTGCTTAGTTTTTCCTAAATTTACTTACCATTTTTTCACATTCGTTCCTTAGCTTTTTTTATTTTCCAAACAAGTTATAAAAAATCAGATTTATGAAAAAAAGAAAGCTCATTTCTAAGCTTTCTTTGCAATCATTTTTTCTGCTTCTTGTTCTAAAAATAGTTCCAAGATTTTCTTTGTTAACGTAATCGCTACTGATAAGGCCAGGGAAACGATTAAATAATTAGCTACTAAGCCATGGTCTCCAACCAATGGTGGTTTTGTCAAGAATCCGTAATCTCCACCTGTTACTAAATTGACCACAAAAATCAAGGCATTTAGGGCAAAAGTCATGATAAAAATTCTTTTCACATCTAGCATTCTCGAGTCGTACTGTCTCAAGAGATAAACCAGTGAATTTCCCAAGAGTGCTAAGTGTCCAAAGATAAAGGATAAAATCGCAATATGCGGGAATGGATAAGGATCTGGCACGGGATAAACAAAGGCTGCTAATGTCCCAAATGTTCCTAGTAATGCAAAATACTGCCGATATTTGGATTGACCAGGAAGCAAAAGCACCACAAACATGGCCATACGGCAATGGTAAAAGGGTAAGCTTTCTGATAGTGGCATATGATTAACCCAATACCATCCATAAAGAAGGATTAACTGAACTGCCTGCAAGATTTGGAAAAATCGTTGATAAGCCTTCTTTTCACGATAACGATAGGCTGTATAAAAGGTCAAAGCCAAGAGTGTAAATATACTGACATACCAAAAAAGATCAAACTTGGGTGGTTCTGTTGCTTGGGTCGTAAAGAAAATATCCCATAAATTCATCTAGTATTCCTCATGATTCAAAATTTTCCTGCATTTTATTATACCATGCTATTTAAGAAAAATGAATTTAGAAATACGATAATCATCTTCTTAGTCAAGATATTGCTCCTTCTGACCTTGATAAACCTGCCAAAGAATCTCTATTTGCTCTTTGGTAATGCGTTTTTCAGATAAGGCTGGTAGTTGGTCAATGGCAAAAAATTGAAGGTCAGCAATTTCTTGATTTTCTTGGAATTGTCCATCAAGAAGCTTACATTCAAAAACAAACTTTGCATATTGCTTGCTCTGTAGTTGGAAACGATTGGTATCAAAAACAGCTAGCAGTCTTTCAACTTTGGCTTTAAAACCGGTTTCTTCTTCAATTTCCTTGAGAATATTTTCGGTTGGAGAATAGCCAACCTCACCAAAACCACCTGGCAAAGCCCAACTATCCTCTCCTTGTCCCCTAACCAGACAAATCTTCTCATCCTCAACAATCCAAGCACGGACGTCCATTAAAGGAGTCGCATAAGCGGAGGTCGGTTTCAAGACTTCTGCCACTTCTTCTGCATCCAGGTCTGATGCTTGATTCAACATTTCAGATAAAAGACCTCGCAAGTCTTCGTAGCGCTCACGGTCAAAAGGATCCTTTGTAAAGGTTAATCCAGTATCTGTAATGGCAATCATTCTTTGAAGATACTTAGCAAAATCACTTGTCTTCATTTTCTAGACTTTCTACCAACTTGGCTAGGTTCATAGAGTTAGAACCTTTGAGCAAGATTTGGTCATTAGCTCCTAGACTTTCCTTGACCTGCTTAACTAGGTCTTCAAATTGGTCTTGGTCTTCTGTTTTCTTGAAGTAGTAAACGTGACCGATTGGAAACATTTGACTGGCAAGTTGGGCCAATTCTGCGATATCTTCTCCATAGAAAATAACGGTATCAAGCACATCTGGTGAGAGGCTCAAAATCATCTGATTATGGAGTTGAACAGACTGGTCACCCAGTTCCTTCATGTCAGCCAATACAGCGATTTTCTTGCCTCCTTCGTTGGCTGGAATGGCAGAGAACGTTTCCAAAATTAACTTCATAGCAGTTGGATTGGCATTATACACATCTGATAGGATATCTGCGCCATTGGCTGCCTTCTTCCACTCGGTACGGTTACGCGTCAATTCAAGATTTTGGAAGGCCTGACGAATCTGCTCCTCTGCAACTCCTTCTTGTAGGGCAACATAGGACGCAATCATGGCATTAGTGGCATTGTACTTACCAGTCACTGGCAAATCAAGGGCTTGTTCCAAGAAATTAGCCTTAAAGGTCAAACTATCCTTGCGCTCAACCAAGTCTGTAATTTCCAACTCTGCTCCTTGCCCAAAACGGACTACCTTTTTATCGGTTGGCAAGTAGTCCTCTACAATCGGGTCGGCTGGGGCCAAGAGCAAAGAACCTGCAGGCATGCCATCAGCAATTTGCATTTTCCCTTTAGCAATCTCTGAACGGTCTTTGAAAAAGGCCAAATGAGCCTCTCCAACCAAGGTCACAATGGCTGTTTTTGGATGGGCCAATTCTGACAAGAGATGAATATCTCCCAAGTGATCCTGCCCCATCTCCAAAACCAACTTTTCTGTCCCCTCAGGCATGTGCAGAACTGTGTAAGGAAGGCCAATCTCGTTATTGTAGTTTCCTTGTGTTTTGTAGGTTTTGTAGGTTGTTGATAGTAAATGCGCCAACATATCCTTAGTCGTCGTCTTGCCATTTGAACCTGTAACAGCAAAAACATCAACTGCTGTTTTTTCAAGATAGTAGGCAGCTAGGGATTGAAAGGCAGCCAAAACGTCATCTACTAGAATGTAGGGATGATTTGCGACCTCTTTCTCAGATAGAGTTACAGCAGCGCCCTTTTCAAATGCTGTTTCGATAAAGTCGTGACCGTCACGCGCACCTTTGAGGGGGACAAATAAATCTCCTGTCGCAATCAAACGACTGTCAAACTCAGCTTTTTCTAACTGGGTGTCCTCAAAGATGCTGATATCATTTTTAGCTCCGACAACTTGAGCCACTTCATGGATTGTTAATTTCATTTCTACTCCTTTAAAAAGGGGCGAAGTCCGAGAACTCTAGTCACCTTTCAGTGATGGTTCTGGCTCCTACCCTCTCTTTCATTTTTATAGCAAATGCGCTTCGCGCTTGTCAAAACTTTCCTTGGCAAGGTCAACCAATCGCTCGATTAAGTCTGGATAGCTGATTCCCATATTATCCCAAAGTAGTGGGTACATAGACCACTGGGTGAAACCTGGCATGGTATTGAGCTCGTTGAGGAAAATCTCTCCCTTATCTGTATAGAAGAAATCACAACGAGAGAGACCGAGGCCACCAATGGCACGGAAGGCTGTTTCTGCATTCTGACGCATGACAGCTACCACATCATCACTGATTTTAGCTGGGATGTCCATAGTAATCTTGTTATCAATATACTTGGCATCATAGTCATAGAAGGCTACATCCTTGACTACTTCTCCTGGTAGCGTACTCTTGACATCGTAGTTGCCCAAGAGACCAACCTCGATTTCACGAGCATTCACCCCTTGTTCAACCAAGACACGGCTGTCATATTGGAAGGCAAGTTTCAAAGCTTGACGGAGTTCCTCTTGGTTTTCAGATTTAGAAATACCGACACTAGAACCCATGTTTGACGGCTTAGTGAAGACTGGATAAGTCAATTTTTCTTCCACTTCAGCGATTTTAACAGTCTCATCATCCCCTTCAACGATAGCCACATAAGGAACTTGGGCAATACCAGCAGATTCTAACACACGCTTGGTCGTGATTTTATCCATGGCAAGACTGGATGACAATATGTTACAACCAACATATGGCATTTTCAAAACTTCCAAGAATCCTTGGACAGAGCCATCTTCTCCCATCGGACCGTGAAGAACTGGAAAGACAACAGCGCCTTCTTCATAGATAGCACTTGGCGCGATTTGCTTGTCCCAGTCAATGGTCGCATTGGTCATAAGACGATCCTCTTGAACTGGAGTCTGGCTAAATTCTTGCGTTTTGATAAAGTCACCTGACTGACTGATAAAGAAAGTCTTGACTGTGAAACGATCGTAGTTGACCGCACGCATCACACTCTCAGCTGAAAGGACAGAGACTTCACGCTCTGCACTTCGTCCACCGTATAAAAGAATAATCGTTTGTTTCATATTGCTTGTCCTAATTCTAATAGAATACTCGTTCTTTAGTATATCATATTTGCTTCTTTTTTGAAACTTGAACCTGATACTGGTCTTCAATAAATCTAAAAAGAGACCGATAAAACAACTGTCGGCCTCCGTGATTTTTTAAATAAATGAATTGAGTGTATTAAGTTGTCTCCACTTACAACTCTGTTCGATTTTCAATGGCTCGTAAGAGTGTGACTTCGTCCGCATACTCGATATCTGCTCCCACAGCTAGACCCCGTGCTAGGCGCGTAACCTTGATCCCAGCTGGCTTGAGCAAACGTGAAAGATACATGGATGTCGCTTCACCATCTGCTGTAGCATTGGTCGCTACAATCACTTCTGAAACTTCACTATCCATCAGACGAGTCATAAGGCTCTTGAGATTGATATCATCTGGACTAATACCATTCATGGGAGAAATGAGACCATGCAAGACATGATAGAGTCCATGATATTCTTGGATATTCTCCATGGCTGCCACATCGCGACTATCTTCGAGAACTAAAATCGTCGTCTGGTCACGACTTGGATCTGTACAGATAGAGCAAGGATCGTCATCAGTCAAACGACCACAAATGGTGCAATAGGTCAGCTCTCTCTTAGCAGAAAGGAGATTTTTTGCAAATTCATTGACATCGTCATCAGACATCCCAATCGTATAAAAAGCCAGACGCGTAGCCGTCTTAATCCCGATACCCGGTAACTTAGAATAACTGTCAATTAGCTTAGCAATAGGTGTTGGATAAAGCATAAGTTCCTTTCTAATTCATTGGATGGTGTTGGTTATAGAGGTTGATAATATCGCGCGCAATGGAAGGTCCGACACCATTTGTAAGGTTGGTGTTATGAGGGAAGACAACAGCTACAGCGATTTGAGGATTATCTGATGGTGCATAGGCCACAGCATTAGTATTGTTAGCTTTTTGACCACCCTCAACATAACTTTCGGCAGTACCTGTTTTTCCACTAATAGATACCGCTGCTCCATTTGAAAAGGCACGACCGGTTGTCAAAGCACTACCACCATGTGACACTTGATAAAATCCTTGTTGGAGGATGGCAACATCAGACTCAGAAATATTAATTTTATTCATTTCCTTGGTTTCAACAGATTGGATTAAGTCCCCTAAGCCTCCTTGTTCATTATTTCCATAAATCCCCTCAACAATGTGGGGCGCAATCCGAACACCGTTGTTGGCAATTGTGCCAACGTACTGGGCCAATTGCATTGGGGTGTAGTTATCAAACTGACCAAAGGCATTAGTAATGTAATTAGCAAAATTATACTCTTTTGGTATAAAACCAGTTGACTCATCTGGAAGGTCAATGCCTGTTGAGGCTCCAAGACCATATTCCGCAAATGTCGAACGAAGTTTCCCCATAGCGGATTCCAAATTGCTTGTTCCAACAAACATATTAGGTTGATAAGTTTGGCCCATGATTCCCAAAGCCGTTTGAACCATGTAGGTATTAGAAGAATACTCCAAGGCTTCCACAGCTGTAATCGGGAATGAACCGTAAGCCTGAGTGTACCAAGAATTAATTGGAGCTGAACCTTGGAAGACAATCGGTTGGTCTGTCAAGGTCTGATTCCCTGATAAGACTCCATTCTCCCAACCAGAGCTGATGGTCGCCGCCTTGACAACAGAACCCGGGACAAAGACATTGGTTACTGTTCCCAAGGAATCCGGCTTCAATTCCCCTGTCTTCAGGTCATGTTTGATCCCTGACATAGACAAAACAGCACCTGTTTTTGGATTTAGAGCAACTGCATACACACCTTCCGAATACTTGGCTCCTCCATTTCCTAGTTCAGAATTGAAATAACTCTTAAGCAGATTGTCCACGCTATCTTGGAAGGCCAAATCAATGGTCAGTTTAATATTATTCCCTTTGGTACCATCTTCGATATTTTCGACACTTTCCATATTGCCATACTTGTCTAGATGGATTTCTTTCACCGAGCGTTTTCCTTGCAAGGTTTCTTCATATTGTTTTTCTAGATAAGAAGTCCCAACACGGTCATTTAAAGAATAACCCTTTTTGATATAAGCATCTGCTTCTTCAGCTGGTAGACCAGCTTTTTCACTGGATACACTTCCTACTATAGACGAAAGAGAAGTATCTAGAACCTTTCGATCCCACGAGGTCGAAATACTGATACCAGGTAAATTCTTAGAAGCCGAAGCAATCAAGGCAATCTGTGTATCTGACAAGGAATCTGTGGCAATGGTACCTGTCGCAAAATTTCCAACCGCATTGAGTTGGCTAAAGAGGTAAATTTCTTTCTTTTCGTCATCAGAGTAGGCCAATTGACTTGGATCGATACTTTCAACAGTATTATTGTAAAGCTCGGATTCAGATAATTGATTGCCATCAGAATCAAGTCGCTTCTCACGTGGTAAACTTTCCACTGCTTTCTTATAAACATCTTGATCTGCTAGATAATAGTCCGCCAACTGTCGGTCAGTCAATGTTGGAGAAGAAACTCCCACATAAGCCAGCAACTTCTTGGCTGTTTCTTTTAAATCTGCAGCCGTCATTTTGTTGTTTCGAGTAAAGGAAACAACTTGTTTCACAGTATTTTCAACCAAGGGCTTGCCGCTGGCATCATAAATTTCGCCTCGAGCTGAACTAGTGGTCACCTTTGTTTTACTAGCAGATGCTAATTTTGTCTCATAAAAATCCTTGTTCAAAACCTGCATATAAAGCAGGCGACCAATGATGGCCATAAAGAGCAAAATGACAATTGAAAACAATAAATTAAGCCGAATCGGAATCGAATGGCTGTCAAATTTTCTCATACAAATCAGTCTCATTTCTAATACTCAATGAAAATCAAAGAGCAAACTAGGAAGCTAGCCGCAGGCTATACTTGAGTACGGCAAGGCGACGCTGACGCAGTTTGAATTGGATTTTCGAAGAGTATAATTAAAATCTTACTCTTAATTGTACCACAATTTGAGAAGAAAATTATGGAAAAGAAGGGAGCTTTTTCCGTTTTACAGAAAAATACGATTTTATCTATCCATCCCTATATTATATGATATAATAAATGTAAAAGTTCGATGACCCAGTCTTTTTCCAATACGACTCATTTAAAGGAGCCTTTCTATGGACAAACCAGATATAGCAACCCTCATTGATTCCCACTTCGAAGAAATGACAGACTTAGAGCAAGAAATCGCTCACTATTTTTTACAAACAGAAACCATTGAAGATGATTTATCTTCTCAGCAGGTCACTCAAAAATTACATATCTCTCAAGCTGCATTAACCCGCTTTTCTAAAAAGTGTGGTTTTACAGGTTATCGAGAATTTATTTTCCAATACCAACACCAAGCAGAGAAACAAGACACCCATTCTCACAAACATAGTCCACTGACAAAACGAGTCCTCAGAAGCTATAGCAATATGCGGGAACAAACACAGGACTTGATTGACGAAGTCCAACTAGAACGAATCGCCCAGTTAATCGAAGACGCTGAGCGTGTCTACTTCTTTGGAACAGGCAGTTCTGGCCTTGTCGCCCGTGAAATGAAATTGCGCTTCATGCGTCTGGGTGTGGTCTGCGAAGCTTTGACCGATCAAGACGGTTTTGCATGGACAACCAGCATTATGGATGAGAATTGTCTCGTACTCGGTTTCTCCCTTTCTGGCACAACTCCTTCTATTTTAGATAGTCTATTAGATGCTAAGGAGATGGGAGCAAAGACTGTACTCTTTACAAGTGTTCCCAATAAAGATAGCCAAGTCTACACAGAGACCGTTCTTGTTGCTAGCCACAGCCAATCTTCCTACATTCAACGAATATCCGCTCAACTTCCAATGCTCTTCTTTATCGATTTGATTTATGCCTACTTTTTGGAGATCAATCGTGAAAGCAAGGAGAAAATCTTTAATAGCTACTGGGAAAATAAAAAACTCAACGGCTATCGTAGACAAAAACGCGTCAGAAAATCCTAGTTTGGTCTAGCCAAACTAGGATTGTTTTGTCTTGATACTCTTCGAAAATCAAATTCAAACCACGTCAGCTTCGCCTTGTCGTACTCAAGTACTGCCTACGGCTAACTTCCTAGTTTGCTCTTTGATTTTCATTGAGTATAAAATGATAATATGCACCCAACATACCTGCTGTATTTTGATGATGGGCAAATTCTAATCGTGTTTTTTCAGCTAGGCTTGGTACTAAGGCATCTTTTAAGGCTGCGCGAATTTTTGGTTTGAGGATAGCCTCTTGTCCCATGATACCGCCACCGAGAATAACCACTTCAGGATTAGCAACGTAGCAAATATTGGCCAGACCTTTTCCTAGATAGTCTACCATGCGGTCAATACCAGCCATACAAATCTTGTTGCCTTCAGTAGCTTCCTTAAAGATGCGTCGGCCATTCCACTGTTCAACTGGATCGCCATGGCCTGCTGCTACATACTCCACCAAGGCTGTCGTAGAGGCCAAGTCTTGGAAAGCTCCATCCTGCATGTGCATATAACCAACTTCACAGGCCGAATTGCTAAAACCATGGAAGACTTTTCCATCCATAATCAAGCAACCCCCGATACCTGTTCCAATAGTCAAGCAAAGAGTGACACTCGCTCCCTTGCCTGAACCAGATACTGCTTCAGCAAGACCTGCACAGTTGACATCATTTTCAATTTCACAAGGAATATTAAAGCTAGTCTCGATTTCCTTTTTGAACTGGGTACCTGCATAGTTAGGGATTTGAGGACCAGCATAGAAAATCTCACCCTTATCCGGATCCACCATCCCCGCAGAAGAAATAGCAACACCTGCTACTGGGCCTTTTTCTTGATAGCTGGCTACGATATCTTTGGTCTTTTGTAAGATATGAGGTCCACCTTTATGCGCCTCTGTTGGCATTTCATGCGATTCAACAAGTTGGCCTTCTTGGTCGATCAAACCATATTTGATGTTGGTTCCACCGATATCAATTGCAACGTAGTGTGTCATAAATACCTCCTTATGGATTAGAGGAAGCGCTCCTTGGTTTCACGAATCAATTGAGCAGCTGCTTCTACAACTGGGCGATCTTCTTCGGTTACTGGTGTCAGTGGAGAACGAACTGATCCGATGTTAAGTCCTTCATTGATCTTCAAGACTTCTTTGATAACACCGTACATATTTCCATGTGCAGCAGTGAGTTTACCAATGATTGCGTTGATAGCATACTGCAATTCACGCGCTGTTTCCAAGTCTTTGTCCGCAATCAACTGATTGAGTTTCAAGAAGAGTTCTGGCATCGCACCATAAGTACCACCGATACCAGCTTTAGCACCCATGAGACGGCCACCTAAGAACTGCTCATCTGGACCATTAAAGACGATATGGTCTTCTCCACCAAGGCTCACAAAAGTTTGGATATCTTGAACAGGCATTGAAGAGTTCTTAACACCGATGACACGTGGGTTTTTCAACATTTCTGTGTAGAGACTTGGAGTCAAAGCAACACCTGCTAACTGAGGAATGTTGTAGATTACGTAGTCTGTGTTTGGAGCTGCAGAACTGATATCGTTCCAGTATTTAGCAACTGAGTATTCTGGCAAGCGGAAGTAAATCGGTGGAATCGTTGCAATGGCATCTACACCCAAGCTTTCTGCATGGCGAGCAAGTTCCATACTATCTTTGGTATTGTTGCAAGCTACGTGAGCGATAATAGTCAATTTACCTTTGGCAACTGCCATGACTTCTTCCAAAATCAACTTGCGATCTTCAACGCTTTGATAGATACATTCACCAGAAGAACCATTGACATAAAGACCTTGAACACCTTTATCAATGAAGTATTGAACCAAAGCACGCGTACGCTCTGGACTTACTTCTCCTTGATCATCATAACATGCGTAGAAAGCTGGAATGACGCCTTCGTATTTTTTCAAATCTGACATATAATTTTCTCCTAAGATTTCTTTTTTCTGCTAGAAGCAGGATTTATTCTTTATGTGTTTAGTATACACCTTGTGAAAAACGCTTTCAACATCTGGTATACACTTAGATTTTAGTTTCGATATGTATTTTGAAACGTTTAAAGCTTGAAAGTAGTTTCAGAAACAAGTCATTCTATTCGTATTTTGCAAAAATTTTCTCCATCAATCCAGTCTGGATAAAGACCAATAGTCCAAATCCAAAAAGCAGGAAGGCTGAACCACCTAAAAGTAGACTGAAGGCTGACAGATAAAGAACCATCACAATGAGGATAAGAATGGCTAACATGAGGAAGAACCAAGGAAAGTTAAAACTTGCCAAGATCAGCCCTTTTTGTAACACTTCTTTCCAAGTTAAATCATAGCGCGCAGCGATCGGATAGCTAGCCAGCATCACGATAGTGAGGAAGATAAGAATGCCTAGACAAATAGCTTTCACCATTTGGAAAGGCATAGCTGTCTGCCCCCAGAAGAGATAGAGGTCTAGAAGACTCAACAAAACAATGCCTAACTCAAGCAGACCTAACTGAAGACCTAGTTTCAGATTTTGCTTGAAAGCTCTTAGATAGATTTTAAAGACAGGCACTCGTCTGCTCTTCTTAATCTCAAACATGGTCTCGTAGAGGCTAATTTTAGCCACTCCAATCGTCACGATGGGCAAACAAGAAACGACAAAAAGAAGATTGGCTGTGACGATATCCAAGACCTTTTCACTAAAACGCATGAGAAAGTTGTCTGTATCAAATGCTGCCTTGATAAGGCTTACTCCTTTTTGTGCCATGTTTGCTCCTCCTGATTTTTTAATCAATCAAAATTTTAAAGAGATATTTGCGAACCTTCTCTTCCATACCTGCATAGCCATTTGGCTGGTGTGGTTCTCCTGGGAAGAAAATCGCAAAATTGTGATAACCCAACAAGAGTGGGTAGTCCTCATGACAATGAACAAAGCCAATGTCACTCGCTTCGTCGAATGCTACTGCTTCATCTTTGATACGTGAACCGTAGCTCGAATATTCATGTCCTTCAACCAGCAAATGCAAATCTGCATAGTTTTTATGATGCTCAAATTGATCATTTTCAGCTTGATTGAGGTCATTTTCCTGAACAACTAGAAAGACCTTGTCCCCGTCAATCTCATACTTACCTAATTCAAATGAATCTTTACGATGCTGGTAGAGATAGTCGATAGCCTTGTCTAGATTGGGATGAATTCCTTTGTAAAAGGTGATGTTTTTCAAATCGTCAAAAATCATACTCTTTCCTTCGTTTCTGATAGTTAACTAAAATCATTCTTAAGTTGATAAGTGTCTAACAAAACTTCATAAAGTAACTGCATACCCTCCATTTTGTAGACACTTATAACTCTATATTTCCATAGTATACCAAGACTACTTCCGCCATCTTGATACACTAGTTTACTTTTCTTAACCTTTGACAGCTCCCATAGTAATACCTTGTGTGAAGGATTTTTGGAAGACAAGGAAGACTGTTACGATTGGCACAGCTGCAAGGGCTGCTCCTGCCATGATCAAACCATAGTTGGTTGCCATTTCGGCCTGCATGGTCGCAACCCCGAGTGAGATAGTCAAGTTGTTACGTGAAGTCAACATTACCAACTGCATGAAGTAGTCGTTCCATGTATTGATGAAGGTAAAGATTGCAAGGGCTGCAAATCCTGGTTTCACAATTGGGAAGGCTACGCTCCAGAAAGTACGAATCTCACCACAACCGTCGATTTTAGCTGATTCAAGCAACTCTGTAGGGATGTTTTCGCTGAATTGTTTCATAAGGAAGACACCGAATGGCCATCCAATCAAAGGCAAGATAACTGCCCAAAGAGTATCATGGATTCCCATGAAGTTGACGATACGTACCAATGGTACAAGGACAACTTGTTTTGGAAGCGCCATGGCTGCAATGAAGATTGCAAATAGAATGCGTTGTCCATAGAAACGTTTTTTAGCTAGTACATAACCTGCTAGAGATGAAGTCGCACAAACTAAGAACATGGTTACCAATGAGATAAACACAGAGTTCCACATCCACTGCATAGCAGGGTTTTGCACCATGAGTTGTTGGAAGTTTTCCATGGTTGGCATTTTAGGGAACCATTGTGGCGGAATCATAATGGTATCAGGCTGTGATTTGAAGGCACCTGTCAAAATCCAGTAGAATGGAAAGATGAACAGCACGGTCAACAAGAGCAAGATAATAGTTGAAATAACAGTGAAAGCTGTTAAAGGTTTCTTTTGTGTAGATTGCATAGCTGTCTCCTTTCTTTAGTATTCTACGTCGTTTCCAAGTACTTTAAATTGAACAAAGCTTACGATAGCAATCATAACTGCCAAGAAGACACCGATGGTGTTGGCATAGCCGTATTCTGTCAATTGGAAGGCTTTTTCGTAAAGGTAGTACATAAGTGTACTTGTTGAGTAGTTTGGACCACCAGATGTCAACAACTGAATCAAGGCGAAACACTGGAATGAGTTGATTGTTGTAATGATTGCGATGTAAAGTGTTGTTGGAAGGAGGCTAGGCCATTTAATCTTCCAGAAAACTTGCAATTCAGTCGCACCGTCAACCCGAGCTGCTTCCACCAATGAATTGTCAATATTTCCCATCGCTGCGATATAAAGGATAATCGGCTGACCAACAGATGTAGTCAAAAGGATAATCATAATCGCCATCAACGCCCAGTTTTTATCTCCCAACCAAGAAATGTTTTGGCTGATGATGTGGCTTGACTTAAGGACAAAGTTTAGAATCCCTGATAGTGGGTCATAAATCCATTTCCAAACAACTGTTACGGCAACACTACCTGTTACAACAGGAAGGAAGAAGACGAAACGGTAGAAGGATCTGGCAATGGCATTTTGATGATAGGTCTGAGATGCTACAAAGAGTGAGAATAGAACAACAACTGGTACAGATCCAATAACCAGAATCACGGTATTGATCAAAGACTTCATAAAGACAGGGTCTTTAAACATACGAACGTAGTTGTCCAAGCCCACAAACTCAAATTTAGTCATTGAGTAGTTAAAGAAACTTGTAATGAATCCCATAATCATAGGAGCCAATACAAAGATGACAAAGAAGAATAATACTGGTGCTAGGAAAGCATAGGAAATCACTGTTTCCCGCATACGAATTTTATTGACTTTCACAGTCGGCACCTCTCTTTCACAAATAAAATATTTTAGATTTTCTTAAACTGTTTTAAAATCAAAATGAAATTTTTTAAGATTCACTTATGTAAGAACTTCATTTTAATTTCGTGACAGTTCCTTACATTTCAAACAAAATCCTCCCTTTTCTTACATAGATTATGCACAGGGAAAAGGGAGGAGTCAATCTGATTTAGTGCTTATTGTTTTGTAGCTTTTTTAATTGTTTCGTTAGCTTTTTCAGTGAAGGCTTTCAAAGCGTCCGCTGGTTTTTCGTCACCATTTGATACAGATTGCAACATTGGGAACCAAAGTGTTCTCATTTCAGCAAAACCATTGATAGTGTTGTAGTATGGTGAGTAGTATTTAGTCCAACCACTGATTGTTTCCATACGTTTGTCTTCATAAAGTTTGCCAAATGAAGTACGAACTGGGAAGGCACCTGTACGAACAACGTCTTTTGGACCCCATTCTTTGTCATCCGCGATAAATTGAACGAATTTCTTAGATGCTGCAACTTTCTTGTCGTCTTTGTTGTTGAATACTGCAAATCCGTTTACAAGGTATTCAAGAGCTGGTTTACCTGAATCTGATGGGAATGGTACTTCTACCACTTCTACTTTACTTGCTTCCAAGAGTTTGGCTTGGATACCGTTTTGAGCTGGTGCCCAAAGAATTGTGTAAGATGTTTGACCGTTGGCAAAGTTTTGGATATCTGCTCCACCGTCAAATTGTGAACCGTTGTTCAACAAACCGTCTTTAATCCAGCTAGCTGCTTTTTCAAGACCTTTGACGAATTTAGGATCATCAGTTGTATATTTTGTTACATCTTTATCTGTTACAGAAGCTCCATAAAGGTTTGCAATGAAGGCACGTGTTCCTTGGTCTCCCCCTTGACCAGAACTGAACAATGAACCTGGTGTGTAGCCTTTATCTTTAAGTGCTTTCAAAACTTTTTCAAAATCATCAGTAGTCCAACCTTCTTTTACAAGGTTTGCAACTCCAGCTTCTTCCAACATTTTCTTGTTCATAGCCATGTAGAATGGTGCTGAACTAATTGGATACATGTAAGCTTTGTCTCCAGCTTTACTTGCTTGTACGATATTTTCGTTGTTAACATCTTTGACGAATTCGTCTGTGAAGAGGTCGTTCAACTCAGCCAATTTACCATTTTTACCGTATTGAATGATACGTCCTGGTGCATCAAAAAGTACGTCTGGAGCTGTTCCTGCTTCGATAGCTGTTGTGATTTTTTCAGGACCTGACTTGAAGTCGATGGTTTCCAATTTCACTTTTACATCCGGATTTGCTTTTTCAAAAGCTTCGATGATTGATTTTTCATATGTTCCAACACCGTCACCAGTTTTTTCTTGAGTGAAGACTGGGAATGCCCACCAAGTGATTTCTGTTTTTCCGCTATCGCTACCAGATTTTCCAGCATCTTTACTTCCGCCAGAATTACCACATGCAGCAAGGCCAAGAACCGCAGCACCCGCAAGTACTGTACAAGCTAGTTTTCTGAATTTCATTTGTATTCTCCTAATTGATAAGCGTATCCATATTGGATAATGAGTAAGATTGAACTTGTATACGTTTTCATTTCATCCGACGCATCCACCACTCTCCTCTTTTTTGAGATTGTGTTATTTAAGACCAGCAACGAAGCGTTCTGTAATCTCTTTTGGTCTAGTAATAGCGCCACCAACAACGATGCCTCGCACTCCATATCCAAGGATTTGTTTGGCTTGTTCTGGTGTATGGATTTTTCCTTCTGCAATGACATCTACACCGGCATCACAGAGTTTTTTGATTAATTCAAAATCGGGACCATCCACTTTTGGGCTGTAAGATGTGTATCCTGATAAAGTTGTTCCGACAAAGTCAATTCCTGCTTCAACAGCTGCCAATCCTTCTTCGAAAGTACTTGTATCAGCCATCAAGAGCTGGTTAGGATATTTTTCCTTAACCTGACGAATGAACTCTTGAATCTCCAAACCATCATAGCGTTCACGCTTGGTACAATCCAGAGCAATTACCTCGATGTCAAGTTCTGCCAATTCATCAACTTCTTTCATAGTAGCAGTGATGAAGGGTTCTTGTGGTGGATAATCTCGTTTAATTATCCCAATGATTGGAAGTTTTGTGACCTCCTTGATTTCCTTGATATCACGAACACTGTTTGCTCGGATACCGACTGCTCCACCTTGCTCAGCCGCTTTGACCAGCAAGGGAATTACTCCTCCCGCTTCTGTATAGAGCGGTTCGTGAGGAAGGGCCTGACAAGAAACGATGATTCCATCTTTGATTTGTGCAATCAAGGCTTCTTTAGTAATCTGTGGCATCCTCTTTCCTCCTTTTCTTTGTTCTTATGAGTTCATTATATATTATTTTTAAAGCGCTTTCAATACTTTGTGGTAGAATAGATTTCAGTTTCAAAAATATTTTATAGAACAGCTGTTTCTGAAAGTAGTTTCAGAGAACCATCTATATTAAAACATTTTTACTGAACTATAAAAAGAGAGCTACTAGGCTCTCTCATTCATCACTTCACATATTTAAAAGGAATCTCACTACCACAGAGCCAGTTGTAGACTAGGTCATTGACAAAGACATTCATGGCTTCGTGAGCATACTCAGGCATGATGCGATAGGCCTTATCACAGGTCAGCCGGTTGTAAATCGCAAACTGGGTAATAGGATAGCAAACATCATCGTCCAAGCCCGTAATCATCTTAACCTCACCCTTGATACGATGGGCAAGATTTTTCACATCGATATAGGCAAGGGTCGCCATGATTTCCTCCTCAGTTTCGTGGAAGGGGTCGTGAAACTTGAAATAACGGAACAGCTCGTCGTAAGCCTCGCTAGTATTACCAATCTCAAGCACTCGTCTAAAGTCTGACAAGAAGGGATAAATGGCAACTGTTTTATGAATCCTAGGATTGAGTGCTGCTGCAACTAGAGCTAGAGCACCTCCTTGTGAGGCACCATAGCTAGAAAGACGCTTCTCATCAACCTGAGACAGACTGGCAACAATTTCAACCAACTGGTAAATATCCAGATAAACATCCTTATAAAAGAGGTAATCCCGACCTTCCACAGCCCCACGGATGATATGCCCCTTGACCGTATTTCCTAGAGGAGAACGCAAGCTGTCTTGTGAGTAACCCGACTGCCCCCGCACATCCATGGAAACAACACCGTAACCAGCTACGGTGAAGGCCAGCATGTCAGCCCAGTCCCAGCCACGTCCCATATAACCATGGAAATGGAAGATTATCGGAACCTTCTCGTCACTCTTTGGAAGAACGACGCGTGCATAGACCTTGCCTTCATTGGTTCCTTCAAAGGTTAATTCATAGCACTTGACTTGAGGAATGTGGAAATCTCTCTCCTCCAACTGGTAGGCTGGAAGAGTGGAAACTTTTTTCACTTTCTCATCCCAGAAAGCATCAAAGTCTTCTGGAACCTCATCCCGTCCTTTATAAGTCTTGATTTCTTCTAACAAAGCTGGATTTTTCATAACATGCTCCTTCATTTTTGTAATCGCTACCACCACTGTAGCATATCTAAGAAAGCAATGCAAGAAAGAAGAATAAATAGAAAGAGATTTTAGATTCTCCTCCCTCAAACCTATCGACTGAAAGTAGTTTTAGAAACAAAAAAAAGAGCATTTTCGCTCTTTCTTCCTTCTATTTATATCAGTTTTTTGCTTCTTTCTTTTGGAAAGTGGTTTGGTAATTTACTTTAATCGTTACGGTCATGTGAGAGTCCTCGTTTCTTTTTGATGACTCTAGTATAAGGACCAAACCTGAAAGCTAGCTTAAGATTTCCTTATAGAAAGCTTATACTCAATGAAAATCAAAGAGCAAACTAGGAAACTAGCCGTAGGTTGCTCAAAGCACTGCTTTGAGGTTGTAGATAAGACTGACGAAGTCAGTTACATATATAATCCAAGGCGAAGTTAACGTGGTTTGAAGAGTATTAATCTAGATGTTCTTTCTTTTCCAAATGAAGAGCAATCATGCGCCACTCTAGATCCTCTTGCCAGCCTTCTATGGAACTAATGTAGCTAGCAACCTTTCTGGCTTCTTCTAAAATCGGAAAATCCTCGATAATATCAGCCACTTGGAACTCTGGGAGACCTGACTGTCTGGTTCCAAAAATCTCACCTGAACCACGCATTTTCAAATCTTCCTCCGCAAGGACAAATCCATTGGTGGTTTCTGTCATGATGCGCATGCGGTCTTTCCCAGAATCCGTCTTGGGATTGGCAATGAGAACAGCATAGGACTGCTTGTCTCCCCGACCGACACGACCTCTGAGCTGGTGAAGTTGGCTAAGCCCGAAGCGATCGGCATCCATGATAATCATAACTGCCGCATTTGGAACATTAACCCCAACCTCGATAACCGTTGTCGAAACCAGAATATCTGTCTTTCTCTCTTTGAAATCCTGCATAATCTGGTCTTTTTCGTCACTCTTCATCTTACCATGTAGAAGAGCCACTTCTGCCTTACCAGCAAAATGAGCCGTCAATTCCTCTGATAAGGCAATGGCATTTTTCAAATCCAGAGCTTCTGATTCTTCAATCAAGGGAGAGATGACATAGGCTTGAGAACCTTTTTGAATTTCCCCCTCTAACCAAGTCAAAACCTGAGGTAGTTGCTCATGCTTGATCCAACGCGTCACAATAGGCTTCCGCCCTGCTGGCATCTGGTCAATAATGGAAACATCCATATCGCCAAAGGCTGTGATAGCCAGCGTCCGTGGTATGGGAGTCGCTGTCATCATGAGGACATCTGGGTTGTCGCCTTTTTTCCGTAATATGCGCCTTTGCCCCACACCAAAACGGTGCTGCTCATCTATGATAATCAAGCCCAGGCGAGCATAATCCACCCCATCCTGAATCAGAGCGTGGGTTCCGATAATCAAATCAGCCTCACCCTTGGCAATAGTCTCCAAGACTTCTCTCTTTTCTGCAACTTTCAAGGAACCTGTCAAAAGAGCCAGTTTCAAGTCTGGAAAGAGGTTCTGTAAACTCTCAAAATGTTGCTCTGCAAGGATTTCTGTTGGCACCATGAGAGCAGCCTGATAGCCAGCTGTCACCGCCGCAAACATGGCCAAGCCAGCGACTACCGTTTTTCCGCTCCCCACATCCCCTTGCAAAAGACGATTCATGTGGTGGTCGGACTTCATGTCGGTCAAAATTTCCTGCAAACTCTTTTTCTGAGCTTGGGTCAGGGCAAAAGGCAAGCTTTCTTTGACAGCTGTCACTTTTTCCTGAGACCAATCCAGAACCAAACCGCTTCCCTGAACTCTATTTTCAGACTTAAGCGTCTGCAATTGCATTTGGAAATAAAAGAGTTCCTCAAATTTGATACGGCGAAGGGCTTGCTTGTATTCTGCCAAATCCTTGGGGAAATGCATAGCACGAACAGCCTGACAACGGGACATGAGTTTGTATTTGTCCAGCAAAGACTGGGGAAGATTTTCCTCAATCAAGAGGTCCAGTCCCTGATCAAAAGCCGTCTTGATGACCTTGACCAGACTGGCCTGACTGATTCCCTGAGCCAAGCGATAAACAGGCTGGAGGTCATCTTCCACCTGAGCCAGGACCTTCATCCCAGTCAAACTAGCCTTAGCACGGTCCCATTTTCCAAAGACAGCAAGGGTTGCTCCCAACTCTATCTTATCAGCTAGATAGGGCTGGTTAAAGAAATTCACCGCAAAAACGACTTCTCCCTGCTTGAGGCTAAAACGCAGGCGATTGCGCTTAAATCCATAATACTGAACACTGGCAGGAGTCACGACTTGACCAGATAGGACTGCCTTCTCCCCGTCTTCCAGTTCCAGCACTTGCTTAGTTTTGAAGTCTTCATAACGGAAAGGAAAGTAGAGCAAGAGGTCTTGCAAATTTTCAATTCCTAGTTTGGCGTATTTTTCTGCTGACTTTGGTCCCACACCAGGTAAGACATGCAAGGGTTGATGTAGATTCATGCTCCACTCCTTTCTTTTTAATAATATTCTCTCGGAATGCGGTCGCTGAGAAGACAAACCACCTCATAGTTAATAGTCCCACGGTAGATCGCTACCTGAGTAGCTGTAATTTCCTTGTCCCCGTTGGTACCAATCAAGGTTACCTTGGTTCCCAGTGGATAAAGCTTAGGCAGACGAATGGTAATCTGGTCCATCGAAACCCTGCCGACGATTGGGCAAGCTTGACCATCTACCAAGACGGAGAAATTCTGCATGTCACGTGTCCAACCATCCGCATAACCAATTGGTACCGTCGCGATGACTTGCTCGCTATCCGCCTGATAGGTCGCCCCATAGCCCATACAAGCTCCGGCTGGCACTGTCTTGACATGGACCAGGGCAGATTCCAAGGTCAAGGCTGGTGTCAGGTCATAAGGCAGGTCCAAAACCTCTCCACTTGGATTCAGGCCATACATGGCGTCTCCCATACGCACTGCATTAAAAATAGTCTCTGCATGCCAAAGGGTCGTTGCCGAATTACTAGCATGAACCAGCTCTGGAAGACCTTTCATACTAGTTAAAATAGTTTTAAACCGTTCTAACTGGGCATTAAAGTAGTCATCTGATTCCTCGTCTGCAGTAGCAAAGTGGGTAAAAATTCCTTCAACACGAGCACCGTGTTGTTGGAGCAAAACTTGAGCCTGCTCAGCCTCACCGGCCTCTCTAAAACCAATCCGTCCCATTCCTGAGTCAATCTTAAGGTGGACTGTCAATCCAGTTAGGTCCGCTTCCTTATCTAAGAGTGCTTGAATCCACTCCAGTCCAGCCACTGTCAAGGTGATGTCGTATTCTTTAGCTAGAGCAACAGCTTCGATTTCAGAAACTCCTAAAATGAGGATTCGCTTGCTGAGTCCAGCCTGTCTGAGTTCAATGGCTTCATCAATATTGGAAACGCAAAAGCCATCAACTTCATCCTGAATCGCCGTCGCAACAGCAACAGCCCCATGCCCATAGGCATTGGCCTTGACTACTGCAAATTTGAGCGTTCCTTGAGGGATATGAGCCCCCATTTGCTGAATATTTTGTCGAATAGCTCCCAGATGAATCAGAGCCTTGGTTGGTCTATGTGGACTAGCTTTCATGATTTTCCTCCAAAATGACACTGGCTGTCACGAACTGATCTGTATGGCTGATAGACAGCCAAATCTTTCCTGAAAATGGTGACTGACTAAAATAAGGCGCCCCGCGTTCATTGTTCAAAACTTCCAAATCCTGAAAACCGAGCTTGCCAATACCAGTTCCCATAGCCTTGGAAAAGGCCTCCTTAGCCGACCAGCGACCAGCTAAATATTCTATTTGCCTGCGCCCTTTGAGACTAGTGAAGCGCTCCATTTCCTTAGCGGTCAGCACGCGCTTGGCAAATCCTTCATGTCGTGTAACTGCGCTTTCTATCGAAGCTAATTCTTCGATGTCAATTCCATGTCCAACTATCATTCTCATCAAAAGGAGTTGAGATTCCCCAACTCCATCCTTTTCACTTATTTTGTCAAGGTAGCATAGATTTCTTCTACCAAGGCCTCTGTATTTTCCCAACCCAAGCAAGGATCCGTAATAGAGCAACCAAAGACCTCTGGTTGATTTTGACGACCATCTGCTAGGTAAGATTCAATCATAAAGCCTCGAACTGTCTTTTTAATCTTCTCATTCCAATCACGATTTTGCAAAGTCTGGCGAACAATTCGAATTTGCTCCATATATTGCTTTCCTGAGTTATCATGGTTGGTATCAATGAGAATAAAAGGATTTTCAAGTCCCATGGCTTCATAGCGTTCAATGGCATTTAGCAAAGTCTCATAGTAGAAGTTAGGCTCGTTTTTCCCATATTCATTAACTGCGCCACGAAGAATGACGTGAGCTAAGGGATTTCCTGAAGTCTCAACTTCTTGACCATGGAAGAGGAAGGTCTGTTTATTTTGAGCGGCATAGATACCGTTAAACATAACCCCAAGATTTCCTGAGGTTGGATTTTTCATCCCCACTGGTGCATCAATTCCTGAAGCCACAAAACGGTGCTCTTGGTCTTCCACAGAACGAGCCCCCACAGCATGGTAGCTGACCAAATCATCTACCAAGACCAGATTTGACGGATAAAGCATCTCATCTGCCGTTGTCAAACCTGTCTCTGTAATCACGCGGTAGTGCAACTGGCGCACAGCCTGCAAACCGTTAATCAGACTTGGAGCCTTAGAAGTATCTGGTTGGTGAACCAAACCTTTATAGCCGTCTCCGTTAGTACGAGGTTTGGCAGTATAAACACGCATAACCATGAAAATCTTGTCCGCTACCTTCTTCTGCAAGGCAGATAAACGGCGGGCATATTCCAAGACAGCCTCTTCATTATCAGAAGAGCAAGGACCAATCACCAAAAGGATACGGTCATCTTCTCCTGAAATAATGTCTGCCAATTCTCTATCACGACGCTCCTTCAGTCGCAAGGCTTCCGCAGACAATTGGGTTTCTGCCTTGATTGCTTCAATATCGATTTCTTGACCTTTTTCAATAAATGCCATCTTATTCTCCTAGCGTTTGGTAGATTTCTCTGACAAGAGCTTCTGTATTTTCCCAGCCAAGGCAAGGGTCTGTGATAGACTTGCCAAATACTTCTGGTTCGTTTTGACGGCCGTCTTCTAGATAAGACTCAACCATAAAGCCACGAACGTACTGTTTGATTTTTTCATTCCAATCACGGTTAATCAAGGTCTGGCGGACAATTCGAATCTGATCCATATATTGCTTACCAGAGTTGTCATGATTAGTGTCCACAATGATAAAGGGATTTTCCAAGCCCATTTTCTCATACTGGGCAATGGTATCCATCAAATTATCATAGTAGTAGTTGGGAATATTCTTACCATACTCATTGGTCGCTCCACGAAGAATAGCGTGCGAAAGCGGGTTCCCAGTTGTTTCCACCTCTTTTCCTAGGAAAAGGAAACTTTGTTTATTTTGAGCAGCATAAATCCCATTAAACATGACATTGAGATTTCCAGAGGTTGGATTTTTAAAACCAGTCGCGAAATCTGCTCCACTGGCCACAAAGCGGTGTTGCTGGTCTTCAACTGAACGAGCACCAACCGCCATGTAAGAAATCAAATCATCCACAAGCGGAAGATTTTCAGGATAAAGCATTTCATCAGCTGTCGTCATACCTGTTTCCGTGATGACACGATAATGAAGATGTCGAACGGCTTTGATTCCGTTGATGAGACTAGGTGCTTCTGCCGTGTTAGGCTGGTGAATCAATCCCTTATAGCCATCTCCGTTGGTACGGGGTTTGGCAGTATAAACACGCATAACCATAAAGATACGGTCTACTACTTCTTCTTGTAGGACTGCCAAACGCTTAGCGTACTCAAGAACAGCTTCTTCATTGTCAGATGAGCATGGCCCGATTACCAATAGAATCCGCTGGTCTTCTCCACGTATAATGGCTTCTAGCTCTTGATCGCGCTGTGATTTTCTCTCCAAAGCTTGACCTTCCAATTTTGATAAGGCACGAACTTCTTCAATATTAATTTTAGGACTTTTTGCTGTAAATACCATAACTCATCTCCTTATAAAGCAAACGGATACCAAGTAAAAATTTACTTTTCACAAGGTATCCGCCTCTAAACTATCTCATTTTATTGTCTTTTACCGTGACAGTTTTTAAACTTCTTACCAGAACCACATGGGCAAAGTTCATTCCGTCCAATCTGGCTCAAATCCAGATTTTCAGGCATATTTGCTTGGTGGGCAGCGATATTACGAGTCGCTGTTGTACTGATATGGTGTTCTGCTTGTGGTCTTTCTTGTTCATGAATTTGTGCTTTCATCATCAAGCGTGTCACATCAAACTCAATCGAACCAATCATGTCATTAAACATACGGAAACCTTCCGCCTGATACTCAACAACAGGGTTGTTCTGAGCATAACCACGAAGTCCAACCGCGTTACGCAATTGATCAAGGGCATCGATATGATCTGTCCACTTGTTATCTACCACTCGTAGAATCAAGACTTTTTGGAACTCTTTCACTGCTTCTTCATCGCGTAATTTTGAAACCTGACTATCGTAAACTTGCAAGGCACGTTGGAAGAGTTCTTCCTTAATAGCCTTATCAGATAAGCCAGACAAGTCTTCTATCGTGATAGAATCTTCTGGAAGCAAGTTGTACTTAGCAAAGTTCAAAATTGCTTCTAGTTTTTCATCTTGTTTGGCACGCGCATGACCATCAACGACACGACCAATCGTACGTTTGATCATAGCCTGAATTTCAGGTGCCAAGTCACGATCTGCAGTGATGACGTCGTAACGTTGAGCGTAGATAATCTCACGTTGTTCACGCATGACATCATCGTATTGAAGGACTTGTTTACGGGTATCGTAGTTATTTCCTTCAACACGTTTTTGCGCTGCTTCAACCTGACGTGTCAACATACGAGACTCAATTGCCTCTTCAGACATGTTGAGACGTTCAAAGATTCCCTTCAATCGTTCAGAACCAAAACGTTTCATCAAGTCATCTTCAAGAGATAGGTAGAATTGTGACTCACCTGGGTCTCCTTGACGACCTGAACGTCCACGAAGCTGATTGTCGATACGACGGCTTTCATGGCGTTCTGTACCAATAACACAAAGTCCACCCAATTCGCGAACCCCTTCACCAAGCTTAATGTCGGTACCACGACCAGCCATGTTGGTTGCGATGGTAACAGCACCACGTTGACCAGCATTCATGATGATTTGAGCTTCTTTATAGTGGTTTTTGGCATTCAAGACTTCGTGAGGAACGCCAGCTGCGACTAATTTCTTAGAAATGTAGTCACTAGTTTCAACCGCTACTGTACCAACCAAGACAGGCTGACCTTTTTGGTAACGAGCCTTAACGTCTTCGACAACCGCCTTAAACTTAGCCTCGATACTTGCATAAAGAAGGTCTGAGTGGTCAATACGTTGAACAGGACGGTTTGTTGGGATTGGAATAACACGAATGTTGTAAATTTCACGGAATTCTTCTTCCTCAGTCTTACCTGTACCCGTCATACCAGACAATTTCTTGTACATACGGAAAAGGTTTTGGTAAGTGATTGAGGCAGATGTCTTGGTTTCATCCTGAATTGGCACACCTTCTTTAGCTTCAATAGCTTGGTGCAATCCATCAGAATAACGACGACCTTCCATGGTACGACCTGTAAATTGGTCAACAATCAAGATTTCTTGCTCTTCGCTCACCACATAGTCAATATCGAGAAGCATGATATAGTTAGCACGAAGGGCGTTATCGATAAAGTGAGTCAGAGCTACGTTTTCGATGTCATAGAGGTTGTCAAGTTTGAAGTAGCTTTCAGCCTTGTCAATCCCTGAATCAGACAAACCAATGGTTTTAGACTGTACATCGATGATATAGTCGTCTTTGTCCAAAGATTTTACATAGTGGTCTGCCATGTGGTAGAGCTGACTAGTTTCAACTGCATTAGCACCTGATACGATCAAAGGTGTACGGGCCTCGTCAATCAAGATAGAGTCAACCTCATCGACCAAGGCATAGTTAAGCGGACGTTGTACCATGTTTTCAGCGCGAACGACCATGTTGTCACGAAGATAGTCAAATCCGATTTCTGAGTTGGTTGAGTAAGTAATATCACACTCATAGGCTTCTTTTTTCTCCATTGGAGATTTGGCAGCCAAGTTAATCCCTACTGACAAACCAAGCCATGAGTACAATTCACCCATCTCAGTCGCGTCACGTTCTGACAGATATTCATTGACCGTAACTACGTGAACCCCTTTACCTGAAAGGGCATTGAGGTATACGGGCATAGTCGCAGTCAAGGTTTTTCCTTCCCCTGTACGCATCTCTGGCACGTCACCATGGTGAAGAACGATTCCCCCCATGACCTGAACCTTATAAGGGAAGAGACCTAGGACACGTTTGGCACCTTCACGGACAACCGCAAATGCTTCATAAAGCAATGAATCCAGTGATTCTCCATTTTGATAACGTTCTTTAAATTCAACTGTTTTTGCTTTTAGTTGGTCGTCAGTCAAAGCAGCCATTTGGTCTTCGTATTTGAAAACCTTGTCAGCCATCTTTTCCAGACGACGGATTTCTCCTTTATCATTTTCGATAATTGTTTTTAAAATATTAGCCATGTTTTTCCTTACTTTAAATTCCGAATATTTTAGAATGTTCTTTTAATTTTAGCACAATTACTGATTATTTTCAAGGAAGAATCCCCATTTTGAAAAGGAAAAAGAGGCTAGTTTCCAAGCTAACCTCTCTGACTTTTACGATACTTTAATTGCCAAAAATTGGCAAAATAGCAAATAGGATAAATAGATTAATCCAAAGAGAAAAACAGCAGATCAATCCAAAAACAAAGAGACTGACTTTCTTGGACAGCAAGGCCATCAAAATAGACAGAATTCCAAAAACTAGTAAAACTTTCTGCATGATTAAGAGATTGATAGATATTCCCAGAACTGGTTTATCCCAAGGAACAAAGAAGAAAGCAATCCAGATCAACAGAACTAAACCAATATAGACCTTAGAATAGCGTGTAATAAATGATTTTAGATGTGCCATAAGCCACCTCCTATCAATAAAAACCATATAAATCAATGCCTTTCGCCTTTAGATTGTCCTAGTTCCCGTCTCAAGCGAAACATGTTTTTGAAAAAGATATAGTCTAACCAGTCACTGCCTAGAGATAAGACTATCAAAAGCAACCAAACACCCCAAGTACTAGCATCTGATTCATGATTTAGAACAAAAGGGAAAAATAAGAATGAAAAAATTGTCATATCCAAGCTAAACAGAGCTAAAAGGGAAATATAAATCCAGTAAAAATAGTAGAAGATGGGGAAAATTTTACTGTTTCTGTCAGCATTGTCTATCCAATAAAAAAAGTAAAAGCAAGGAAATAAGAGTATCAAATGAAACCAATTAAAGGACAATCTCATCATCGACACCTCCTCTTTGAAATTGTTTTCTTTAGTTTCGTTCTATTAAATGTTATTACCAATATAAATCAATGCTTGCCTCCTTTAGACTTCCCTAGCTCCCGTCTCAAGCGAAACATTTTTCTGAAACAGGAATAAGTTAACCAATTCATACCAATAGCTAGCATAATAAAAAGAAACCAAATGCCCCAAAACTTGATATCTGTCACATTTCTCAAGACGATATTGAAAAACAGAACTGAAACAACTGTCCAAGCAAGGCTAAAAAGAGAATAGAGGGGGATGTAAACCCAGTAAAAATAGTAAAAAATTGGGAAAAATTTACTATTTCTGTTAGCCTTTTCAATCCAGTTATCAAAATAAAAGTAAGGTGCTAAAAGTAAGAATTTAAACAAATGTTCCATCATCGACACCTCTTTTTGATAGCGTTTTCTTCAACTTCATTCTATCAAAAAAATCTGGAAATGTCATTCCAGATTCTACTTTTTTATTTACGTTTTCTTGCGATGAGATGGATTGGTGTTCCTTCAAAGACAAAGGCCTTGCGGATTTGATTTTCCAAGAAACGCAGGTAAGAAAAGTGCATGAGTTCTTCTTCGTTGACAAAGATAACAAAGGTTGGTGGTTTAGTTGCCACTTGGGTCGCATAGAAAATCTTAAGACGTTTTCCTTTGTCTGTAGGTGTTGGGTTGATGGCAATAGCATCCATAATCACATCGTTCAAGACAGCTGATGGAATACGTGTGTTTTGACTTTCGCTGATTTGCTTAATCATCTCAGGAAGTTTGTGGAGACGTTGCTTGGTCAAGGCTGATACAAAGATAATCGGTGCATAAGGCAGGTACTGGAACTGCTCACGAATATCTTCTTCCCAGTTTTTCATAGTGTGGTTATCTTTTTCAAGTGTATCCCACTTGTTGACCACAATAATCATTCCTTTACCAGCTTCATGGGCAAATCCTGCGATACGCTTATCGTATTCACGAATGCCTTCTTCCGCATTGATGACCATTAAGACCACATCTGAACGGTCAATAGCACGCATGGCACGCATGACAGAGTACTTCTCGGTATTTTCATAAACCTTACCAGATTTACGCATACCAGCTGTATCAATCATAGTAAACTCTTGACCATCTGTATCTGTAAAGTGGGTATCAATAGCGTCACGAGTTGTTCCAGCAACGGGACTAGCAATGACACGGTCTTCTCCCAAGATAGCATTGATCAAGCTTGATTTTCCAACGTTTGGACGACCAATCAGGCTAAACTTAATGACATCTGGATTTTCTTCCTCATATTCGTTTGGAAGATTTTCTACGATGGCATCTAGCACATCCCCTGTACCGATACCATGGACAGATGAGATAGGCAATGGTTCACCCAAACCGAGAGCATAGAAATCATAGATATCATTTCGCATCTCAGGGTTGTCCACCTTGTTAACTGCGAGGATAACTGGTTTGTGGGTCTTATAAAGCTTACGAGCTACGTATTCGTCTGCATCGGTAATTCCTTCCTTACCAGACACGACAAAAACGATAACATCGGCTTCTTCCATGGCAATTTCTGCCTGGTGCTTGATTTGTTCCATGAAAGGAGCATCGACATCATCGATTCCTCCTGTATCAATCATGCTAAAGGAACGATTGAGCCACTCACCCGTCGCATAGATACGGTCACGTGTCACGCCTTCGACATCCTCTACAATGGAGATTCGCTCACCAGCGATCCGATTAAATAGGGTTGATTTCCCAACATTGGGACGTCCTACAATGGCAATAGTTGGTAGGGCCATAATTTCTCACTTTCTACAATAACTTCTTCTGTTCAAGATTTTTTCTAGTTGAGTTTGGTTCTGCTTGACCAAACTGTTCTGCTAGACGCTGACTCCAGCTTGTGGTTGCACGCGCCCCAGCATAGTCAGCCTGTACACGGTCATAAGCTTCGATTGCATTAGTTGACTGTTCTCGGTATTCTTCCTCAAATACCACCTGATTCAATGGCAATCGAGGTTTGACTTCATGTTCTTCATTTGGCACACCTAGTGCCATCCCAAAGACAGGATAGGTGTAGTCAGGCAGGTTAAAGAGCTCTGCTACTTCTTCTGACTTGTATCGAACCAAACCGATAATCACACCACCATAGCCCAAGCTTTCAGCTGCCAGCAGGGCATTTTGACCAGCAAGAGCCGCATCGACTGAACTAATCAAGAGACCTTCTACACCTTGAGGTTGGAATGAATCAGTATGAAGCTGAGCTCCCTTTTCCGCTCGGTTCAAATCTCCGACAAAGAGAAGAAAAACAGCAGACTGGCGAATGGCTTCTTGAGGCACCAATTCATACAAGGCATCTTTCTTCTCTTGACTTCGTACCACAATCACAGAGTAGGATTGGAAATTCTTCCAAGACGAGGCCATCTGGGCTGCTGTCAGGATTTCAGTCAAGTCTTCCTGAGGAAGAGCTTGCTCCTTAAATCTGCGCACTGAAGTGTGAGCCTTCATTAATTTGATTGTTTCTGTCATCGACGGTTTACTCCTTCTAAACGAGTCTCCTCAGCCAAATAACGGATGCGTTCCATGACTCGTCTGGCTTCCCAGATTTCGTCATTTCCATGCTTTCCTTTAGCGAAATGCTTCTCCAAATCTTCAAAGTCGAAGTTGGATGTGAAAAAGGTCGGTAAATCTTCCTGCATCCGATATTGGAGAATGACCTGCAGGATTTCGTCACGCACCCAAGGTGTTGATTGCTCGGCACCAATATCATCTAAAATCAAGACTTCAGAAAGCTTAAGCTCATCCACCAAGGTCTTAACATTGCCATCACCGATAGCATTTTTGACATCTATAACAAAGCTAGGATAGTGGAGGAGAGTGGATGAAACACCACGTTTTTCTGATAAATCATGGGCTAAGGCAGCCACCATAAAACTTTTACCCACACCAAAATCTCCATATAGGTAAAGACCTTTTCGAATAGCTGGATATTGCTCCACGAAGGCTAATAGCTTCTCAAAAACTGGCAAGCGACCCAAATCATCCAAGTCAACTTGAGCTAGACTAGCTTTCCTGAGACTAGCTGGCAGATTGATTAACTTGAGACGATTCTTAATAGCCGCTTCTTTTTCCGCCGCGATTAGTTCAGGAGTTTCTTCGTAAGAAACATCCGCATAGCCATGATTCATAACCAAAATCGGCTTGTAGCCTTTGGCAATATAATCCATATCCCCACGGAGAAACTTGTCGCGCTCGGTAATGTACTGATTAAACTTGGAGATACTGCGATTTAATTCCTCTGGAGTAAGGGATTCCTGCTGGATAAAGGCCGCAACATCAGGGTCCTTCATGATTTTCTGGACCAAATCTTGATAATGAAAACGGCTAGGTTGACGTTTGAGTACGTCTCCGACACTTTCCATCTAATCTCCTCCTTTTTCTAATCGAGCTAATAGTTCTTGTTTCTTACGTTCTAGTTCCAGACGAGTTTCCTCGCTGGTTTCATTTTTATAATCTGGATTGCTCCACTTGGGTACATTGGACTTGGCAGGACCGGGTTTACTAGTCTTTTGAGCCTGACTCTTTTGCCCACGCTCACGGATCCGAAGAACTGCCTCTTCTGCCGAATGAATCTTTTGATAGGCATAGTCATTAGCTACCTTCATGGCATATTTCTCATTGATATTTGCCGAATCAACCTTATTAAAGGTCAACAAGAGAATGATATTGATGACTTCGTCCAGCAAGCCCAAGTCAGCCATTTGTTGCAAGAGTTCTCTTTCTGTTTGGGTAATGGCCCCCTTGCGTGTTTGCTTGATTTCTGCCAAGAACTGCAGGGCAGTTTTACTTTTTGCTTCCTTGATAATGGTTGCTTCCTTAGGACTAAAGTCAGAGGAAACAGGTTTTTGAGCAATTTTTTCCCGCATGCGTTTGGTTGAAATAACATGGGAAACAGCTGTTGACTTGGCCAGTTGATAGGTCTCAAACCAAGTCCATTTCTTCTCCTCGGCAATGGCAAAGAGGTTTAAGACATCGGACTGCTCATCCGCAAAACGAAGCCCATCTCGAGCCATAAGCTGACGAAAATGGTCTAAGTCAAAATCGTTGGCCACTTTCTTCTTGAGACCAAGGTCTTCTTGACTTCCCAGTTCTGCCAATTCTGGAAAGACTTGATTGAGTGAGACAGGTATTTCTTCTCCCTCAGCACTTTCATCTTTCAAATCCTCCACAGCTGCATCGCCAATCTTTTTCTCCAAAAGTCTGCGATAAACAGGATGCTCCAAGAAGTCCTGACTAGATAGAGGAGCATGGAGGACTAGCTGATAAACATCCCCCTTTTGATAGAGGGTCAAGAGATTGAAAGCAGATAGGATTTTCAGGGATTTTATCAGTCTATCCATCCCAAAGTTGAGATGATTGAGAATGCTTGAAAAGAGGTATTCCTTTCTGCCATTGTCCCAAAAACTAATGGTATAAAGATAAAGGCTCAGTGCCTCCTGACCGATAATCGGGAGGTAGCACTGTACCAGAGATGAGGTATCTTGCGACACCCGATTATTCTTTAGATAAGAAAAACGGTCAATTGGCTTCATTTATCTTTCCTTTTTCTTTTTAGAGGACTGGGTGATTTGTTGGAGCAAGCTCTCTAACTCACTGACATCCTTAAAACTACGATAGACACTGGCAAAACGCACATATGTAATCTCATCCAACTCAGCCAACTCCTCCATGACGAGTGAACCAATGTCCTCACTTTGAATTTCATTTTCATTTCGACCACGGAGTTTCTGTTCGATACGATTGACTACCATGTTGATTTCATCACTTGACACAGGACGTTTCTGGGCTGAGCGGATAATCCCATTAAAGATTTTATCTCTGGAGAACTGTTCCCGTGTGCCATCTTTTTTAACAACCACTAAGGTTCTTTCTTCTACCCGTTCGTAGGTTGTAAAACGGTGTTGACATTCGTCGCACTCACGTCTTCTACGAATAGTGTTCCCTTCTTCTGCTTGGCGACTATCGATAACACTTGACTTGGTAGTCCCACATTTTGGACAACGCATCCTTTCCCTCCTTATCGTTTTCTTTTCATTATACCATTTTTTAAGCGATTCCCAAAACAATTCTTCTTTTTGCTTGACAAGTTTTTTGTTTTGTTGTATTATTTAATTAAGACAAAGAGATAAAAGAAAGGAGACCAAGATGTCCTGGACATTTGACAACAAAAAACCCATCTATTTACAGATTATGGAGAAAATCAAGCTTCAGATTGTTTCCCATACACTGGAACCCAATCAACAACTGCCAACCGTGAGAGAGCTCGCTAGCGAGGCGGGTGTCAATCCCAACACAATCCAAAGAGCCTTGTCAGACCTTGAACGAGAAGGATTTGTCTACAGCAAGCGCACAACTGGACGATTTGTGACTGAGGATAAGGAGCTGATCGCCCAATCACGCAAACAATTATCGGAAGAAGAATTGGAACACTTCGTTTCCTCCATGACCCATTTTGGCTATGAAAAAGAAGAACTACCAGGCGTAGTCGGCGATTATATTAAAGGAGTTTAAGCCTATGTCATTACTAGCATTTGAAAATGTATCCAAATCTTATGGAGCAACCCCAGCCCTTGAAAATGTTTCCCTTGACATCCCAGCTGGAAAAATTGTTGGTCTCCTTGGACCAAACGGCTCAGGAAAAACAACCCTGATTAAACTAATCAATGGCCTCTTGCAGCCAGACCAAGGACGCGTCCTTATCAACGATATGGACCCAAGTCCAGCAACCAAGGCTATCGTAGCTTATTTGCCAGATACGACCTATCTCAATGAGCAAATGAAGGTCAAAGAAGCCCTAACCTACTTCAAGACCTTCTATAAAGATTTCAATCTTGAACGCGCCCATCATCTACTTGCAGACCTGGGCATTGATGAAAATAGTCGTCTCAAGAAACTATCAAAAGGAAACAAGGAAAAGGTACAACTGATTTTGGTTATGAGCCGTGATGCTCGTCTCTATGTTCTGGACGAACCCATTGGAGGTGTAGACCCAGCAGCCCGTGAGTATATCCTCAATACCATTATCAACAACTACTCCCCAACTTCTACGGTTTTGATTTCTACCCACTTGATTTCTGATATCGAGCCAATCTTAGATGAAATTGTCTTCCTCAAAGATGGAAAAGTCGTCCGTCAAGGAAATGTAGATGATATTCGCTATGAGTCTGGTGAATCCATTGACCAACTCTTCCGTCAGGAATTTAAGGCCTAAGCAAAGGAGATTATTATGTTTTGGAATTTAGTTCGCTACGAATTTAAAAATGTTAACAAGTGGTATTTAGCCCTCTACGCTGCTGTTCTCTTCCTCTCTGTTCTTATTGGAATTCAGACACAATCCTTAATAAAATTACCTGAAAAAAATCTATCTGTTCTACTTGTTTTTCTATCTACTGTCTTTGGTGGTTTGATGGTTACACTTGTGATTTCAACTATCTTCTTGATTATTAAACGATTCAAAGGAAGTGTCTATGACCGACAAGGCTATCTGACTTTAACCTTGCCAGTTTCTGAACACCATATCATCACAGCCAAACTAATCGGTGCCTTTATCTGGTCGTTGATTAGCACTGCTGTCTTACTCCTATGTGTCTATATTATGTTATTGTCAACAAATTCTAATGAAGTTCAACTTTCTACTCTTCTGTCATTTGTTGGAGAACATTTTACCGGCTTTAGTCTTACTGTCTTATCCTTCCTACTAAATACTATTTCAGGTATCCTCTGCATCTACTTGGCCATTTCCATTGGACAACTGTTCAATGAATACCGTACAGCACTCGCTGTTGCAGCCTACATTGGTATCCAAATCGTCATTGGAATTATAGAAGTCTTCTTCAATACCAGTACTAACTTCTATATCAATTCACTTGCAGGATTTAATGATAATTTCTATATGGGAGCAAGCGTAGGCATTGTTGAAGAACTCATATTCATAGCTATTTTTTACCTCGGAACCTACTATATCTTGAAAAACAAGGTTAATTTGCAATAAAAAATGCCCAGCTAAAAAGCTGGGTTTTGATTTAACTCAATATCAAACTGGCTACAATAGGGCTGACAAAGACATAGAGAATACCGGTGACACCGATAGCCAAGCCACCCATGGCTCCTGCTACAGAACCGTATCGGAAGGCTGTTCCTGTTCCAACTGCGTGGCCTGTTCCTCCAAGGGAAAGACCAACAGCTACTGGATCGTCAATTTTCAACCACTTCAAAAGGGTTGGGCCGATGACACTGGTTAAAATCCCAGTCGCCACTACAACCACCAAGGTCACGGTGGTCAGACCTTGCAATTTTTCTGTGATTCCCACTGCCATGGCAGTTGTTACTGACTTGGGAAAGAGAGAAATGGCTAGGAAAAAGTCCATCCCAAAAATCTTAGCTACAAGGGCTGTGAAAGAGGTATTGACAACTACTGCTAACAGACTACCAAAGAGAATACTCCGAGCATGGTGCTTCATCAGATGAAAACTCTTATAAAGCGGAATCCCTAGAGCCACGGTCGATGGGACAATCAAGTTGTTCAAATAAACCCCACCTTGGTAGTAATCTTGGTAAGAAATCCCCGTCACCTTTAGAAAGATGATAATGAAAACAGCTGACAAAAGCAAGGGCGTTGTCAATGGATGGGGAAAACGTCTGTAAATCAGCATTCCTACTAGATAAGCTAGGATAGACAGGGCCAGCCCAAACAGGGGATTGGAAACAAATTCACTCATTTGGCATCTCCTTTCTCATAATCTCCCTCAAACCGTCTCTTGATGAACTGAACTACCAAGGCTATAAGGATAATATTGATAACAGCTGCAAAAAAGACAATCAAAACAATGGGCAAAAGATAGGGAGCAATCACATCAAACTTTTCCATGATTCCCACTGCTGGCGGCAAAAAGAGAATGGTCATATTGGCCAGCAAGAAATTCCCCACCATGTTGACATGCCTGGTTCTCAACCACTTGAATTGTAGGGCTAGAAAAAGAATAATCAAACCGATAATACTGCCTGGTATGGGCAAATGAAAGAAACTGGAAATCCCCTCTCCGATTAGAGAAATCACAAAGAGAATCATTAATTGAACATATAATTTCATCCTATACTCCACGAAATAGACTTCTTGCATACCAGTTTACTCTTTTTTCAGAAAATTTCAAGGAAATGCACAAAGGATAATGAAAATTAGAAATGGAAAGGGGATACAAACAATTCTTGACTTGTGAAAACAGTGTAATTTAGGATAAAAGATGCCAGCGTCCTTCTTGCCAGCTCTTTTGAAAAGTAGTATAATTATTGCATGCGCAATCATCTTGTGATGCAGAGACTGTCCGTAAATGGACTTTCTTCTATTTATAACTCTAAAAAGAAAGGAGATACTATGACCTATTTGGAAAAATGGTTTGACTTCAATCGGCGTCAGAAAGAAATTGAAAGTCTCTTGGAAGAGACAATTGCCCAGCAGAGCGAGCAAAGTCTGACCTTGAAAGAGTTCTACCTGCTCTACTATCTGGACTTGGCCCAAGAAAAATCTCTACGCCAGATTGACCTGCCAGATAAGCTTCATCTGAGCCCAAGCGCTGTTTCTCGGATGGTGGCTCGCTTGGAAGCTAAAAATTGCGGTCTGCTTAGTCGCAGGTGTTGTGATCAGGATAGACGCTCTAGCTTTATCTGCCTGACAAGTGATGGGCAAAAAACACTGGCCTTTCTACAAAAGGCTGTCGAAGCAAGCTTGGAAACTGGTTTGGATTTCTTAATTTAAGATGATTTTTTAAAAAAAGTTGCGTGCGCAATCATTTTTTCTTGACATTCTCTTTTACAAGGAGTAAAATAAAGTCATCATTAAACAAAGGAGTTTTAAACATGATTGAAATTACCTATCTAGATGCCAGCAAGAATGAAAGAACTGTAACTTTCGAGTCTTATGAAGATTTTGATCGTTCACAACAAGCTTGCCTTATCGGCGTCGCAGACTACTACCCTGTCCAAAAATTAACTTACAACGGTCATGATTTGGACTACCATGGGACTTATGGAGATGTCTTCTTCTATCTCATGAAACAAGATTTAAGCCAATATAACTAAAAAAAGGAGAAATACAATGGTAAAAGCAATTACAGATGCAACATTCGAACAAGAAACAAAAGACGGTTTGGTCTTGGTAGACTTCTGGGCAACTTGGTGTGGTCCATGTCGTATGCAAGGTCCAATCTTGGACAAATTGTCTGAAGAGCTTTCAGAAGATGTTTTGAAAATCGTTAAAATGGACGTGGATGAAAATCCAAACACAGCTCGTGCTTTTGGAATCATGTCTATCCCAACTCTTCTCTTCAAAAAAGACGGCCAAGTTGTCAAACAAGTTGCTGGTGTTCACACCGCAGAACAAATCAAGGCCATCGTTGCTGAATTGAGCTAATCAACTGAGAGACCAAGTACTTGCTTTGGTCTCTTTTTTCTTGTCCTTTGCCATTTTTCAAAAAATATGCTAGACTGTATGTAGAATATTACGATGTTTGGGACATGCCATCGCTAAAAAAAACCTCTACTTGGTATTTTTTAGCTCCCTCAAGGGAGCTTTTTGCGTGCTCTGAACATTTCCCATTTTGGAAGGAGTACTATGAAACGTCAATCAGCCTTGGTCGTCTTTAGTGGCGGTCAAGATTCTACAACCTGCCTCTTTTGGGCTAAAGAACACTATGAAACGGTCGAAGCCGTTACCTTTGCCTACGGTCAACGCCATCATCTCGAAATTCAAGTCGCTAGAGAAATCGCTAAGGAACAGGGGATTCGTCATCATATCCTAGATATGTCTCTGCTGGGGCAAATCACTGAAAATGCCCTGACCTCTGATCTAGAGATTGAGCAAAAAGAGGGAGAGGTTCCCAATACCTTTGTTGACGGTCGCAACCACCTCTTTCTATCCTTTGCGGCAGTTCTTGCTAAGCAACGAGGTATTAAAGATATCGTAACAGGTGTCTGCGAGACAGACTTCTCAGGCTACCCCGATTGTCGAGATGTCTTTGTCAAATCCCTCAATGTCACCCTCAACCTTGCTATGGATTACGACTTTGTTATCCAAACACCTCTCATGTGGCTAGACAAAGCTGAAACTTGGGAATTAGCTGACCAACTCGGTGCCTTTGACTATGTTCGTGAAAAGACCTTAACCTGCTACAACGGGATTATCGGAAGTGGCTGTGGAGATTGCCCAGCCTGCCACCTACGTCAACATGGTTTAGATGTTTATCTCTCACAGAAAGGAGAGGACTAATGTTTTTTGCACCCAAAGAAATCAAACAGGAAACTGGGGAGTCTCTTGTCTACAATCCTCACAGAACCTTGGTATCAAAAGAGTTTACCTTCGATGCTGCCCACCACCTCTTTCACTATGAGGGAAAATGCAAATCCTTGCACGGCCACACCTATCATCTGCAGATTGCTGTCAGTGGTTTTTTAGATGAACGTGGCATGACCTACGATTTCGGAGATATCAAAGCGATCTACAAGAACTACTTAGAACCCCACTTGGATCATCGCTATCTCAATGAGACTTTGCCTTATATGAACACGACTGCTGAAAATATGGTTTACTGGATTTTCCAAACCATGAACCAAGAGTTGCCAGACGAACGTGATCTCCGTTTGGAATACGTTCGCCTCTATGAGACTCCGACTGCTTTTGCAGAGTTTAGACGGGAGTGGTTAGATGACTAGGGAACGTGTCCTCAAACTACCAGTTCTAGAAATTTTCGGCCCAACTTTTCAAGGTGAAGGTCGTGCTATCGGGCAGAAAACCATGTTTGTCCGCACTGCTGGTTGCGACTACCACTGCGACTGGTGCGACTCTGCCTTTACTTGGGATGGTTCTGAAAAACCAACTCGCATGACTGCTGACGAGGTCATTGCTGCCTTGGATAAACTAGGAAGCTACGACTACGTCACCCTGTCTGGGGGAAATCCTGCTATCCTAGCAGCCAACATGGCTGAATTGGTCACCAAGCTCAAGGAACGTGGTGTCACTCTGGCTGTTGAAACTCAAGGTTCTCGCTGGCAAAATTGGTTGAAAGACATCGACCAGGTTACTCTGAGTCCCAAACCTCCTTCATCCAAGATGGAAGTCAACTTTGAGACCTTGGACTTTATCGTTTCCCAACTGGATCCAGACAAGGTCACCTTTAAAATCCCTGTCTTTGACGATGCAGATTTGGCCTTTGCCAGAGGGATTCAAGAACGCTACCAACCAGATGTCCTCTTCTTATCGGCTGGAAATCCTGAACCCAAGGCCACAGGCAATATTGTCCAAGACCAACTAGACCGACTCAAAGAACTCTGGGAACGCGTCGCTACTGACGATAGCTGGGGCAATGTCCGCGTCCTTCCTCAACTGCATACCCTCCTCTACGATAACCAACGTGGTGTTTAAGATTAGAAAGAAAAAATCATGTCACAACAAGAAGAAATGAAAAATCTAAGCCTACTGGGCAACAAAGAAACCAACTACATTTTCGAGTATCAACCAGAAGTCCTCGAATCCTTTGACAATCGTCATGTGGAAAATGACTATTTTATCAAATTTAACTGCCCTGAATTTACCTCGCTTTGCCCTATTACCGCTCAGCCAGACTTTGCAACTATCTATATTTCCTACATCCCTGACAAGCTCTGTGTCGAGTCAAAATCCCTCAAACTCTACCTCTTTAGCTACCGAAACCACGGAGATTTCCACGAAAACTGTATCAACACCATTGGGAAAGACTTGGTCAACTTGCTAGACCCTCGCTATTTGGAGGTTTGGGGAAAATTCACTCCGCGCGGTGGCATTTCAATTGACCCCTACTACAACTACGGTAAGCCAGGAACTAAGTATGAAGGCTTGGCAGAACAACGCCTCTTCCAACACGACCTTTATCCAGAGAAAATTGACAACCGCTAATACTCTTTAAACCGCGTCAACATCGCTTTGCTGTACTCAAGTATACCTGCGGTTAGTTCCCTAGTTTGCTCTTTGATTTTCATTGAATATAAACAGATACGAAAAAGCCCTGTTCCTCAAAACGAGGGGCAAGGCTTTTTGAGTTTCAATTATTCTTCTGTTCCTAGGAAGTTTTTTGCAACGAGGGCTGCAAGAACTCCACCAGCGATTGGTGCAAGGATGAAAATCCAAACTTGTCGAAGGGCTGCGCCACCTACCAAGACAGCTGGTGCCAAGCTACGAGCTGGGTTTACTGAAAGGCCAGTAATGTTCAATCCGACAAGAATCATCGCCATCAAGGAGAAACCGATTACCAAACCAGCAATCGCGCCATTCCCCTTGCTTTCTGAAGTTACGGTCATGATAACCAAGACAAACAAGAAAGTTGCAATGACTTCAAACAAGAAACCACCAAAGACAGTGACACCGTTTGCCAAGGCATTTTCACCAAGACTAGCAGTTGACATACCTGAGTTTGCCAAGAGGAAGAAGACAGAAGCAGATGCTAAGAAAGCTCCAACTACTTGTCCAAGGATGTAGTTTACAAGCTCTGAAGATGACAAACGTTTGTTAACAAACATAGCGATCGAAACAGCTGGGTTCAAGTGAGCACCTGAAACAGTTCCGATTGAGTAGGCTGCAACTACGATGGCTAAACCAAAGGCAAAGGCGATCCCTAGGTGACCAAGACCATCAAGACCATTTCCAAAAACAACAGCTCCTGTCCCAACGAACACAAGCATGAACGTACCGATTAACTCAGCAACAAATTTTTTCATTTTCTTTCTCCTTTTTTCAAAAACTAGATACTAGTCTATCAAAAGAGGGAAAGGGTTTCAAGAAAATTGTTTGGAAAAATACTGGTTTGCCTCACTATCTTTTAATTAAGGAATTAAACAGAAAATACATTTCCTCTATAGGACTTATCAGTTGCTTATCTCACTAGCATTTAGCAACTTGATATAATATAGACCCCATTTCTCGACAGCATCTAAAACAACTCTGAATTCCTGCCCCATTTCGGTTAAGCTGTACTCAACTCGTGGTGGAACTTCGGCATAGACCTTTCGTTGAACAATCTTATCATTTTCTAATTGACGGAGATGACGGGTCAAAATAGTTTGAGTAATCCCAGGCAATAATCTCTGCAATTCTTTAAATCGTTTGGTACCCGTACTCAACTGATAAATGATTACCAGTGCCCATTTCCCCGTTAAAACCCTCTGCGTTGTCGCAAATGGACAAATACCATACTCACTCACTTTATTTGTCATAAAATATCTTCTTTCTATTTTTTTAAAAAAATTTATCTTTTAGTATCAATAAAAGTACTACTTTTGATACTAACTATCAAAAAAGTGTCTACTTGTTTTTTTGTTTGTAACTGTTACAATTATATCATAAAAAAGAAATGGAGAATATATATGTCAACAAACTTAGAAATTTTCAATGCTTATAACCAAGCTTTAATTGCTGGTGACTTTCCTGGTGTCTTTGAAACTATGGCAGACGATATTGTCTGGCATCAACCTGGTAATCATAGTATATCTGGTACAGTTGTTGGTAAGGACAAGCTAGGAACTCACCTGGCTACATTTGCTGAGAAAACTAATGGAACCTTTAAGGTGATAACAAATTGGGTTTCTGACAATAAGGATTTAATCGCAGCCAATGTTACTTTTCTTGGAACACGTGCTGATGGTACTGAACTCAATATGAACGGGATTGACCTCTTCCGTATTGAAGACGGAAAAATCAAAGAAGTTTGGCTCTTCTCTTCAGATCAAGCTGAAGAAGATAGCTTTTGGGGATAATTAAAGAGGCCAGGACAAAAAATTTTGATTTTAGGAATTCTTTATTATAAATTTTTAAAATCGATAGATTAGAAAAAAAGCGAACAAGACAGAATTCTGAGTATCAGATAACTCGTTTTGTTCGCTTTTTTTATTTAAGGTTAGATTTTTGTCCCAGACTCTTTTAATTTACTCTCCCAACTGGGCACTGTAGGCGATAATCTGATCAACTGTGTCAGACAAAAATTGGATGGTATCACGGAGTGGTTTGTCTGTTGAGATATCGGCTCCGATAATCATGGCTGATTCAAGTGGTGTTTTGCTGCCACCTGATTTAAGGAGATTGAGCCAATCTTCAGCTCCAGTTTCTGAATGCTTCAGATGGAGGTAACCCGCAGTCGAGATGACTAGTCCTGCCGAGTAGGTGTAACTATACAAGCCCATGTAGTAGTGAGCTTGGCGCATCCAAGTCAGAGCTGCATCATCATCAATCTCAATAGCATCTCCCCAGAAATCCGTCAAGACTTCCTTCATAATACTGTTGAGTTTGCTTGCCCCGAAGGTTTCTCCTTCTTCAATCAATGTATAAACCTTACGTTGGAAGGCTGCTTCCAAAAGGTGAGTGATAAAGTTATGGAAGTAGGTGTCTGTCAAGCGGTGAGCAAGAGCGAAACGTTTTTGACGAGGGTCGTCAGACTGGTGCTCCAAGCAGTCACTGAGGAGCAATTCATTGAAGGTTGATGGCGCTTCAACATAGTAGGTAGACATGTGGGCGTTGAAATAGCTTTGGTGATTGTCAGAAAAGATGAATTGACCAGAATGACCGATTTCATGAATCAAGGTATAGACATCGCTCAAACGGCCTGTCCAGCTCATGAGGACATATGGGTGCACGCGATATGGATCCGCCGCATAACCGCCAGAATCCTTGCCACTATTGGCAGCAAAGTCCACCCAGCGCTCTTCTTGATAGCGAGCAACTTCCTGACAATATTCTTGCCCCAAAGGTGCGACTGACTTCATGACCAAATCGTAGGCGTCGTCAATAGTCACTTCAGGATTCAGGGCGCTATCCAAGTCCAATTTCCAGTCTGCAAAGGTCATCTTTTCAAGACCATTAACCTTGGCAACATGCTTGAGGTATCTCTGAGCAACTGGCGCAAAATCCTTCATGATGAGGTCAATCTGACGGTCAAACATGGCACGGTCCACTTCTTGTTCAGCCAGAAGATAATCAAAGACTGAGTCGTAACCCTTCATATCTGCCAGTAGTTTTTCAGACTTGACTTGGGCTAGATAGGCTGCTGCAGCAGTATTTTGGTGCTTACGAAGTCCCTCTGAGAAAGAACGGAAAGATTTCTCACGAACTTCAGCATCCTCATGATTTTGGTAGAAATTCTCATAGGTCACAAAACTGTTTTTGTAGGTCTTGCCATGGGCTTCAAAGTCAGCCATTTCGAAATCCCCAGCTCGCATCTTAGTGTAAATATCCTGCGGACTGTAGAAAACTTCACCAAGATTGGTCAAGGCCTTCTCCACATCAGCCCCTAGGTAATGAGCTTTTTTGATTTTTGCCTGACGAATGGCAGCTGTTAAATGTGGCAATTTACCCAAACGGTCTAAGACTTCCTCATCAGCTTCCACCAAGGCATCGTCAAAGAAGGTCAAGGCTACACTAGCATCTGTTTCGAATTCCATCCCAGCTTGAGCAATGTTAGCAAATTCGTCATTGCTATAGTCTGTCGTCTGTGGCATAAAGCTATAGTTTCCAATATGGCTCATCTGAATATAGATTTGTTCCAATTCCTCAAAGGCCTTCTCGAAATCCTCAAAAGTATGAAGATTACCCTTGTAGTCACGGCTAAACTGGTTGATGTCTTCACGAGCCTTCTCGATCGCACGTAAGAAATCTTCACGATCTTGGTATAGGGCTGTTAAATCCCAAAGTTCCTTCTCTGGAAATTCTGAACGGTGTTTTTGTTCCATTTTCTTCCTCTTATTTCTCTAATTCTAATAAAACACTAAGGGCTGATAAAGCGTAAAGCGGTGCTGTTTCTGCTCGTAGGATACGAGGGCCAAGACCTGCCAAGACTGCTCCCTTAGCTTCAAAACTTTCGATTTCTGCAGGTGACAGACCACCTTCTGGACCAAAGATAAAGAGCAATTTGGCTCCTTTCTCGAGTCCAGTAACTGCTTGTAAAAGCGCAGCGTTTTCTCCTTCTTTGGCCGACTCTTCATAAGCCACTACAATGCGGTCAAACTGGTCCAGTTGAGCTAGAAAATCTGCTTTCTTCTCAAAAAGCTGAATATTTGGGACCAGATTACGCTTACTTTGCTCTGCTGCTCCAAGGGCAATTTTTTCTAGTTTTTCAACCTTTTTACCCAATTTTTTGCCATCCCACTTAGCAACGGACCAATCGGCAGGAAAGGCCCAGATTTGGCTTGCACCGAGTTCTGTTACTTTTTGAGTGATAAACTCCAGCTTGTCCCCCTTGGGAAAGCCCGATGCAATGGTCACTTGGACTGGCAGTTCCACATTTTCAGCCAATTCTTGGATCAACTCAAACTGACGGGCTTCCACATCCAGCACACGCGCCAAGCGCTTAATTCCATCATTAAAGACCAAAGTAACCTCATCATCTTCTTTCAAGCGCATAACCTGAAACATATGCTTGCTGGTTTCCTTGTCCTCGATAGTGACAGGAGAAATGGCACTGCCTTTGACAAAATACTGCTGCATGCTAGCCTCCAATCACACCGGAAATATCCTTGGTTTTCTTAAAGACACAGGCATTCCATTCCCCTTGGATCATATGAGTTTCAAGGAAAAATCCAGCTGACTCAGCCGACTCGCGCACCATTTCCCACTTGTCCTTGATAATGCCACTCATGATGAGGTAGCCTTCATCCTTGACCAAGCGATAAGCATCATCCGTCAGATGAACGAGGATATCCGCCAAGATATTAGCTACAATCACATCTGCCTCAATCTCAACTCCCTTAAGCAAGTCTCCTGCTGCTACATGGATGTTTTCCATACCAGGGTTGAGCTCAATATTTTCCTGAGCAACACGAACTGCCACATCATCTAGGTCATAGGCGAAAATTTCGTTAGCACCAAGTAGCGAGCTAGCAATGGAGAGGACGCCTGATCCAGTTCCCACATCTAGCACTGTTTCCCCACCACGAAGAACCTGTTCCAAAGCAAAAAGGCTCATCTTAGTTGTTGGATGCGTCCCCGTACCAAACGCCATGCCTGGATCTAGCTTGATAATCTTTTCCCCAGCAGTCGCCTCATAGTCTGTCCAAGACGGCACGATGGTCAAATCATGAGTGATACGAGCTGGCTCATAGTATTTCTTCCAGTTGTCTGCCCAGTCTTCCTCAGCCAAGGCAGTCGTCCCCATTTTGACCTCTCCCAAGTCCATAAAATCTGTTAATTCTGCTAGGCGAGCCTGCAAATCTGCCTCAACCGTTGCTACATCAACCGTTTCAGGGTAGTAGGCGGTCACCACGATTTCTTCTTGCTGCTCGACTTCAGGGAATATCTCACCAAATCGATCCACATTTCCCACATAGTCCATACTGTCTTCAATCGCAACACCTTGCGCTCCCAGCTCAATTAAGAGATTAGAAACCAACTCCTCTCCCTCACGCTTCACTGTAACTTTCAACTCTTGCCATGTTTCCATCATTAAGATACCAAGCCCGTAAAACACAAAACCAAAATAGGAAATTCTCTGAAGACGCTTGTGTCTATGAGAAGTTTATCTTTTTGGCACAGTGTTTAGGGCGGGTTCAGTTTAGAAATCTAACCGAACCATCCTTTCTAATCACTTACTTTTAAATAATCTTTTACTCTCTCTTGCAACTGAGGTACAACTTGACTGGAACTAAGAAACTCCTCAACATTCATTAACTGATAACCCTGTCCCTCATCTCCAAATACGATACTGTCAAATTGGTCCTGAGCCAACTTGCCAACTAGAAATACAGATTGTTTATCTGCAAAAAGCATACTTGGGTAAACCTTACTCCAAAGCAGACAATCTTCAGTTAGATGAATTCCCAGTTCTTCATAAACTTCACGCGCTACACACTCAAAAGGACTTTCATCGCCTTCACGTCCACCACCGGGCAGTTCCCACATATTGGGCCAGGGAATGCTTGCCTTATCATCGCGTAAGATAGTTAGAAGCTTATCCCCACAAAACAAAGCAATCTTACAGCCTGTGAAATCAGAAATTTCTATTTCCATGTCAAACTCCTAGTATCTTGGATAAGGATAAAATTCTCCCTCTTCCAAGCCAACTTTTCCTTCTTCAAAGACTTCTTGGTTCCATTCCATGACAAACTCCTCTGCTTCTGGGTCTTCCAAAAAGTCCATGAGCGCATCTAGTCCAACCTCAGCAGTATCTTTAAGGAAAAGCGCAAAATAAGCTAAAAATTCACGAGAAAATCCTTTTTTAGGTAAGTAAGGAATGACAGTCAAATAGTCTTCCTCATTGACTGTTGACTTGGCAGGATTGTAGAAAAGGACTGCTTCCTCAAAGAGAATGTCATCTGATGAAACCTCTCCATCTTCATCCACCATCTCCACACCTGCAGCGTTTTGCGCTTCCAATAGAAAACTCACTTCAACCGCGTGGTTGCGCTTGTCCCAACTAATCTCAAAGTCAAAAGGAAAATTCTTCTCCAACTCTTCCTCTAAAACATCTAAAAATCCGTATGTTGCCATTTTATCCTCTTTCTATGCGACTCTTCAATCGCCCCGATTGCTCGGAAATATGCTAAAATAGATACTACCATCTTACCACATATACATCAGAAAATCCACGTTAGAAAGGACTGCTATGCCAGACAATCTCGCGCTTCGCATGCGCCCTAAAACCATCGACCAGGTCATTGGTCAGGAACATCTGGTCGGAGAAGGAAAAATCATCCGTCGCATGGTGGAAGCCAACCGCCTGTCTTCCATGATTCTTTATGGACCTCCAGGAATCGGCAAGACCAGTATTGCCTCAGCCATCGCTGGAACTACTAAGTATGCCTTTCGAACTTTCAATGCGACAATCGATAGTAAAAAGCGACTGCAAGAAATCGCCGAAGAGGCTAAATTTTCTGGTGGTCTCGTCCTATTGCTAGACGAGATTCATCGTCTCGACAAGACCAAGCAAGACTTCCTCCTGCCACTCTTGGAAAGTGGTCTGGTCATCATGATTGGGGCTACGACTGAAAATCCTTTCTTCTCTGTCACTCCTGCCATTCGTAGCCGCGTTCAAATTTTTGAGTTGGAACCTCTGTCTAACCAAGACGTCAAAGAGGCTCTTCAGATAGCTCTAAATAACCCTGAACGTGGTTTTGATTTCCCAGTAGAACTAGATGAGGATGCGCTGGATTTCATCGCAACCTCTACAAACGGAGACCTGCGCTCTGCCTTTAACTCGCTGGACCTGGCTGTTCTTTCTACTCCCGAAAATGACGAGGGCATCCGCCATATCACCCTAGACATCATGGAAAATAGCTTGCAGCGGAGCTACATTACCATGGATAAGGATGGAGACGGTCACTATGACGTTCTATCTGCCCTGCAAAAGTCTATCCGTGGCTCAGATGTTGATGCTAGTCTTCACTATGCTGCCCGCTTGATTGAAGCTGGGGATTTGCCTAGTCTCGCTCGTCGTTTGACTGTTATCGCTTATGAAGATATTGGTTTGGCCAATCCCGAGGCCCAGATTCACACTGTGACAGCTCTAGATGCTGCACAAAGGATTGGTTTCCCAGAAGCCCGCATTCTCATTGCCAACGTCGTGATTGATTTGGCCCTTTCTCCAAAATCCAACTCAGCCTATGTGGCTATGGACAAGGCACTTTCCGACCTCAAAACATCAGGGCATTTGCCTATTCCGCGACACCTGCGTGATGGGCACTACAGTGGAAGCAAGGATCTGGGGAATGCCCAAGACTATCTCTATCCACACAACTATCCTGGAAATTGGGTCAAGCAAGACTATCTGCCAGAAAAAATTCGTAATCATCATTATTTCCAAGCAGAAGATACTGGTAAATATGAACGGGCTTTGGCTCAAAGAAAGGAAGCTATCGACCGTTTGCGAAAAACCTGAAATCCTTTTCAAAAAATTGCACTTTCCTCTTGATTTTTTTTGAAAAAGTGGTATCATATAAACATAGAAACGCTGTGGTGTACGACTTCACACTTAAGTGTTGACCGACTATTTTTTGTATTATTAGGGAAACAAAAGTCTTCTAACAGCATGTAGGCCGTTTCACACGGAAACAGCTTCAGTTAGAGCGAGTTGCCCACCTGCTTAATTGCGCGGGTTCAATACAAACCGTGAAGTTTCGGCACCAATACAGCTTTTTTCTTTGCCTCCTTAGCTCAGCTGGCAGAGCAGCGGACTCTTAATCCGTGGGTCACAGGTTCGATCCCTGTAGGGGGCATCTACATACAACAGGAAAAGCCTTGAAATAAGGCTTTTTTCGTATCTGTTCTACTTTTGGTCAACCAATGGATATTAAAGATATAATTTTGTAAACGCCCTTTCCAGACATCTCTAATCTGATTACACTTAAAATTTTAAAAAATTTAAAACAAAAGTCTTGCTTTTCTTTTAATTTATGCTATACTTGTTCTTGTTCCTGATACAAGTTTATCAAAAGAGGAGTTCAGATGGATACAAAATTCTCAGTTGCTTTGCATATCTTAACAATGATTAGTGAAAGTAAGGAAACATTAAGTTCTCAAGCACTAGCTATTAGTGTTGGCACTAACGCTAGTTACATTCGAAAAGTGATTGCCTTATTGAAAAATGCAGATTTGATTCATTCCCAGCAAGGAAAAACAGGCTATCAACTTAGTAAGTCTCCAAAGAAAATGACTTTACTAGAGATCTACTATGCTACTCAAGAAATCAATCACATTAGTTTATTCCCTGTTCATCAAAATAGTAATCCCGATTGTCCCGTTGGAAAACATATCCAAGGAGCAGTTTCACCGCTTTTTGCTAGTGCCGAATCTCAATTAGAGAAGGAATTAGCTAATCAAACTTTAGAAGATGTCATTGACAATCTATATAAGCAAGCTAAACAAGTTCGAAACTGATTTGCTAGCAAGTCAGTTTTTACTGGAAACAACATGAACTTGTATCAAATACAGGTCTATTTAATTATATTAAAAAGAAAAGAGAAGACAATGAAAGCCGCAAAACATACTACTTATAACAAAAACAATATCACACTGAACATCACAGAAGTCGCTAAACCAAGTATTACAGACAAAGAAGTTTTAGTTAAAGTCACCGCAGCCGGGGTTAATCCTCTGGATAACATGATCTCTCGTGGTGAGGTTAAGATGATTGTTCCTTACAAACTTCCTCAAACTGCAGGTAACGAAGTAGTTGGAATCGTTGAAAGCATTGGCAAGCAAGTTGACAACTTTCAGATAGGAGACCGTGTCTTTGGCCGTCTGCCACTTGATCATATCGGCGCCTTTGCAGAATACGTAGCTGTCGATAGCCAAGCCTTAGCCAAGGTTCCAGACTATCTATCAGACGAGGAAGCCGCTGCTGTTCCTCTTACTGCCTTGACTATCATGCAGGCTCTTGACCTCATGGGCGCTCAAGCTGGGAAAACGATCTTTATTTCTGGTGGTACTGGAGGTGTCGGTGGAATGGCCATTCCGATTGCCAAGGCCAAAGGTTTGAAAGTCATCACCAACGGTTCTGGAGATAGTGCTGAGCGTGTGTTGAAACTAGGAGCAGATAGATTTATCGATTACAAAACAGAGGATTATACAAAAACTGTTAGCCAGGTGGATTATGTCCTCGATACTCTCGGTGGAGCTGAAACTGAAAAACAAATGTCTATCATGAAAAAAGGTGGTCATCTTGTTTCCCTTCGTGCCATGCCAAACGGTGCCTTTGCCAAACGCATGAATCTACCAAAATGGAAACAGATTATTCTTGCCTTAGCAGGTCGCAAATTTGATAAGATGGCTGACAAATACGACGTCCACTACCATTTTATCTTTGTAGAAAGCAATGGCGCTCAATTACAAGAGGTAGCTGACCTCTTTAGTAAATTAGAAATCAAACCCTCTATCGATACAGTCTATCCATTTGAAGAGGTAAATAGCGCCTTAGACAAGGTCGCTAATGGTCGCTCACGTGGAAAAACAGTTCTCAGCTTTAAGAAATAAAAAGGAAAAAATCATGTCATATATTACAACTAAAAATCAATACATCACAGTCGACGAGAACAAAATCGCTTATCGCGAACTTAGTAAAGGCAAAGCAAAACTACCTCTTCTGATGCTGGTCCATTTGGCAGCAACTCTCGATAACTGGGATCCTAAACTCTTAGACTTGATTGCTGAAAAACACCATATCATTGTGGTCGACCTTCCAGGTGTTGGAGCCAGTCAGGGCAAAGTTGCTTCGACGATTCCTGGAATGGCTGAGCAGACAATTGACTTTGTAAAAGCGCTTGGTTACGATAAAATCAATCTTCTCGGCCTTTCTATGGGAGGTATGATTGCCCAAGAAATCATCCGAATTAATCCTACTCTAGTCAATCGTTTAATCTTGGCTGGAACAGGACCTCGAGGTGGAAAAGAGGTCGATAAGGTCACAGGGAAAACCTTTAACTATATGTTTAAAGCGGGACTCGAGCGCATCGATCCTAAACGCTATATCTTCTATAATCATGATGAACAAGGGAAAATTGAAGCTTTGAAAGTCCTAGGACGAATGGGGATGAGAACAAAGGAATTTGCGGATAAAGACATGAACCTACCAGGATTCCTAACTCAACTCAAAGCTATTAAACGTTGGGGAAAAGATTCGCAGGACGACCTAAAATTTATCACCCAAGCAACCTTAATCGTCAACGGGGATAAGGATATGCAGGTTCCAACGGAAAATTCTTATGATATGCATGCAAAAATCGAAAATAGTAAGCTGATCATCTATCCAAATGCTGGTCACGGTTCAATCTTCCAATATGCAGATGAATTTTCAGAAGAATTAATTGCTTTCTTGGAGGACTAATATGGTCAAAACAATTCTGATTACAGGTGCTACTGACGGTATCGGTAAACATTTAGCAAAGAAATTGGCCAGCCAAGGCCATCATATCATCCTCCATGGTCGAAATCCTCAGAAACTTGAGCTGGCACTTCAAGAGGTTCGCGCAATTTCCTTGAGAGGCAGAGTTTCTAGCTACTTGGCAGATTTTTCAAAATTAGACGATGTTTATCGATTTGTAGAGGAAATCAAGCGAGACTTTCAAAGTATTGATGTCTTGTTTAACAATGCAGGCCTGTATGCTGGAAAAGAACGAAAAGCGAGTGCTGAAAATGTCGAGTTAACCTTTATGTTATCTGTTCTGGCTCCCTATATTTTAACAACTGAGCTAAGTCTCTTGTTAGAAAAAGCGGCTGACGGCCGTGTCATTAATACTTCTTCCTATATGCATCATTTTGCCAAGGTCAAGGATTTAGACTTTGGATTTGAGAACAACTATAATCCCGGATTGGCCTACAATAATTCCAAACTTTACACTATTTGGATGACACGCTATCTAGCCAGAGAATTCTTTCTAAAAGGTTCAAGCATCACCATCAATGCCTATCATCCAGGCTTGATTTCAACCAACTTAGGGAGTGATTCCAGTGATAAAAAGACGAAAAAATCTCTCTTCGGACACTTGATGAAGTCATTTTCCAAAAATCTAGACGAGGGAATTGAAACAGGCTACTATCTTACATTATCAGAAGAAATCACTGGTTTGACTGGCTACTATTTTGATGAGAAGAAAGTGAAATCTGTATCTGAAAAAAGCTATACACTTGAAAAAGCTCAAAATTTAATCACTTACTGCAATAATAAAATTGAGTTGTTTCAAAATAAGTCCACAATATCTTAACTTTATTATGACTCGACTATAATGAATATTTTTCAATTCTGATGATAAATCATATGAAGCTTTTTTAATATTCAAAAAGACTCCACCTATCTATAGGAAATCTACCCTAGAGATGGATGGAGTCTTCTTTCACTCACTAATCTAATCGAATAAACATCATTGCGTTAAGCAAAGAGATGAGAGCGACTGTATTGACATTATTGGAATAGATCAGTCTCTTATTTTCAATAGGAGGAATAATAAAATTAGAAATAATGATATCGTAAGGTGAATCTTTTAGGGACTCAAGTGATAACTCTAATTCACTCCAAACTTCCAGTTCAAAATTGTTGCTGCAATAATAAGAAAGTGTTTCCGCTACTGATTTTGCATGATACTGATCAAAATTGCTCATGACTAAAACCTTTAATTTAGGTTGATTTTGTAAAAGATTTAGAACTAAGTGTTTGCTATGGGTGATAAAAGTATAGGATAAATGATTGACTTTCATCGAATTACAATCCATATCCAAACCCTCTAGATAATGTTCAATTCCTTCCTTCACCTCTGAAACAAATTTAGGAAAAATATTTTGAAAATTCCTGATTGTATTCCCTTTTTGATCAAACAGGATAAACTCTGTAGATAATTCCTGACGATACAGATGTGCGGTATTATGCAGATGCCAAATCAGACTATCCTTATTCTCAATCTCAATCTGATACTTGACTGAAATCTGATCAATAAAGTCACTCAATAGATGGTAAGATTTCCCAACATAACTATCCCTTTTTACACTTTTCAAAAAGAGGTTTTCATCTATGAAAAACATTTTTTGAAAGTAAGACGCAAATAATTGGCAAACAACTTCCTCATCTAAAGAGATATTGTATTCTGATTCAAAACTCTGAGCAACACCTTCTATTCCTTCTGCCTGCATTAAAAAATCCAAACTTTGGTCGTTAAAAGAATCTTTCTCTATTTCCATAAGATGACCAAACTTTATTCGATATAGATTAATAACCAGGAGCAGCTTTAGCATTCTATGCGTTGACAAATTCATTGGAAAGCTTGTTTCCTTATAAACCAATTCTAACAATTGAGATAGGGGCTCTGATGAAAAATTTTCAAATGGCCATTCTAGGAAATAATATTTTTCTGAAAAATATTGTGCAAAAAAGTAACGAATGTCTCTCTCATTTCCAATGATTTGAACAGGGGTCAGACTGATTTCAAATTGAAATTGCCTTTTAATCACTTTATTGATTTGGCTAATAATACGATAGAGCGAAGATGAACTGATATAAAATTCTTTACAAATACTCTCAGCTTGACAACCTTCATTAAAGAATATAAATTCTAAAATCGAAAAATGAGTTGAATGCTTAAAGAAATGATGGTAAACCATTTCAATATCGCTATCATCGGTATTAATAATGCGTATACCATTAGTAGAAGAATGAAAAATCAAGTCAGGAAAAGCAGATTTAACATGGGATAGATCATCTTTGACTGCACGTTCTGTACAATTTAATAACTCTGCTAGTTCAGAACGATGAAACCAACGTTTATGTTCAAATAATAATTCTAATAATTCTAATTGCCTATGACTTTTTTTAGATAATAAATCTCTCATGAATCTCTTTCTCTCTTTATAAATTATCGGATTAAACCTCTTGCAATTATACCACAAAGAATAGGTATAACATGCTGTAACGACTTTTACTAAGATCCTTTATTTCGTATAATAACACTACGGAGGCAATATATAAACAATTTTCTTATTTTACCGTCTATTGAGGGCGTGAATACAGAATCAAATTCAAGTCGAAAGATTATATTTTTAATTTTAAAAATTATATAATAGCAACAATCAAAGAATTTGATTTTTTTTATATTAAAATTATATAATAATCAAAATAATTGATTATTTTATATTAAAATTATACAATAGCAATAATCAAAGGAATTGATTTATTTTTTGATATTAAAATAAAAAAGGAGGGTAAGCAATATTGTGGTCAATCATTGCTGGAGGTCTTATTGGACTTGTAGCAGGTAGAATCACTAAAAAAGGTATTTCTATGGGAATCGTCGCAAATGTATTCGCTGGTTTAGTCGGGTCATCTGTAGGACAATCCCTTTTAGGTAGTTGGGGCCCATTCATCGCTGGAATGGCTTTGATCCCATCTATTGCAGGAGCAGCAATTGTTGTTACTGTAGTATCATTCTTTACAGGTAAAAAATAATTACTTGTAGTAATAAACTATTTTTAAATAGATTAGACGGGTAAAAATAGTTTAAATGTTAAATCGAAAGGATTGTATATGTCAAAAGCAAAGAAAATATGTTTCATTATTTTCTGTATTTTAATCTTGACAATTTTCCTTCCTGTTTTGATAGATTATCATCAAGTTAGTGATCTAGGCATTCAGCTATTTAGCTGGAGACAGAATCATTTCGTTGAATTTTATCTCTCTAGATATATATTCTGGGGGATAGTGGCTCTATCAACTTTAGTTTTGTTATCGATGTTAGTTGTGTTGTTTTATCCTAAACGTTATTTGGAAATTCAACTTGAAACTAAAAACGATACATTGAAATTAAAGAATTCAGCAATCGAAGGTTTTGTTAGAAGTTTGGTGAGTGATCATGGATTGATCAAGAACCCAACTGTTCATGTAAATTTACGAAAAAATAAATGTTTCGTTCATGTAGAAGGTAAAATTCTTCCTTCGGACAACATCGCTGACAGATGCCAACTAATTCAAAATGAAATAACTAATGGATTGAAGCAGTTTTTTGGTATTGAGCGTCAGGTTAAACTAGAAGTTCTAGTAAAAGACTACCAGCCTAAACCAAAACCTCAAAACAAAAAGACTGTTAGTCGTGTGAAGTAAGGAAGTAAAAAATGGAATGGCTTAAACAATATCGATATCCAATAATCGCAGGTCTCATAGGCGTATTTCTCGCTTGTTTGATTATCTCCTTTGGCTTCTTCAAAACAATATTTGTATTGATTTTAGGAGCACTGGGAGTTGCAGCTGGATTATATATCGAAAAAAACTATATAGATAAATAAAAATTACTAATTTAATTAAAGGAGTTTCATATGTCAAACGAAAAAAACATTAACACTAACGTAGAAAAGAAAGATGCTACTGTTGTAGCTCACGAAATCAAAGGGGAACTTACTTACGAAGATAAAGTTATCCAAAAAATCATTGGTCTGTCACTAGAAAACGTTTCAGGTCTTTTGGGAATCGACGGTGGTTTCTTCTCAAATCTTAAAGAAAAAATCGTTAACAGCGATGACGTAACAAGTGGTGTTAACGTAGAAGTTGGTAAAACACAAGTTGCAGTTGACTTAAACATTATTGCTGAGTACCAAAAAAATGTTCCAGCTTTATATTCAGAAATCAGAGAAATCGTATCTTCAGAAGTTGCTAAAATGACTGACTTGGAAGTTGTTGAAATCAACGTAAACGTTGTCGACATCAAAACTAAAGAACAACATGAAGCAGACTCAGTAAGCCTTCAAGATCGCGTATCTGACGTTGCTGAATCAACAGGAGAATTCGCTTCAGAACAATTCGAAAAAGCTAAATCTGGTCTTGGATCTGGTTTCTCAACTGTTCAAGAAAAAGTTAGCGAAGGTGTAGAAGCTGTTAAAGGTGCAGCAACTGGTGTAGTATCTCACGAAAAAACTCGTGTAAACTAAGATAAAATAAATATAACAGGAGAAATTATCATGTCAGTAGAAGAAAAATTAAATCAAGCTAAGGGTTCTATTAAAGAAGGTGTTGGGAAAGCCATCGGTGATGAAAAAATGGAAAAAGAAGGAACAGCTGAAAAAGTTGTTTCTAAAGTAAAAGAAGTTGCTGAAGATGCCAAAGACGCTGTAGAAGGCGCTATCGAAGGTGTTAAAAACATGTTGAGTGGCGACAATAAATAAGGCTAAAAGTTACTTTATCTTTTTAGTAACATTAGTCAAAAGAGTCTGAGTCAAGATGATTCTCAGAAAACAAAAAGCTAGAAATTTCCAATTGCGGAACTCTAGCTTTTTAATTTTGCCTCTTTCTATTATTATATTTCAGCAGGTTGTTGACCGTGAGTACGAATCCCATGTCAATTCTCACTTGGCTCTTACCTCTCAGATAACATCTCTTATAACCCAAACAAACCTTTATCTGCCCAAAGACAGATTTCATATCAATCTTACGTTTAGCGAAAATTTGTCTACCCTTGGAAGATAAAAGTGCCTGATATTCTTTAGTTTTTAAACACTGGTAACGTTCATTCATATACAGTCCCTTTTGAGGGGCTGATTCAGGTTCATCATCGCAGTCAAGATTGATTTCAAGGCTGTTTGCTTCCTATCTCCCCTTTTTCATGATGCATTTTCGTACAGGTGCTTCAACCATTTGAACGATTTCAAATCCTTCTTTTTGATAAAGGTGCTGGGCTGCTTGATTTGCTTCGAGGACATTTAAAGAAATACTACCTATGTCTCCATTTTCAAAGACCAAAGTAACAAATTTCCTTAAAGCCTGCCTACCTAAGCCTTGTCCCTGTTTCTGGGGATTGATAAAAAAGCGTCCAATATGAAGATTGCTGTCTTCTTGCCTGATTTTCTGGATAAGCCCCACAAACTCTTGTCCTTCAAATATTGAACAGATTCCTTCCAAATCTTGCAAAACTTGAATTGTCAAGGGAAAAGGAATCCTTGGTCCCATCCATTGTTCTTGAAAGGATTTGCCAAGGGGGTTGGACCATTGGCATACGAGCTGAGCATTTTCTGTGCTCACCTTTTCTTCAAAACGAATTGTCATCTTGACCTCCCCATCTTATCTATGTTTCTCCATTATACTACTTCTCCCATTTTTTACGAATAGATAAGTATGATTGATATTTATTTTTTTCTTGTCGGGAGCATTCTAGCTTCCTTTCTTGGTTTACTCATTGACCGTTTTCCTGAGCAATCCATTATCCAACCTGCTAGTCACTGCGATTCCTGTCAGACTCGCTTGCGCCCCTTAGATTTGATTCCGATTCTCTCGCAGGTGCTCAATCGCTTTCGCTGTCGCTACTGCAAGGCTCCTTATCCTGTCTGGTATGCCCTCTTTGAACTAGGCTTAGGACTCCTCTTTCTGGCTTGGTCTTGGGAATTGCTTTCCTTGGGGCAAGTCATCCTAATCACTGCTGGTTTGACCTTGGGCATCTACGACTTTCGCCATCAGGAATATCCCCTACTGGTCTGGATGACTTTCCACCTAATCCTCATGGCTTCCTCTGGCTGGAATCTGGTCATGGTCTTTTTCCTTGCTCTTGGCTTTTTGGCTCATTTTATCGATATCCGCATGGGCGCAGGGGATTTTCTCTTTTTAGCTTCTTGCGCTCTCGTCTTTAGCGCAACAGAATTACTCATCTTGATTCAGTTTGCTTCTGCGATGGGAATTCTAGCCTTTCTCCTGCAAAAGAAAAAGGAAAGACTTCCTTTCGTGCCTTTCCTCTTACTTGCTGCTTGCATGATTATTTTTGGTAAGCTACTGCTTGTTTGATAAAGTCCTCAATCGACTCTCCTTCATGGAGAGCTTTTACGATTTTTGAACCGACGATAACGCCATCTGACACTGCATTGAAGCGTTCTACATCGGCTTGACTAGATACGCCAAAACCTGTCAAGACTGGGATATCGGCCACTTGATGCAATTGTGCCAAGTGCTTGTCCAAGTCTGCGCGGTAATTGCCAGATTTCCCTGTCACCCCATTGATGGCAACCGCATAGACAAATCCTTCTGCCCCTTTAATTAATTCTTTCTGGCGCTCAATCCCTGTCGTCAAACTAACTAGGGGAATCAAGGCGATATCTGTATCTGCCAAAAATGGTTCTACAAAGTTGGCATGCTCATGAGGCAAGTCTGGAATAATCAAGCCCTTAACCGCTGTATCTGCCAAATCTTTGACAAAGTTCTCAACACCGTACTGAAAGAGGGGGTTGAAGTAGGTCATGATGACCAGCGGAACCTCTGTTTCAATTGTTTTCAAGGTTTCAACCAAAGCCTGGGTAGAGGTCCCGTGGGCTAGACTGCGCAGACCTGCTTCTTCGATCACAGGTCCATCTGCGACAGGATCTGAAAAGGGAATTCCCACTTCAATTGCAGAGACACCCAAATCTTCTAAAAAGTGAATTGTTTCAGCAAGACCGTCCAAACCTTTTTCGTGATCTCCAGCCATGATATAGGGAACGAAAATTCCTTTTCCAGTTGCTTTTATAGCATTTAATTTTTCTGTTAGTGTCTTAGGCATGAGCTTCTCCCTTCTTTGCTGCATCTGCTTCCAAGCGGTCTTTGACTTGAACCACATCCTTGTCCCCACGACCTGATAGACAGACAATCATAGACTTATCCGATCCAAGTTCTTTGGCCAATTTCACCGCAAAGGCGATAGCATGGCTAGATTCCAAGGCTGGGATAATCCCTTCCACACGAGACAAGAGCTGGAATCCTTCCAAGGCTTCTTCGTCAGTCACAGGAACATAGCTGGCACGTTTAATATCGTGGTAGTGAGAATGTTCTGGACCGATACCAGGATAGTCCAAGCCTGCTGAGATAGAGAAGGCTTCAAGAATTTGACCATGGGCATCTTGAAGCACATCCATGAGGGAACCGTGAAGGACACCCGGACGACCCTTGGTCAAGGTAGCTGCGTGGTGCTCTGTATCTACACCAAGTCCAGCTGCTTCAGCCCCATACATGGCTACTGACTCATCTTCTACAAATGGATGGAAGAGACCGATGGCATTAGAACCACCGCCAACACAGGCTACTAAGGCATCTGGCAGATCTTGACCTGTCAAATCGCGGTACTGTTGTTTAGCCTCTCGACCAATAACACTTTGGAAGTCACGAACAATTTCTGGGAATGGATGAGGTCCCAAGGCAGAGCCAAGGATATAGTGGGTATCATCGATATTAGCCACCCATGAACGAAGGGCTGCATTGACCGCATCCTTGAGCACGCGCGAACCGTCTGTCACTGCCTCAACCTTGGCTCCCAAAAGCTCCATACGGAACACATTGAGGGCTTGGCGTTTGACATCTTCCTCACCCATGTAGATAGTACATTCCATGTTAAAGAGGGCCGCAGCTGTTGCAGTTGCTACACCGTGCTGACCAGCACCTGTTTCAGCAATAATTTTCTTTTTGCCCATGCGTTTAGCCAGAAGAACTTGTCCCAAGGCATTGTTAATCTTGTGAGCCCCTGTATGGTTAAGGTCTTCACGTTTAAGATAAATCTTGGCTCCACCGATATGCTGAGTCAAATTTTTTGCGTAGTAAAGAGGAGTTTCACGTCCCACATACTGGCGTAAGAGCTGGTTTAATTCCTCTTGAAAACTGGGGTCTGCCTGACTTTCACGGTAGGCCTTCTCCAACTCCAAAACTGCTGTCATCAATGTTTCTGGGACGAAACGTCCACCGAATTTTCCGTAAAATCCATCTTTATTTGGTTCTTGATATGCCATTCTTTACCCTCTCTATAAATCTTCTAATCTTTTCATGATCTTTTTGTCCATCTGTCTCCACTCCGCTCGATACATCTACTGCATAGGGAGTAAAGTGTTGAATTGCTTTTACTACATTGTCTTCATTAAGCCCACCTGCGATAAAGAAAGGCTGAGTTAGTCCTGTCGTATCCAGTTGAGCCCAGTCAAAGGTCTGGCCACTCCCAGCCACAGGGGCATCAAAGAGTAGATAGTCTGCCTGAGAATTGGGCACATGACCCTCTCCATCCACCTGCACAGCCTGAATACTGGCACAAGGCAAATTCTCAAACAAATCATCTGCCACCTGACCGTGAACTTGAACCAAGTCCAAGCCAATTTTTTCAATGACTTCTAGCAGTTCTGCCCGACTTGGTGAAACAAATACACCAACCTTTTTGACATCTGCAGGAATAAGCTTTGCCAGCTCGGCAGCCTGATCCAAAGTCACCTGTCTTTTACTAGGTGCAAAGACAAAACCGATGTAGTCGACTCCTGCTGATACGGCTGTTTCCACCGCTTCTTTGGTCGATAATCCGCAAATTTTAACCTTTGTCAATCTGCAACTCCTTGATTCTCTGGGCTACATCTTCTGCCTGCATGAGAGCTGTCCCTACTAAAATTCCGTTAAAGTATGGCGCTACTCGTTCCGCATCCTGCCCTGTGAAAATAGCAGATTCAGAAATGTACAAGCAATCATCTTTGAAATGTTTAGCCAAATCTACACTGGTCTGCAAGTCAACTTCAAAGGTAGTCAAATTGCGGTTATTAACACCAATAATCTCCGCACCAAGTCTGTGAGCTACCTCTAGTTCAGCTAGATTGTGAGTTTCCACCAAGACTTCCAGACCAAGCTCTGTCGCATAGTCATAAAGTTCCTTAAGACGTTCTTCTGACAAGGCGGCCACAATGAGCAAGATGACTGTCGCACCGGCATTGCGAGCGCGAATGATTTGCTTTTCATCGATGATAAAGTCCTTGTTGAGCGTAGGAATCTGCACCTGACTGGAAATCTCCCGTAGATAATCCAAATGTCCTTTAAAGAAAACTTCATCTGTCAGAACAGAAATCATCACTGCTCCCTTCGCTTCATAAGTCTGGGCCTGTTGCACAATATCCACATCTAGATTGATATCTCCCAGACTAGGGCTAGCCTTCTTAACCTCAGCAATTAGCTGCAAGCGGTCCTGATGATTCTTCAAAAATTCTGTCAAGCGATAGGTCTGGCGCAGGGGCTGGATTTCCTCCAACTCCATCTGCTCAACCTCACGCGCCTTCTGCTCCAAAATTCGTGCTAAAAATTCCTGACTCATTTTTGGTACTCCTGTAACAGTCTGAGTTTTTCAAGAGCCTTGCCACTAGCAATCACTTGACGGGCCAAGGCAACTCCTTCCTTGATATTATCTACTTTACCATTAGCATAGAAACCAAGACCAGCATTTAAAACTGTAGTTTCCAAGAATGGACTTGGTTCATTTTTAAGAACGCTGAGCAAAATTTCTGCATTTTCCTGAGCATTGCCTCCACGAATATCTTCGATAGCGTAGCCTTCCATTTCCAAATCCTCTGGAGTAAAGCTTGACAAGGTGATTTCGCCATTTTCAAGAAGTGCAATCTTGGTTGTTCCGTTCAAACCAGCTTCATCCAATCCTTCTGGCCCAGCAACCACGATGGCACGTTTGCGACCCATATTTTTCAAAACCTGAGCTGTACTTTCTAGAAGTTCTGGACGACTAATTCCAAGAAGCTGTGTTTCCAAGGCCATTGGGTGAATCAGGGGACCAGTCAAGTTCATAATCGTTGGAATTCCTAATTCCAAACGAGCTGGCATGATGTATTTCATAGCTGGGTGCATATTTTTAGCAAAGAGAAAGACGATTCCAGTTTTATCAAAGACCTTACCTAGTTCAGCTGGTTTGAGGTCTAGGTTGATACCCAAGGCTTCTAGGACATCTGCAGAACCAGATTTAGAAGAAATCGAGCGGTTACCATGTTTTGCCATATGAACACCGCCACCAGCCAAAACAAATGCTGCAGTTGTGGAAATATTAAAACTGAAAGACTTATCTCCACCTGTACCACAGTTGTCCATGGCATCATGAATTTCAGTTGGAATATGTTGTGCATGGCCTCTCATGACTTGGGCAATGGCTGTGCGTTCTTCCGGTGTTTCCCCCTTCATCTTAAGCGCCAAGAGGAGAGAAGCAATCTGTGCCTCCGTTACACGACCAGTTACGATACGCTCGATGACATCCGTCATTTCCACACCTGATAAATTTTCAAATTTTGCTAATTTTTCAATAATCTCTTTCATCCTAGTTTCCTCACTTTACAACCTTCTCGATAAAATTCCGAATAGAAGACAAGCCATCTGGCGTTCCGATACTCTCTGGATGGTACTGGAAGCCATAAATCGGTAGGTTTTTATGTTGAATCCCCATGATGGCTTGGTCATCAGTAGAACGAGCTGTCACTTCAAAGTCTTCTGGCATCTCTTCAATCAAAATACTGTGGTAACGCATGACTGCACGGCCATCCTCGATGCCTTGATACAAAACAGATGGCGCTTCAAAGCTGATATTGCTCTGTTTCCCATGCATGACTTTTGGAGCCAAACCTAACTTACCACCAAAGACTTCTGCAATGGCTTGGTGACCCAAACAAATCCCAAGAATCGGCTTCTTGCCAGCAAAGTCACGAATCATATCTTCCATCTTTCCAGCATCAACTGGCCAACCAGGACCAGGAGAAAAGACCAGACCATCTGCTTTTTCAGCTTCTTCATACAGCTTGGGATCATCATTTCTCAAGACCTGCACTTCTGCAAAGTTCCCAATGTATTGGGCCAAGTTATAGGTAAAAGAATCATAGTTGTCAATCAATAAAATCATGGTCTTAGTTCTCCAATTCTAGTCATAGATTTAGCTTTGTTAATGGTTTCTTGATATTCGTTTTGGGCGATGGAGTCGTAGACAATCCCTGCCCCAGCCTGCACATAAGCTGTTTGATTTTTGAGAATCATGGTTCGGATGGCAATGGCGAAATCCATATCACCCGTCGCAGACAAGTAACCGATTGCTCCTGCGTATACGCCCCGTTTTTCTGTTTCCAGTTCATAGATGCGTCTCATGGCTCGAATCTTTGGTGCTCCTGAAACGGTTCCAGCAGGAAGTGTTGCTTTCAAGGCATCCATGGCAGTGAGTTCTGGAAGCAAACGCCCCTTGACCACGCTGGTCAAATGCATAACGTAGCGGAAGAGCTCCACTTCCATATACTTGGTGACTTGGACACTGGCCGTTTCAGAGATGCGACCAATATCATTACGCCCCAAGTCTACTAACATTCGATGCTCTGCTGTTTCCTTCTCATCCGAAAGCAGGTCTGTCGCCAAAGCCTTGTCCTCTTCATCCGTAGCTCCTCTTGGTCGCGTACCTGCAATCGGATTGGTTGTTACGATGCCATTTTTGACGGAAACCAAACTTTCTGGACTGGCACCGATGATTTGATAATCCCCAAAGTCATAGAAATAAAGGTAATTAGATGGATTGGTCACGCGAAGGTTTCTGTAGAAGTCAAATGGATTTCCAGTCACTTCTGCTGAGAAGCGTTGACTGAGCACGCATTGGAACATGTCACCATTTCGAATCAAGTCACGAGCTGTTTCTACCATTTCCTCAAACTTCTGAGGAGCGATATGCGGTTTGAAGTCCAGTGGAGATAGATCCAAGTCTTCAAATTCATTTGGAGCAGGAATGCGTAATTCCTCAAGCACTTGGTTCAAAGCTTTTTCCAAGTCTTCTTGACTGCGCTCGCTATAGAGAGCATCCTCGATGACATGGATTTTTTCCTTCTTGTGGTCAAAGACCATGTAACTCTCATAGACGAAGAAATGCATGTCTGGCGTTCCAATAGTATCTTCAGGAATTTGCCCAATTTCTTCATAAAGCGAAATCATATCGTAACCAACAAAACCAATTGCCCCACCACCAAAAGGTAGATCTGAATGGTGCTGGCTCTTATGAGTCACTTCATAAAGAAAATCCAAGGAATCCCGATCAATCACTTGACCATTTTGATAGAGAACTCTATTTTCAAACTTAATCTCAAAAACTGGATTATAAGCTAGGATAGAAAAACGAGCTGTTTCCTTGTCTCTCGGAATACTCTCTAAGATAACCTTGTGTTGCCCCTTTAGGCGCATATAAGCCAAGATTGGTGATAAGACATCTCCATGAATGATTCGTTCCATTGTAATTTCCCTTTCAGTTCCTTATTTTTAATTTTTTATCTTTTTCTATTTCCCTTAAATAGTGCGGACGGGAGGTAAAATTATCCAGTGGATGATTTTAGAAATCCATGAAATGAAAGACCTAATTTTTGAGCTCCTCGCTCATTCATTTCTAGGCTCAGGCTAAAATAGTTCCCCGAACTATTTTACTCTCAAAAATTCCGTCCTAGAGAAGCATCTTTGCTTCTCTAGGATACCACTATGGCAGGAAACATCTTTTAGAAACTCACTTCGTTCGTAAATATTCTATAACGACCTATTTATTGAAAATATTTAAAAAATTAATCGCAATATCTGCGGTAAATATATAAAAATCCCCACGCAAAACAACTTGCGTGAGGACGAAATTCGCGGTGCCACCTCAATTATAGGATTTCTCCTATCTCTCATTCCTGTCTCAGATACCTCCTGTAACAGGCTGTGCGATAAAGGGCACTCCCTTGAGAATTATGTTTTCTTCTCTTGTTTCAAATGGACCCAACCTTACAGCTTTCTCTGCTTGTTTCCAGCAACCACAAGCTCTCTGTGAGAGAAAAGACTGTAATTTTTCCATCTTTTATTTTTTAGCTTCTAGGTAGTCCGCAATTGCAGCTACGTCCTTGTCTCCACGACCAGAGACATTGATAATAATAATGTCGTCTTTACTTAGTTTCGGTGCACGTTTAACTGCTTCTGCGATAGCGTGTGAGCTTTCAATCGCCGGGATAATTCCTTCAGTCTTGCTGAGAAGGAGCAAGGCTTGAACAGCTTCTTCGTCTGTCGCTGCTACATATTCCACGCGACCTGAATCTTTGAAGTAAGCGTGTTCTGGGCCAACCCCTGGATAGTCCAAACCAGCTGAGATAGAGTAAACTGGAGCCAACTCTCCGTCTTCCTTAAAGACTGCATAAGTCTTCATGCCATCAACAATTCCGATACTACCTTTTGTCATAGTAGCTGCGTGCTTGTCTGTGTCAAGTCCGTGACCAGCAGCTTCAACCCCAACCAATTTAACTTCTTCATCAGCCACATACTGTGAAAAAGCACCAATGGCATTGGAACCACCACCTACACAGGCAATAACGTAGTCTGGTAAACGACCTTCTTTTTCTAAGATTTGACGGCGAGATTCTTCACTGATGATCTTTTGGAACTCATGAACAATGGTTGGATATGGGTGAGGTCCCACAGCAGATCCCAAAACGTAGAAGGCTTCCAAATCATTCATCCATGCTCCAAAGGCTGCATCAACAGCATCTTTGAGGGTACGAGTCCCTGTTTCAACTGCGTGAACAGTTGCTCCCATCATCTCCATCCGGAAAACATTGAGACGTTGACGCTCCACATCTTCTGCTCCCATGTAGACATCACAGGCCATACCAAACTTGGCTGCAGCCGCTGCTGTCGCAACACCGTGCTGACCAGCTCCTGTTTCTGCGATTACTCGTTTTTTGCCCATGCGTTTAGCCAAAAGAATTTGTCCTAAAACGTTGTTGAGCTTGTGAGAACCAAGGTGGTTAAGATCTTCACGCTTAAGATAAATCTTAGCGCCACCTAAGTGATCTGTCAAACTTTCCGCAAAATAGAGCGGTGTTTCGCGACCTGAATAGTCCTTCAAGTAATGACGAAATTCTGCCAAAAATTCTGGATCATCCTTGTACTTGTCAAATGTCACTTCCAACTCATCCAACAAAGCCTGAATCGGCTCCGGTACAAAACTACCACCAAATTGTCCAAAATATCCCTTAGTTGTCATAAAATTTTCCTCTTTCAGTATTGATTTCAAGATATGAAAAAAGCCCACACACAGAATATACTTCCGTGTGAGGGCGTTTGTAACGCGGTGCCACCTCAATTATAAAGGGACTATTCCCTTTACATCTCTGCCTTGTCTAACAACAAGTTGCACTATAAGGTGTGCGCACCGAATTTTCATTGTTTCAAATTCATTTTCAAAATCAGCCCACTTTCACTACTTCCAACCACCTGTTCACAATCACCACAGACTCCCTGAAGATCAAAAATAGTTACTTTTCTGATTTGTTGAATTTATTTTAATACTTTGTTTTTTCTTTGTCAAGACTTTTTTACAATTTTTTTGATGAAGCTAGTACTTTTTCAGAAACTGTTTTGAAAGTCTCAATGATATAATCCACTTCTTCATCGCTTAGTTTAGTATGAAGAGGAAGCGTAATTTCATTTTCAAAGAAGGCATAGGCTTTAGGATAATTCGCCATATCAAAGCCAAGATTCTTATAGGCTGTTAAGAGAGGAAGCGGTTTATAGTGTACGTTACTTGCAATTCCTGCTTTAGCCAATTCTTGGATGATGAGGTTGCGTTCTTCTAAACTTGCTCCTTCTACATGGGTGATGTAGAGGTGGCGTGAAGATTCGACAGTATCAGTCTTGTGTGCCAAAGGATGGATGCGAGAACCTGCAAAACCAAGATCATAACGGTCCACGATGTCCTTACGACGTTGCAACAAACTTGGATAGCGGTCCAATTGTACCAAACCAAGTGAAGCCATGATATCGGTCATGTTGCACTTGTAGGCTGGTGTAACAATATCGTATTCCCATGACCCCAGTTGCATCTTTGCAAGAGCATCCTTAGTTTGCCCGTGAAGGGAAAGGATTTGGAATTCCTTGTACATCTCTTCGTCGTCAATCGCTGGATTGGCTTTCCAAGTCGCACTTCCTCCCTCAGCAGTTGTAAAATTCTTAACGGCATGGAATGAGAAGGATGTGAAGTCAGCGATAGAACCAGCCGGTTGACCCTTGTAAGTTGATCCCAAAGCGTGGGCACTGTCAGAGACAATCACAATACGGTTAAAGGCCTGTTGCCACTTGCTTGAAGCGGTAAAGAGGTCACGTTTTTTCTCCACAACTTGGAACAAACGGTCGTAGTCGCAAACAATCCCTGCAAGCTCTACTGGGATAATCACCTTGGTTTTTTCAGTGATGGCTTGCTCCAATAGGTCATAGTCCATCTCAAACGTATCTGCTTGGATATCTACCATGACAGGGGTTGCTCCTACGTGAGTGATGACACTACATGAAGCTGTATAGGTCATGGCTGGAACGATGACTTCATCACCAGGTCCCACTTCCAAGACACGCAAAATCAACTCAAGAGCTGCTGTCGCAGAGTTAAGGCAGACAGTCTTAGGCGTCTGTGTGTATTGAGACAAGCGACGCTCCAGTTCTTTTGTCTTAGGCCCTGTTGTGATCCAACCAGAACGCAGAGTGTCTGCTACTTCAGCAATTTCTGCTTCGGTAATATCAGGTGGTGAAAATGGAATATTGTAATTTGGCATTGATTTGCTCCTTTTATCTGTACTCATTTCCTCATGACTACTTTATTTTAGCACTTCAAACACGGTTTGAAACATGATTTTGATGTCTCCAAGGAAACTAAACTCTCGGAGATAGGCGAGGTTATAGCGCATCTTTTCAGGAAGGACGTGTTCTACATAGGCTTGGTCAACTGACAGACCTTTCTCCGTCATTTGACTGATAATAGTGTCCTCATCCTTGTAGTTGATGCTGGCTGGAGAGGTAATCCCTGCTGGCAAGAGCAAGGTTGCCATCATTTCAGGGCTATACTGCTCTGTGTAACGTGGCACTTCAGGACGCGTCCCTACAAAGGACATTTCGCCTTTAAGAACATTGACCAGCTGAGGCAGTTCATCCAAACGGACACGGCGGATGAAATTGCCAACCTTGGTAATACGACTATCGTTAGCTGAAGTCACCAGACTTCCTTTTTTGTCCGCATCCGTCACCATGGTACGGAACTTCCAAATCTTGAAAGGTCGATTGTACTGGGTCACGCGCTCTTGCTTATAAATCACTGGCCCCTTGCTATCCAACTTGATCCAAATGCTCAAGATGAGAAAGATAGGAGAGGTCAGAATCAGCAAGACCAAGGCCAGAACCCAGTCCAAACAACGCTTGAAAATCAGCGACCCCTTCCTTTTAGAGACAAGCTGGTAGTAAGACTCAACCTCGCTTGATTTCATTTCCACGGGCAAGTCTTCCCATTTCAGCATGTTGTTTCTCCTTTGTTTTTATTATACTATTTGTCAACATTTTTCATTATACCACAAAATGGAAAAGGCTGTGAAAGAAATCTGTAATTTGAAGGATTTCCTTCTGGTACTGAATGAAAATCAAAGAGTATTAGGCCATGGCCCCTGCCTGCAAGCTATACATCTTGTGATAGGTCCCTCCCAAGGCCAAGAGTTCCTCATGGGTTCCACTCTCGATGATGCGCCCCTTGTCCAATACGTAGATACAGTTGGCGTCTTGGATGGTCGAAAGACGGTGGGCGATGGCAATGGTTGTCCGCCCCTGTGTCATCTTCGCCAGAGAAGCTTGAACCAAACTTTCTGTTTCAGAGTCAATATTGGCTGTCGCTTCATCCAAAATCAGGATTTTAGGCTGACTGGCAACTGTTCTGGCAAAGGCAAGAAGCTGGCGTTGACCAGTAGAAAAGCTTGAACCACGCTCGGAAACAGGTGCATCATATCCCAGCGGAAGTTCTTGAATAAAGGAATCTGCATCCACGAAGGCTGCCGCAGCCTGGACCTGCTCATCACTAAGATCTTGGTACATAGCGATATTGGACTTGATGGTCCCATGATAGAGGAAGGGAGCCTGCAAGACCAAACCGATGTTTTTTCTCAGCTCTTCCTGACTATAGTCTCTAATATCCACCCCATCCAAGAGAACTCGCCCTGACTGGAATTCATAAAAGCTCATGAGGACATTTATAATCGAAGATTTCCCCGAACCTGTATGACCTACAAAGGCAATGGTTTCACCCTTGTTAACAGAGAAAGAAATATCATCCAGAATCTGATGTTTACCGTCATATGAGAAACATACATGTTCAAAACGGATATTGCCCTCTTGGACTTTAGACTGCCCATCTTTTTGATGAGGCTCATAGGTCTTCTCGTCAATCAAGGCAAAAACACGGCCTGCAGACACCATGGAAGTTTGAAGGGTTGAAAAGTTTTGCGTCACCTCGATTAAGGGGTCAAAAAGACGATTGATGTATTGGATAAAGGCATACATGGTTCCGGCCGTTATCCCGATAGAAAGACCACGATAGCCAAAGTAGGCCATCAAGACAGCATAACCTAGAAGTTTCAGCAAACTCATGACAGGTCTCAAAAAGAGGGCATCCAAGGCTACAGAACGGTTGGCATAGACCAAGTGTTCTTGGTTGATCTCATCAAATTCTGCCTGCAGGCGCTTCTCTTGATTAAAGGCCTGGATAATCCTGATTCCCTCGATATTTTCTGCCAGCTTACTATTGATATCCGACAAGAGACTTCTGGTTTTTTCGATGATTTTCACTGACTTTTTTCGATAGAGATTGACCAGAAGGAAAATCAAGGGTAGAAAGAGCAAGACTAAAGCTGTCAAACGAAAGTCCAGAACCAACATAGTATAAAGGGTTGTCAGAAAAATGAAAACTGCTGAGATAAAGCTAGACAAAATTCCCGAAAACATATCACTGATGGTCTCGGTATCATTTGTCAGACGAGAGACGATGGAGCCTGCTGGTGTCTTGTCAAAATAAGACATACCCAGTTTCTCCATATTTGCAAAGGCATCGCGACGAATATCTCTGACAATACTGTAGGACACCCGCGAAAAGAGAAGATTGCCGACATACTGAACTAGAGTTTGTAGGATATAAAGGCCATAGTAGGCCAGTAAAACGGTAACGGCCAGTTGGTTAAGATTGCTGAGATACTGGTCGATAAAGTGGGAAGCCACGAGGGGAATGACACTTTTAATGACCGTCGTCGCTAGGAGAAAACTGAGTGCCAAAAAGGTCAGGAGGCCATAGGGCTTGAGATAGGACATCAAGCGCTTCAATACAGCCCATTGTTCTTGTTTATTCTGCATCTTCTTCTCCTTTCATTTCCAGCTGCTGAGACTGATAGGTTTGGGCATACCAGCCATCCAGGGCAAGCAGGTCATCGTGCCTGCCCCGTTCGATGATTTGGCCATTTTGCAGAACCAAGATCAGATCTGCATGGACGACTGCACTGAGGCGATGAGCTGTGATAATGGTTGTCTTGTCCTTGCGCGTCTCCTTGAGATTGTCGATAATCGCATACTCTGTCTTGGCATCCACTGCTGACAAGGAATCATCTAAAATCAAGATATCAGGGTCTAAAATCATAGCTCGACTCATAGCCAGACGCTGCTTTTGACCACCAGAAAGACTGACTCCTTTTTCACCAATCAGCGTATCAAATCCCTGAGGCATAGCTACAATGTCTTGGTATACTTGAGCCAGCTTGGTCGCTTCCTCGACCGCTGAAAGGGGTAAGTTAGGATTGGCAAAGCGGATATTGTCTAAGATAGAAGCCGCAAAGAGGAACTGGTCCTGAGGAACATAGCCCATGAGACTGCGAAGGTCTGTCAGACGATAGTCGCGAATATCATGACCATTTAGATAAATAGCTCCCTTATCCACATCGTATTCACGTAAGAGAAGCTTAATCAAGGACGTTTTCCCAGAGCCTGTCTGCCCGACCAAGCCTAGAGTTTGCCATTTTTCTAAACTAAAGTGAATATCCGTCAGTGTTTCCTCATTTTCAAAGGCAAAGCTGTCAATGGCATATTCCAAACGTCCATTTTCGATACCGTCCAGAGGAAACTCAGGGTCTTTTACTGGAGATTCCTGAGACAAAAGTTCCTCAATCCGCTGATAAGAAACCTTGCCTCGCTGAGTAATATTAAAGAGGAAGCCGATGGCCATAAGAGGCCAAACCAGCATATCCAAGTAACTGATAAAGGTAACCAGATTTCCAACCGTGATTTGCCCTTTCTGAACCATCAAGGAGCCGACCAAGAGCGTTAAAACATAGGAGGAACCAACAAACAAGAGAACCATGGGGTCAAAGAGGCTATCGTATTTCATGGTTTGGAGGTTCTTTTGAAAGGTCAATTCATTGACTGCCTGAAAAGACTTCAACTCGTCCGCCTGATAACCGAAAGACTTGGTCACTTTGATACCTGATACGGACTCTTGTACCTTGTTATTGAGTTCAGAAAAGGCAGCCTGCGATTCACCAAAGGCCTTGTGAGTCTTTCTTCCTAAACGACTAGTCGCATAGGCCATGAAAGGTAGGGGGAGAATGGCAACAAGAGTCATCTGCCATGAGATGCTAAAGAGCATGGTCAGCAAGGTCACTAGAGCTGTGATTGAGGCATCCACCGCAGACATGACGCCTCCACCTGCGAGACGCGTCAAGGCATTGATATCATTGGTTGCGTGTGCCATCAGGTCCCCTGTACGATAGGTCTGATAAAATGATGGAGACATTTTTGTGAAATGCTCAAACAAGCGAGACCGCATAATCTGTCCCAGACGGTAGGAAGTCCCAAGGATATACATCCGCCAAACATAGCGCAGATAGTACATCCCAAAGGCTGCCAGAAACAGATAAAATAGATTTAGAAGGAGGTCCTGCTGGGTTAATCGCTCCAATGTAATGGCATCAATGACCCGCCCCATGACCATAGGTGGAATGAGATTGAGGACGGAAACCAAGACCAGGGCTACAATGCCGACTAGATAACGGCGTTTTTCTAACTTGAAAAACCACCAAAGTTTTTGAATAATGGACATAGAATCCCTTTCTGATTGCAAATGGAAACCTGAGGCCAAGACTCAATGAAAATCAAAGCGCAAACTAGGAAACTAGCCGCAGGTTGCTCAAAGCACTGCTTTGAGGTTGTAGATAGAACTGACGAAGTCAGTAACCTACATACGGCAAAGCGACGTTGACGCGGTTTGAAGAGATTTTCGAAGAGTACAAGACCCCAGGTTTTTCTTATTCATAGGTTACGACTGTGACGGCACCCTTGTCATACTCAGCGATAAAGATATTGGCTACATTGTCATGCCCTTGTTTGCTGAGGTTATCAAGCAGCCATTCTTCGCTACGACCAATCGATTCCAAAACATCTACTTGGATCACCCCGTCAGTCACAACTGGATACTTAGGATTTTCATCTCCCATTTGGACCACGATGAGTTGGCCATTTTGCTCCTGCACAGCTCGTTTAACTTGCTTCATCTGGAAAATGCCTTGACTACGAAGCTTGAGGGCTACATCCGCCGCAGACAAACCAACTGAACGACAGGCTTCTGGGTCAATCTTCCCATTTTTGATAAGAAGAGTTGGTTTCCCATCAATCAAGTGTTTGACAAAACGAACATTGTTATTGAGCCACTTGAGGGTCAAGACCAAAATCGTCCACATCATCAAAATCACTGCATACTGGAGAATGCTGATAGAACTATTGTAAATTACCCCACCGATAATACCACCGAGAACATAGTTCTGAATTTGATCTGTTGCAGAGTTAGGTGCCAAGTTTCCCTTTCCTGTCACATTGATAACAAAAACAAGCGAGAAAAGACCCAAGGCCAGTTTGATTAAAATTTCCATATAGTTGAGTGTCATTTGTTTACCTCCACCAATTCAATAGCGTCTGTTTGATGCAATTCTAATTTCTCTAAAAGATACTTGTCTGGTTCGCTCCCGTTCATGGCGCGGTAGACATTTGAACCTACCTTGACAAGCGCTCCATCAGTGGCAGCTGAAGTATTGACATAAACTTCTGATTTATCCACTCCCAAGTCTTTGGAAACAACCTCTATGAAATGAAGTGAAGTTTGAAATTGGTTGTTAGAGGCTTGATTAGTTTGGTATTTTGAGATTGTCACCAAAAGCATGGCTACTAAAGTCAAGGCCAAAATCATGACCAATTCCCGAAATTTAGTTCCCTTTTTATCTCGATATGCCTTAAAAGCAAAAAATCCTGTGATAGCTAGGAGCACAATCCCAAAGCCAATCATAATCCCATTTTGTTGACTGATTTGACTAAGCACATAGTCATATGAGTAAAATTTCATTTATTTTCACTCCCTTTCATAAAATCATTCCTAATTATAAACGAAAGAGGGTGATTTTTCAAACCATACGTTGGGGAAATAGATCTTTTTTTGGTATAATAAAATCTATAATCTGAATGAAAAAGGTAACTTTATGAAACTCATCTCATGGAATATTGATTCCCTAAACGCTGCCCTAACTAGTGACTCAGCTCGCGCGAAATTATCCCAAGAAGTCCTACAAACCTTGGTCGCTGAAAATGCTGATATTATCGCTATCCAAGAAACCAAGCTTTCTGACAAAGGTCCTACAAAGAAACACTTGGAAATTTTAGAGGAACTCTTCCCAGGCTACGAAAATACGTGGCGCTCTTCCCAAGAACCTGCCCGTAAAGGCTATGCTGGTACTATGTTCCTCTATAAGAAAGAACTCACACCCACTGTCACTTTTCCAGAAATCGGTGCTCCGTCTACCATGGACTTTGAAGGCCGTATCATCACTCTAGAATTTGATGAATTTTTCGTAACCCAAGTTTACACACCAAATGCTGGCGATGGACTCAAACGCTTGGAAGAACGCCAAGTCTGGGATGTCAAATATGCTGAGTATTTAGCTAAACTAGACAAAGAAAAACCAGTCCTTGCGACTGGTGACTACAACGTAGCCCACAATGAAATCGACCTTGCAAATCCTGCTAGCAACCGCCGTTCACCTGGATTTACCGACGAGGAACGTGCTGGATTTACCAACCTTTTGGCAACAGGATTTACCGACACCTTCCGCCACATTCACGGCGATGTTCCAGAACGCTACACTTGGTGGGCACAACGCAGCAAAACTTCTAAAATCAACAATACAGGCTGGAGAATCGACTACTGGCTCACCAGCAACCGCATCGCTGACAAAGTAACTAAGTCTGATATGATTGACTCAGGTGCTCGCCAAGACCACACACCCATTGTCATGGAGATTGAGCTCTAAGGAGAAAGCTAATGGACTATCAAGCTGTCATTCCTGAATTTGTAGTATCTGACCTCGAAAAGTCACGCCACTTCTACTGCGACTTGCTGGGATTTTCTGTCGAATACGAGCGTCCAGAGGAGAAATTTCTCTTCCTCTCGCTTGAAGACTGCCAACTTATGCTAGAAGAAGGCAGCACAGAAGAATTAGCCCAACTAATCTATCCTTTCGGGCGCGGTATCAATATTTCCTTTGGCATTGAAGATGTCCCTCAGCTCCACCAAAAACTGCTGGAAGCTGACTATCCTATCCATCGTCCGCTGACCAAAAGAGAATTTCGAGTGGGAGATAGCTTTATTTACCCTCACGAATTTGCAGTTTTGGATCCAGATGGCTATTTTTTAAGATTTAGCGAGTAGAAAAACAGAGACTGAAAAAATCTTTCAAATCAGAAAAAGACATATTGTCAGATCTTGAAAAATCTTGATAACATGTCTTTTATGATGAAAAATACTTCTAAATGTTAGCCTACAATTAATAATTTGTCCATTTTTCTTCAATTTGTTCGTTTTTTGTTTCAAAACACTGACAAAACATTTGATTTCTAAAGTTATTTAGTGTAAAATAAAAACATTGGCGCAAGCCTATTTAAAATTGAACATCGTTTTACTTGTTTATGTCGTGAATTGGCACGACGTTTCTACAAGGTGCCGGAACACCTAACAATAAGTAAGTTAGCTTGAGGGGATGGTCTTTTTTGCCATGCCTATTTTGGGGACTTGCTTAGAGATTAAGTAGGTCTTTTTTCTATCAGTTTTACTGGATAGAAATCTGAAACAAGGAAATTTATTGGCTTTTAGACTTTAGGAGGTCTTATGAAATTATTAGAAGAGCGCATCCTCAAGGATGGGCATATCTTGGGTGATAACATCCTCAAGGTGGATTCCTTTTTAACCCACCAAGTTGACTTTAGCTTGATGCGAGATATTGGTAAGGTTTTTGCGGAAAAATTCGCTGCTGCTGGCATTACCAAGGTCGTGACCATTGAAGCTTCAGGCATTGCCCCAGCCATTTTTACTGCCGAAGCCTTAAACGTTCCCATGATTTTCGCAAAGAAAGCTAAAAACATCACTATGAACGAGGGCATCTTAACTGCCGAAGTTTACTCCTTTACCAAGCAAGTGACCAGCACCGTTTCTATCGCTGGAAAATTCCTCTCACCAGAGGACAAGGTCTTGATTATCGACGATTTCCTTGCTAATGGCCAAGCTGCCAAAGGCTTGATTCAAATCATCGAACAAGCTGGTGCCACAGTCGAAGCTATCGGTATTGTGATTGAAAAATCCTTCCAAGATGGTCGTGATTTGCTTGAAAAAGCAGGCTACCCTATTCTATCACTCGCTCGTTTGGATCGTTTTGAAAATGGTCAGGTCGTATTTAAGGAGGCAGATCTCTAATGCAAACTCAAGAAAAACATTCGCAAGCAGCCGTTCTTGGCTTGCAACACTTACTAGCCATGTACTCAGGATCCATCCTGGTTCCCATCATGATTGCGACAGCCCTTGGCTATTCAACTGAGCAGTTAACCTACCTGATTTCCACAGATATCTTCATGTGTGGGGTGGCAACCTTCCTCCAACTCCAACTCAACAAATACTTTGGGATTGGACTTCCAGTCGTTCTCGGAGTGGCCTTCCAATCAGTTGCTCCCTTGATTATGATTGGGCAAAGCCATGGTAGTGGCGCTATGTTTGGTGCCCTTATCGCATCAGGGATTTACGTGGTTCTTGTTTCAGGCATCTTCTCAAAAGTTGCCAATCTCTTCCCATCTATCGTAACAGGTTCTGTAATTACCACGATTGGTTTAACCTTGATCCCTGTCGCTATTGGAAATATGGGAAATAACGTTCCTGAGCCAACTGGTCAAAGTCTCTTGCTTGCAGCTATTACTGTTCTGATTATCCTCTTGATCAACATCTTTACCAAAGGATTTATCAAGTCTATCTCTATTTTGATTGGTCTAGTTGTTGGAACTGCCATTGCTGCTAGCATGGGCTCGGTGGACTTCTCTCCTGTTGCGGCAGCACCACTTGTCCATGTCCCAACTCCCCTCTACTTTGGGATGCCAACCTTTGAAATCTCATCTATTGTCATGATGTGTATCATCGCAACGGTGTCTATGGTTGAATCTACTGGTGTTTACCTAGCCTTGTCTGATATCACAAAGGATCCAATCGACAGCACGCGCCTGCGCAACGGTTACCGCGCAGAAGGTTTGGCCGTACTTCTCGGAGGAATCTTTAACACCTTCCCTTACACAGGATTTTCACAAAACGTTGGTTTGGTTAAATTGTCAGGCATTAAGACTCGCCTGCCAATCTACTACGCAGCTGGTTTCCTGGTTCTCCTTGGACTGCTTCCTAAGTTTGGCGCCCTTGCCCAAATCATTCCAAGCCCTGTCCTCGGTGGTGCCATGCTGGTGATGTTTGGTTTTGTATCCATTCAAGGGATGCAAATTCTCGCTCGTGTTGACTTTGCTAACAATGAACATAACTTCCTTATTGCAGCTGTTTCAATCGCTGCAGGTGTCGGTCTAAATAACAGTAATCTCTTTGTCAGTATGCCGACAGCCTTCCAAATGTTCTTCTCAAACGGAATCGTCGTAGCCAGCCTACTCGCCATTGTCCTCAATGCAGTATTAAATCATAAGAAGAAATAAAAAAAAAGAGGTGCGAGCCTCTTTTTTGTTTCTCTATATCCTTACCTGTCTATCTTCTGACCTCTGGCCTGTAACAAACATGGTAAAGGTTGCTTTGCAGACATTTCTGCCCTCTTGATTGGTGATATCGACATCTACCACACAGGTTGTGCGACCTTGATGGACACATTCTCCTTTAATGGTCAACACATCGTCGAGTTTTCCTGCTTTGAGGTAGTTGATAGAAGACTGGAGCGTCACTCCATCAAGCCCCAGAGATATGACCACCAAACCGCTGATCTGGTCACAAAGGGTAAAGAGATAGCCTCCATGGGCATTGCCATAATAGTTGAGCGACGAGTCCACTACTTTGGTCGTCACCACAACGTGACCATCTCTCATTTGTTCAATTTCGTAATTTTCAAAGGCAGATATAGCGTCAAAATGAAAGTCTTTCATCGTTTCCTCCTGATATTTCAAACGACACTATGATACTACTTTTTATAGGACTGTGCAAGGAGAAAGCTCCTAGTCTGGTAAAATTCCGACCTGTTCCACAAAGCGCATAAAGGCTATCTGCCCTTGTTCCGTCTGCTTGTAGACTCCTGCATCCTCAAGTACACGCGCAAAGATAGCACCAACAGAGTCCTTGACGATTTCAAGGGCTTTTTCTTTATCTGTTAGGTCTGGATATTGAGCTCTAAGTTGGTCTGCCCATTCCTGATGATAATCCGCAACTGTAACCGCTTCTCCTACAAGATAGCTAGCTACTTGCTCAACTTCTGCTTTCAGACGTGGTGGCAAGATTGCCAAGCCCATGACCTCAATCAAGCCGATATTTTCCTTCTTGATATGTTGGACATCCTTGTGGGGATGATAGATGCCATCAGGATGTTCTGCAGAAATCTGATTGTCCCGCAAGACCAAGTCCAACTCAAACTGGCCATCGCGTTTACGGGCAATTGGGGTGATGGTATGATGCGGTGTCCCGTCTGTTTCTGCTAAAACCTGCACTTGAGGATCTGAATACTGGCGCCATTCATGCAAAATCTTGTCAGCTAAGTTGGTTAAATCCTCTTTGGAAGCCGAAGTCAAACGCAACACTGACATTGGCCACTTAACAATTCCAGCCTTGACCTGCTCAAAACCAGCAAATTGGAAGGTCTTTTGCAAGGGAGCCAATTCCATAGGAAATACGTGACGTCCTCCCTGATAATGATCATGAGTTAGAATAGAACCTCCCACAATCGGCAGGTCGGCATTAGAGCCCGCAAAATAGCCTGGAAACTGCTCTACAATAGCCAGTAGACGTTCAAAGCTCTGACGACTAATGGCCATGGGACGATGCTGCCCATCTAAGAAAATACAATGCTCATTAAAGTAGGCATAAGGAGAATACTGGAAACCCCATTCTTGATTTCCCAGTTCAAATCGGATAATACGATGATTGCTGCGAGCAGGATGATTAACCCGGCCATGGTAGCCTTCATTTTCAATACAAAGCTGACACTGAGGATAATTGCTAGCTTGCACCAACTTGGCTGCCGCAATCTCTTTCGGATCCTTTTCAGGCTTAGAGAGATTGATGGTAATTTCAAGTTCACCGTAATCAGATGGAACACGATAAGCAATATTTTTAGCAATGGCCTTTAGCTTGATGTAGTCATTTTTCTGGCTAAGTTGGTAAAAGTCTGCAATTGCCTGCTCAGGAGAGTGGGCATAGGTTGTCCAAAAATCACGATTAACCTGACTTGGACAAGGGGTCACCAAGTCCATCAGTTCAGCACCAAGGATTTCACGCGCAGTCTGACTATCCTCAATCGTCTCTAATCGAACGGCTTCCTCAACCAGCTGGTCCTTGAGGTCAATCACTTTATCCAGATCCGTCTCAACTTCCAAAACACCATCTCCCACTCGTGCTAAAACACGGTTGGTCAGGTAGATGCGATCCATTTCCTCAAATGAACTTTCAGAAATGACATGTGTTACAAATTTATCTACTAAGGTCACTATAGAGCCTCCTTTTGACTAGTCAAGGACGCGAGTGCCACCTGCAACTTCAGCGATATAGAAGCTTGGAGCGTAGCCAACTATTTCCTCGTAGTGTTTGCCAACAGCTTCCTTAAAGGCATCAACAGCATCTTTTTGCACCAAAGCAATGGCACAGCCTCCAAAACCTGCTCCTGTCATACGAGCACCGAGAACACCTTCTTGTGCCCAAGCTGTATGAACAAGGGTATCCAATTCCAAACCAGTTACTTCATAATCATGCTCAAGAGAAACGTGTGACGCATTCATCAAACGACCAAATGTTTTCAAATCTCCTGCTTGAAGGGCTGCTTGCGCTTTAAGGGTACGTTGGTTTTCAAGCACAGCATGGCGAGCACGTTTCAAACGATTTTCATCTTTAATCAGATAGCTGTATTGGTCAAAGGCCCACTCATCCAATTCACCCAAGGTCTGAATATCTAAAGCTGCTTGCAATTCTTCCACTGCTTTTTCACACTCAGCACGACGTTCATTGTATTTAGAGTCCGCCAATTCACGACGTTTGTTGGTGTTCATGATAACAACGACATTGTCCTTCAAATCAAGTGGTACCAAATCATACTCTAAGGTGTTGGTATCAAGGTAAATAGCACGTTGATCTGCACCCATACCGATAGCAAACTGGTCCATGATACCAGAGTTGACTCCGATAAAGTTATTTTCTGTTTGTTTTCCGATTTTAACCAAATCGAGACGCTCTAATTTTAAATCAAAGAGATGCTCTGCCACGACTCCTGTCAAAAGTTCCAAGGATGCTGATGAAGACAAGCCAGCACCATTTGGGATATTCCCATAAACATAAAAATCAAAACCTTTATCAATCACGTGTCCATCTTCTTGCAAGAAATGAAGAACCCCTTTTGGATAGTTAGTCCAGCTGTGCTCTTTTTCAAACTTGAGGTCAGCGAGAGGCACCTCGATAATGCCCTTGTCCTCAAAGTTAGCTGAGTAGAAACGTAAAATTTGGTCGTCACGCTTGCGAGCTGCACCGTAAGTTCCCAAGGAAATAGCAGCTGGAAAAACGTGCCCACCGTTGTAGTCCGTGTGTTCACCAATCAGATTGATACGGCCTGGTGAAAAGAAGGTTTGGTCTGCTTCTTGACCAAAAACAGCAAGAAAGTCTTTACGAAGTGCTTCTGCAGTAAGATGTTGTGTCATATGAATTCTCCTTTGACTGTCCGTTAAGTCACCTTAACGTGTAATCGTTTTCTTCTATTGTATCCAAGGGATTTCCCAAGGTCAATCCTTTTTACTAAAATTTTACTAAACTATCGGTAAAAAGCAGAAAAATATGATATACTAACCTAAAAGAAGGAGGATTTATGGCTACCTTAAAAGACATTGCTCAGTTAGCCTCTGTCTCTATCGCGACCGTATCCCGTGTCCTCAATCGCGACCAGAGCCTATCTGTTACAGAAGAAACCAGACACCGTATTTTAACTGTTGCTGAAGAGTTGGGTTACACCAAGCACCTCAAAACAGGCGAGTCCCATAAACCCAAGCAAAAGATTGCCATTATTCAATGGATCAGCGAACAAGGGGAGCTGGACGACCTCTACTACTACCAGATTCGCCTAGGCATAGAAAAAAGAGCCCAAGAACTGGACTATGATATCTTGCGCTATTTTAATGACCATCCTTTTACATTAAGCGAGGAGGTAATTGGGATTCTCTGCATCGGAAAGTTTAGTCGAGCTCAGATTTCTGCCTTTGAAGAATACCAAAAACCTCTTGTCTTTCTAGACAGCGATACACTTTCCCTAGGACATACCTGCATTATCACGGACTTTTACACTGCCATGAAACAGGTTGTCGATTATTTTCTCAGCCAAGGAATGGACCGTATCGGAATTTTAACCGGCCTTGAGGAAACAACTGACCAAGAAGAAATCATTCAGGACAAGCGACTTGAAAATTTTAAGAACTACAGTCAAACAAAAGGAATCTATCATGATGAACTGGTCTTTCAAGGAAGCTTTACTGCCCAGTCTGGCTATGACTTGATGAAGGAAGCCATTCAGAGCTTGGGAGACCAACTCCCACCAGCCTTTTTTGCAGCTAGCGATAGTTTAGCCATCGGTGCCCTCCGTGCGCTCCAAGAAACTGGAATCAGCCTGCCAGACCGCGTCAGTCTTATTTCCTTTAACGACACCAGCCTGACCAAACAGGTCTATCCACCCCTCTCTAGCATCACCGTCTATACCGAGGAAATGGGCCGAGCAGGTATGGATATTCTTAACAAGGAAGTACTCCACGGTCGGAAAATACCTAGCCTGACTATGCTGGGAACCAGACTGACCTTGAGAGAGAGTACAAGGAATGATTAAAAGGATACTGGGAAAAAAGTCTTTAAAATCAAAAAACGCATAATATCAGGTGTTGAAAAACCTTGATACTATACGTTTTATTGTGGGAAGATTTACTTCATTTTTTTCTGAAATTGAGTTTTTACCCAACCTTTTTCATCATATCAAATCCTTTATTATCAACTCTATCTGTTTTAATCTAAATCTCAAAACAGCACTTTCAAACATCTTTTCCTAGTTAGGCAAGTCCGTATTCTGCTTAGCTGCCTTGCTCCACTGATACCAACCAACTAGACTGTTAATGAGATAAATCAGGTATTTCCCTTGAATTTGCAGGCTTTCTCCCCACCAGAGATAGATTGAAAAGACATTGGTAGCTGCCCAGAATATCCATTGTTCACGGTAAACAGCTGTCATGAGAATTTGTCCCACCCCATTGGTCGCATCTGTGATTGAATCACGATAGGGACGATTGGCACCAATAGACTGATAAATGAATCCAAAGACCAACCACCAAAGAACACTAATGGAAAGATACTTGGTCCAACCCTTGCCATCCAGCTTACGCGCGACAAACTCTTGTTGTCCTTTCTTAAACTGGGCTTGATAAATCCAAACCAAGAGACCAATTGGCTGCATAATTGTAAAATAGAGAGTTGTTAAAACCTCACCATAGAAGCTTTTTGAAGGGCAAGCACCAGATAAATGATGGAATTAATCAAACCAAATAGGTAGTTACTAGCACGACCTTCAGCTTCTCAAAGAGCAGAAAAAAGGTTAGTAAGGCTTGAGAGATGAATCATTTTAAAGGCAAACAATTCCAACAAGACGTCATCATTGTCGCTGTTGGTTATTACCTACGTTACAATCTGAGCTATCGTGAAGTTCAGGAATTGCTTTATGACCGTAGAATAAATGTTTGTCACACTACGATTTATCGGTGGGTTCAAGAATACAGTAAAATCCTCTATCATCTCTGGAAAAATAAACAGTCCTTCTATTCGTGGAAAATGGATGAAACCTATATCAAAATTAAGGGACGTTGGCATTATCTCTATCAAGCGATTGATGCGGACGGTTTAACATTGGATATCTGGTTACGAAAGAAACGTCGAGCAGACGATAACAGCTATAAGTTAGAAGATACCGCCTATCAAGAAGATAAAGCACGCAAAGCAGAAACGAAGATAAGCTAGCTATTGAAGCAATGAAAACCAAGTACACCGCGCTATTGCTAGAAAATATGTTGCTAAGTCCGTTTGAAATGTAAGATACAAAAATCATGGCAGGATTGCAAGTCCATGTTTACCCCCTCTATGACGAACTGAAAGTATTAAGAGGGCTAAATAGTGTTAAAGACCACTTGTCTTATGTTGCCAGCAGACGTGAAGAATATTCTAAGCATAATATCGCACGCTACCTCAAAAAAGCCATTGAACAATATCTACCAACGGTTAAAAGGCAGGACTTAAACCATGAGTGAAGACTTAAAAACGATCAAAGAGCTGGCGGATGAGTTGAGTGTTACAAAACAAAATATTCAATACCACTACCAAAGGTTACCAAAAGAATTACAGCTTAAAAGTTCCAATGGGTCTAATCTAATAAATTCTAAAGCAGAAAAAATAATTTTAGGTAAAGTAGAAAGTAGTAGCAAATCAAATACCAAAGATCAACAAATAGAAAAACTAACTAATTTGTTAGACCAGTAACAACGATTAGCCTTGCAAGATAAAAAGTTGCTAGAAGAATACAAGGCGGAAAATGATAACTTAAAAGCCCTCAAAATGCCCTCACAGGAAACAGAATTCAAACACTTAGACAATCAATATAAAGATGAAGTGAACGCTCTTAAAGAGAAGTTGGAGAAGTTGGAAAATTTGCAGGAACAAATCAAAGATCAAAAAAGGATAGAAGAACAAGAAAAACCAATAAAATGGTGGGGACTATGGCGAAAATAGATGATTCAGTTAAAAAGAAAGTTCCATAATTACGATTTAAAGGATTCACGGATGAATGGGAACAGCGTAAGTTGGGAGACGAAGTTCGAATAGTGATGGGACAGTCTCCTAATTCAGAAAATTATACTGATGATCCTAATGGGCGCTAAAAATGCGAAGACCTATGAAGACCTATTTTGTATTAGTCAAACAAAAAATCCAAAAGAAATGGTATATGATTATGACCATGAAACAAAGTAAAATCAAACCGAGTGATCTGAGGAAGCACCCGATGATCATGAAACGTTATTAAACACAAAAGTCACCCATGTGAGTTCTTGCCAGAAGCTGAAGTTAATCCTTCAACCTGGAAAACCCGCAGAGGTGACTTTTTCTATACATCTCGATTTTTCTGGCAATAATCATTAACCGATAAATATGTCTGTGAATCACCCAGCGACTCCGCTATGTCCATAATCCGCGGTGGTAGTAATCCCACTCGCTGGACAAGTTCGTGATTGCTGAACAATTCCCGTGGACTGCCGGCGAAGCCAAACTTCCCGTGTTCCATAACATACACCGACTCAAACTCGGCGGCGACCCAATCCATGTCATGGGTGATGGTCACAACTTGGTGGCCCGAATCAGCCAACTGATGGAAAATTGCGGTCAACTTGCGCCGGCTTTCCCAATCAAGCGACATCATCGGCTCATCAAATAAATAAATCGCCGGATCCACTGCCAAAACTGTGGCAACGCTCAACAGCTTGCGTTCCGACAATGACAGGTCATATGGACTTTCAGCTGTTTTATCATCCAAGCCAACTCTTTTTAGAGCCGCTAAAGCCCGCCTCGTAATCGTGTCGTGGTCATCCATGACCTGCGCGACATTCCACTCCACCTCTCGTTGAACGGTCGGGTTGAAAAGCTGATCGTCAGGATTCTGAAAAGTAATCCCAACCTTCAGTAACTTTTCGACTGGTTTAAGATCATTAAAATTTTCTCCATCGATCTTAATCACACCGGTTTGTGGTGTCAGCAAGCCCGTCAACAATTTGAAGAGCGTTGATTTGCCGGCACCATTTTGGCCGACAATCGCCACCATCGGATCGGCGAAGTGTTTGTCTTCAACATCCAAGCTAAAGGACCGTTCCGGATAAGTGAACGTCAGGTGGCTCAGTTCAATTGTGGACATAACGGACCTCCTTCAGATCAGCGTAATTCACCGGATACCGGCCATCAGCCAAGTGCCAATCCATTTTTTGAGCAAGTTGCTGGATTGTCGGGGCTGGAATCTGCCAGTCAGCTGCCAAATGATTAAACACCTCACCCGGCCTGCCCTGGGCTACCATTTGACCCTCGTGCAGCACCCACACAACGTCGGCGACTTCGCACAAATCGTCAATTTCACTGGTGACAATGAAGACAGTCGTCTCTTTGACTTGGGCCAGCCATTGGAAAAATTGCCGGCGGCCAAGGGGATCCATCTCACTGGTCGGATCATCCATAATCAAAACAGCCGGATTAGCCACAATCGCCGTGGCAATTGCCAACCGCTGGATCTGACCACCGGAAAGGCTCTCGGGACGCAAATTCAGCTGTTCAATCAACCCCATTTGCGTTGCAACTTCTTCAACCCGTTTTTGAATCAGTCCTTCAGCCATTCCCTGATTAATCAAGTCAAAGGCGATTTCATCGGCAACCGTGTCTGCCAACCCGCTTAGTTGGCCAGCTGGATTTTGCAGTACAACTCCATTCATGGCATTATAAACGGGCCAATTGTCGGACACTCGCTGGCCAAACATGTGCCAATCGCCCTCAATCTCAGCAGACACAATTTTGGGAATGACCCCTGCCAGCACACGGCACAAAGTCGATTTGCCGGAGTGGCTATTCCCGATAATCCCAACCACCTGGCCGGTATGAACCTCCGCGTTAATCTGACGCAGTTGTGGTTGCTCAGTACCCGGATAACGGGTGGTCAAATTTTCAATTACAATCCTTTTATCTTCGTCCATATCTTCCACCCAATCAATAAAATTGCCAATCCAGTCAGACCAATGTGCAGCGTCCGCGACAGGCGATACACGCGCTGGGAGGTTCTGACAGTCCGGTTGAGATTATCAAAACCTCTCAGTTGGAGAGAAATCGACCGCGTCATCGATTGATCCAAGGTCTTAATCACCAATGGAATTAGAACCGGCAGGACTGACTTTAATTTCTGAATCAACGTTTTTTGCGGATTGGTTCCGCGAACTTTTTGTGCCTGCTGGATTTTCCGCATATTGCGCATCATTTCCGGCAAAATATAACACACCGACATCAGAACGTAGACGGTTTTATAAGACAATCCGGACAGTTCCAAATAGACCGCGTTTTCTGAAATACTCGTGGTCACCATAAAAAAGCCACTGGTCAAAATAATCACCAATACTCGACAACCCAGAGTGGTGGCGTAAATCAGGCCTTCTTTGTAGAACGACACCCCAAGCACAGAAAACAGCACAGTTTGATTCCGACTGTAAAATAACCCTTGGATGATCAGCATGGTGCAAATCAGAAACAGGCTGAATCCCAGCGCCTTAAAGGTGGTAGAACTCAATTTGGAAAATAACAATAGCAGTGTTGCGACAAGAATTAATCCGGCCTGAAGCAATAAATTCATACTGGCAAAGCTCAACAACGTCATGTCCAAGATGAACAAGAGCTTAGTAATCGGATCGATCACCTGGTACCACTTGAGCTTGACCCGTGGCGCCCCAGAAATCAATGTTTTAACAGTCATCATTTATCATCTCTAAAGAAGTGCACCATCCGCTTCGGCAGCTGACGATAGATGAAGAATGCCAGGTAGGCCACGCAGACTTTATCCAAAATATCCAAGACAAACTCATCGGTAAATGAGGCCAGCCACACTGGTGCATGATTGGCGACCATTACCGCAAACAATGAGTCACCCCAAGCGATACCGGTCTGACCACCCCAAAAGATGATGTTGAGTGGCGTTGAAATGACAGCTGAAACGATGGCAATAATAATAGCAGAAACAAATACTCGTCGCGCTGACGAGAACCACCCATTGGCGTGCAAAACTCCGACAGCAATCCCAATTCCGATGCTGGTAATCGCATACACGGTTGAAATTGGCGATAAGGTCAGCCCATAGATCACGTTGTTGATGAAACCACTAATGGCACCGGCAACCGGCCCAACCAACATGCTGGCAAGAAAGGTTCCCAAAGACCCCAGCCAAACGGGCAACTTTAACCCCTCCGCCAAGGCTTTGGCAACATAGTTAATCCCCACGGCAGCGGGAATCAAAGTCATGGTGGCAGCACTTAACTTAAATTTCCACATACTGGTACGATGAATCGGTTCTGTTTTCATAATCTTCTCCTTTTGTTTTTAAAGAGCCGTGTCTGGATAGACTTTCGGACGCAACGCTCTATTATATATCTACTGAACTGTCTATACACAAGATTTCCATCCTTAGTCGACATGAGCTGGAAATCTTTATTTGTTAAGTAGTTCACAACACATTATACACCTATTTTGTGAATAGTCAAGTGTATTTACAGTAAAATTTTAGAAAATCCTAAAAATTTCCTCTTATTTTCCATTTTGAAAGACATTCAGTAACTCTAATATCAAAAAAGCCCAGACGACATTGTCTGAGCATTCTTTTCTATAGTCGTTTAAGCAAGTTGAGTTTGACATTTTCAAACTATTTCTTCAACAAACCTTGTTCTTGTAAAAACTCCTTGGCTACTTGTTCTGCTGACTTGCCTTCAACACCGACTTGGTAGTTGAGCTGGCTCATCTGGCTTTCAGTAATTTTACCAGCCAATTTATTGAGAACTTTCTCCAACTCAGGATGCTTCTTAAGCAAAGCTTCTTTCATGAGTGGCGCTCCTTGATAAGGTGGGAAGAGTTGCTTGTCATCTTCCAAGACCTGCAAATCATAACGCGCCAATTCCGCATCGGTCGAATAGGCGTCCGTGATTTGAATATCACCTGACTGAATTGCCTGATAGCGAAGAGCTGGCTCCATAGTCGCTACATTGAGATTGAGACCGTACATTGATTGCAAGCCCTTATTTCCATCTTCACGGTCATTAAACTCGAGAGTAAATCCAGCCTTCAACTGCCCTTCCACTTTTTTCAAGTCCGAAATGGTCTTCAAGCCATATTCTTGAGCAATCTTTTTTGGAACAGCTACAGCATAGGTATTTTGATAAGACATGGGTTTGAGATAGGCTAGATGATCCTGTTTGGCAATACCATCACGCGCCACATCATAAACCTGCTCTGGCTCATGACTCACTTTTGGTGATGGTTGAAGCAAACTTTCAGTCACTGTACCAGTAAATTCAGGATAGATGTCAATATCACCTTTTTTCAGAGCTTCATATAGGAAGCTTGTTTTCCCAAAATTCGGTTTAACAGTCGCAGTCATACTGGTATTTTCCTCAATGAGGAGTTTATACATATTGGCCAAAATTTCTGGTTCTGGACCCAATTTCCCAGCAATCACCAAATTTTCTTTCTCTTTTTGAGCTAGTAAGGCTGGACTATAAGACAGACCGAGCAATATTGTCACCAAGGCAAAACCAGAGAAAATCGTCCGCAATTTTGCTTTTTCCATCACTTTTAATAGTAAGTTAAAGGCAATAGCCAGCACTGCAGAAGAAAGTGCTCCAATCAAAATCAGACTGGCATTATTACGGTCAATTCCCAAAAGGATAAAGGAACCCAGCCCCCCTGCACCGATCAAGGCAGCCAAGGTTGCCGTACCGATAATTAAGACCGCTGCCGTCCGAATTCCAGACATCATAACAGGCATAGCAAGTGGAATTTCAAACTTCTTGAGTCGCTCCCACCTAGTCATCCCAAAGGCAATCCCAGCCTCTTGCAGACTCGGATCAATTCCCTTGAGTCCAGTGATGGTATTTTGTAAAATCGGAAAGATCGCATAGATCACTAGAGCTGTCAAAGCTGGCAAGGTTCCAATTCCCATCAAGGGGATAAAGAGCCCCAACAAGGCAAGAGACGGGATGGTCTGGAAAATCCCTGCAATCTGCAAAACCCAATCCGCCATCTTTTCATGATAACGAAGAAATACCGCTAAGGGGACTGCAATAAAGATAGCTAGTAACAAGGTCAATAGTGACAACTGTAAATGTTGAGATAGAGCTGTCAACCAATCACTAAAACGATCTTGAAAAGTTGCAATTAAATTAGTCATGAACACTACCTCCAAACAAGTCTGCTACAAATTCTGTTGCAGGGGCTTTTAAAATAGTCTCAGGATTCGCCACCTGGCGAATTTCTCCATCCTGTAAAACAGCAATACGGTCCGCCAATTTCAGAGCTTCATCCGTATCATGGGTTACAAAAATCGTTGTCATCCCAAATTCTTTATGCAATTCTTTAGTCAGAACCTGCAACTGTTTGCGAGAAATAGCATCCAAGGCTGAAAAAGGTTCATCCATGAGGAGAATCTTAGGCTGACCAATCATAGCACGAACAATACCGACCCGTTGCTGTTCTCCACCAGATAATTCACTAGGCAAACGATGCCCATACTCGGCTCCTGGTAAACCAACCTTAGCCAAAAGCTCTTCAGTTTTCTGAGCAATTTCTTCCTTAGTCCAGCCCTTCATTTCAGGAATCAGGGCAATATTTTCCGCAACTGTTAGATTAGGAAAGAGAGCAATAGCCTGTAAAACATAACCAGTAGAAAGACGAAGTTCACGCTCATCATAGTCTTTGATACGCTTGCCATCCATATAAATATTTCCATCAGTCGGTTCCAAGAGGCGGTTGACCATCTTAATCATGGTCGTCTTACCTGATCCAGATGGACCAACTAAAACCATAAACTCGCCATTCTCAATCCGTAAATTAACATCTCTCAAGACATCTTTTTCTGTGTAGCGTAGCGCCACATTTTTGTATTCAATCATTCTGTATCCTCAATTTAAAACTTCCCTCTATTGGTCAAGTCTTCTACCTTAGGAATGACTTCCTTATTATCCCAATGTTCCACAATTTTCCCGTTTTCTAGACGGAAGATGTCATACTGGGCATAGGCAACTCCACCAATCTGAGTCTGACCATAGCTAACCACATAGTTTCCTTGTCCTAAGAGTTGGAAAACAAAGTCAAAAGTGGTCTTTACTTATAAACAGCTAATTTGCTCCATTTTAAACCTCATTTTCCTCCTCTTTCAGATTATCCAAAATTCTTTCTTGAAAGGCTTCAAACTGACGAATTTCTTCCTCTGAAAATCCTTTGTAAAAGATCGTATCCAATTTCTGACTGACACGATACCCCACTTCTTTCTGAGACTGCCCCAACTCTGTTAAAACCAAATACTTCTTACGCTTATCTTCTCCACATGGACTAATAGCTACAAGATTTTGTTCCTCTAGTTTTTTAATCATCGTCGTCAGTGTATTGTTAGCAAGCCCAGTCGCAAGCGCAATATCTGTCGCAGTTGCGCAGCCTGTTTCACTATTCCATAAAACCGCTAAAATTTTCCCCTGCTCACTCCTATAAAGAGCTTCAGGATCTTGGCTCAGTAACTTTTGAAAAATCCGCCCATTCAACAAACGAATATGATGGGCTACTAAATGACTATCTTTCATGACACCTCCAATTTATTTCGATATCGAAATGAATAAAACAATTGTAACACTCGTCATTCCATCTGTCAACTATTTCGATTTGGAAATAATTTTTCCCAGTAAAAAAATCTCCTACCCAAGGTAGAAGATTTCAATCTTATAAAACTTAATCCGTCATGTCCGATACCAACGTTCGATGCTCCAACGGAATACTGCACATAACTAGCAAGAAAATAAAACCTGACTGAATCCAGAAGAGGGCCAAGTCAAAGATTCCATGCACAGCAACCACTGTAAGGAAAGAAAGATAAAGGCCGATAATCGGACGTTTACCCGACTCCTGACTCATATCCATCATCAAGCGAACAGGAGCAACAGAAGACAAAACTAATAAAATGGTACCCACAATTCCGTAACTCAGAATCGTATCAATATAAAGACTGTGAGCATGTTCATGATAAGGAGCATGTATCCTAGGATAAGAGTGCATATAGGTTAATGGCCCCTCACCCCAAAAAGGATTTTGCTTAAACAAGGCCATTCCAGCATCCCAGATAGAAATGCGTTCTTCCATAGAAGAATCTAAAGTCCCCATCCGAACTCCCAAATCACTGGAAAAGAGGAAGCTCAAGCCAATCGCAAAGACTCCAATACTAAGCCAAAAGGCCTTCCAGTTTTTAATGGTCGTAAAGAGATAAATAATGGCTCCAGCGATAATTGCAGGAAAGGCAGTTCGATTTTGCGTAAAGTTCAAACCAAAGAGATTCACAAAGCCTGCAATCACACAGAATACTTTCAACCAATTCAACTTGGTCGTTGTAAACAGATAGAAGGCAATCATGATACAGAAACAACAAATAATTCCATAATAATTAGGATTAAAGAAGGTTACTTCTGCACGATTCTGATGCCAGACCTGCATATTGGGTGAAAGAAAAGCATAGTTGAATTTCTTCACAATTTGGAAATGCTCTAAACTCGCAAAAACAGCTGACAAGACGCTACCAAACAAGACGAGCTGCAAAATCAATCGAAAGAATTTATGTGATAAAATCGACTGATAGTGCAAAAAGAAAACAGTAAATAGAAAAATTCCTACTGAAGCCACAACTCCCATCCAATTTTGTGCAAAAACGGATATAACAGTACTATAGCCAAGAAAAAGAAGCAGCATCGGATGCTCCCCCATTTTCTGAAGAATACTTTTCATGTCTCCTGTAAAAATCAAACTGATAATATATAAACAAAATACAACTACAAAAAGATAAAAGGGCAAAAAGATACTCAGGATAATTCCCAATAAAATCAGCTCTTTACTAGACAACCCTTTCAGTTTTTCAATAAAGCCTATTGATTTCAAAATGAATCCTTTCTCTCCAAATCAGTTGATTCAGATAATAGTAAGCTACCCTATATTGTACCACTTTTTTAGCAATTTGAAAACAAAGGAAACGTTTTCTAAAATAAAAACCCTATTTTATCAACCATATCAAGGCTTCAAAATGTTACTTCAATTCCGTTATCAATTACCCGATAAGTCTGATTTTGCAAATCAATTTCTGCTACTGCTGTTACGGACTTATCTTTATTTTGACGTTTGATTACAATGCTGTGGGCTGTTGGTGTTTCAACGTCAATAGTTCCTTCTAAATCAAATGCTTCTGAACGATTACGGAAAGAAAATAGATTGAGAAGTGCTTTCACCACATGACGTTGGACTTCTTCTGCTATTTCCTCATTGCTATAGTAATGACGATTAATATTTCGACCTTCTTTAGTTTCTTCTAATAATTTCAAATCATTCTTGCCTGCTAATAGACCTACATAGTAAACCTGAGGAATACCTGGGGCAAATGCTTGAATTAAGCGTGCAAGGAAATACTTGACATCATCATCTCCAAGCGCAGAATAGTAGGTTGAATTGATTTGATAGATATCTAGATTGTTATACTCGGCACTAGAGTACTTACGTTTGACATTAGCTCCAACCTTATAGAGTTCATTTAAAGCATAGTCAATCTCCTCATCGGTCAGGATATCCTTGACATCCACCACTCCAATCCCATCATGGGTATCTAGCGTCGTAAATTGCTTCATTGGGCTCATCTTTAACCACTTAGCCAAACGCTCTGTTCTGGAACTGTAAAGAGTATAAAGCGTCACCATTGGAAGAGCAAAATCATAAACATAGTAATCGTGATCCGCTATTTTAAACTGAATCGAATAATGTTCATGAATCTCAGGTAAGAGCTCTGTCCCATACTCAGCAGCGATATCTCGAACTTTGTCCAATAAATCCCAAATATCTGGTTCCACAAAGAAATCATTAGTATCCAATTTCTTCACTGCATAAGCAAAGGCATCTAGACGAATCAAATCACACCCATTGCTTGCCAAGTGCTGAATGGTCTTACGGATAAATTCCATCGTTACTTCTTTGGTCACATCAAGATCAATCTGCTCCTCACCAAAGGTATTCCACAAATGTTCCACTGAACCATCTTCAAACACAATCTCTTGCTTTGGTGCACGATCCTTACGCTTGTATATTAAATCTACATCAGCCTGTGTCGGACGGTTTTCTGGCCAAAACTTATCCCAGTTTAAAAAGAGATCTTTAAATTCACTGGCTTCATGTTTTTCTTGATAGTCCTTATAATACTTGGATTGACGAGAAATATGATTAATCATAAAATCAAACATAAGATAATATTTCTCACCTAAACGCTTAACATCCTCCCAATCACCAAAAGCTGAATCCACTTTGTCGTAATCAACTGGCGCAAATCCACGATCACCTGTTGATGGGAAAAATGGTAGAAGGTGAACTCCCCCAATAGCATCTCCAAAATGCTCTTCCAAATTCTCATATAAGTCTTTAAGATTATTTCCCAGACTATCTGAATAGGTAATCAACATGGTTTTATTCTGAATTGGCATCATTACTCTCCTTTTTCTAATTGAAGCCAAGTCATATGAGACTTGGCTTTTATGAGTTTATGTATTTTAAGAATTGCTTCATAGGGTACGATTGAAATCAGCAAGCTGAATCGTCCCTTTGTATACGGAATTGAACACGGGACTAATTTCTTAGGAAAAAAGATAAATCTTCTTGTGTGCAAGCACACTACGTCAATTTCCTATTTTTCTACAGAAATTTTCAGCAAGCTGAATCGTCCCTTTGTATCTTATTTCACTGCCCCGTTGCTCATTCCTGAAATAATATGTTTTTGGAAGATGAGGTAGACGACAGTAATTGTTACAATTCCCACAATATAGGATGCAAAACTTGGGCCATAGTCATTAAAATACTGACCTTGGTAATTGTACTGGAAGAGAGGCAAAGTCCACATCTTGGAATCCTTATTCAAAATTAACAATGGCAACATAAAGTCATTCCAGAACCATAATGCATTGATAATCAAAGTTGTAGCATGCATGGGCTTCAGCATTGGAAAGATAATTCGACGGTAAGTTGTAAATCGATCAGCCCCATCAATTTCTGCAGCTTCATCTAAACTATCTGGTACACTGATTTTAATATAACCAACATACAAGAAGAGGGTCTGTGGAATTGCATAAGTTAGATAAAGTAGTACCAACCCCCACATATTTGCCAGGCCGAGTTTGCTCATCATAACTGTGATAGGAATCATAATTACCTGAAATGGAACAAATATCCCTAAGATCAAGAGCGAATACATAATTGCAAAGGCTTTTTTCTTGGACATATTTCGAGCAATGGAATAGGCTGCAGCTGGTATAAAGAAGGCTACTACAATCAATGATAACACCGTAATAACAGCTGAATTCCAGAAATAGCCTCCAATCCCATCCGAAACCAATCGTTCATAATTGCTTAATGTAAAAGGATTTGGCAAACCAAAGAAATGATTCATGATATCCTTGGTTGTCTTGAAGGAACTAAAAACCGTTACCAACAAAGGAACAAGTATGAGAATACCACCTACTACCAAGAGGACATACTTCCAAAACTGATTCAATTTTTCTTCTTTTTTCATGTGTAAGACTCCCCTATTAGATTTCAAATTTCTTTGATAGTTTGATTTGGATAAGAGAAACAATTCCAATAATTAAGAATAAAATCAAGGCAATTGCATTCGCATATCCATATTGATTACTCTTGAAGGCATAGTTATAGACTAAAAGACCAAGAGACGTTGTAGCATTATTCGGGCCACCACTCGTCAAAGCAAAAATTTGGTCAAAGGCTGTCAAACCGGACTTAAGAGCTAGGATAAAAACCATAGAAATGGTTGGTAGCAAATATGGTAATTCAATCTTCCAAAAAGTTTGTTTGCTTGTTGCACCATCAATTGATGAAGCCTCCAAAATATCACTTGGAATACTCTGAAGACCAGCAAGAAAGAGAATAATCGGCATTGCTACTCCTTGCCATAGAAGAACAAAAATAGTTGCCACTACCGCTCCAATTGGTGTTCCTAATAGACTTTCTTGTAAAAAACTAATCCCTAAAATTTTTCCAATCGTTGGAAGACCATAGTTGAAGAATTGTTTAAAAATCAAGGAAACTGTCAAACCAGATAAAACCGCTGGGAAAAAGAACCATGCTCTAAAGAAGGTCTGCCCTTTCATCTTAGAATTTAAGGCTCGAGCCACAACCATCCCAATTGTAATCTCTCCAATAATCAATGCCAGGGTTAAAATCAAAGTAAAAGCAATGGCTGTGAAGAATTTCCCATCAATCATCAGCAATTTGTAGTTATTCAGACCAACAAATTTATAATTATAGGTCAATCCAGTCCAGTTAGTCAAACTATAGAAAGCACCTTGTACCATCGGAAAGTAAAAGAAGATAGCTTGTAATGCAAGCGGGATGAGCAAAAAAGTCCAACCCCAGTATTTATTTAAAAATTTTCGAATAGCCATATCATCTTAACTCCTATTCTAGTCCAAATCTGCCTTCATTGGATTAAAGAAAGCATTGAGATTGTTTGCCATATTTTTCAGATTTTTATCCATCAAGTAACCTGCACTTAGATTGAAAAAATCTTCTTCAGAATTCCAGTGTTGACCCAACCAAACATAATGTTTATCCGTAAATGCTAGTTTAGAAATCTCTGCAAGTGCTGAATCTTCTTTTTCCTGTACACCTTTTACCGCAACTGGTGATCCATCCACATCATAATATGCTTGCATAGCTTTTGAACTAGTCATATAGCTGATAAATTCTTCGGTTTCTTTAGGATGTTTGGTAGTAGCTGAAGTTGATAATGCCATGTCCCCTGCACCAACAGTGACCTCTTTTCCTACTTCGTCTCCTGGGAAGGCAAACATCCCCACATCAAATTTTGGATCCTGTTGATTAATTGCCGCTAATGCCCATGATCCTTGTGGCATCATCAAGGCTTTTTCATTCGAGAATGCTACCACCGCATCATTATAAGAGGCACCACGCCATCCATCTTGAGCATTATCCGCCAACAAATCTAGTCGTTCTGCATCTGCTTTTAAAATAGCATCATCTACAGAAATAGCATTTGGTTTTGAAAAGCGAAGATAGTTATTAGCTGCGTCTCCACTGCCTGTAATGGTAATGAGAGAGAGTTGGTGATAACCGTTTAATGTCCATCCTTCATTGCCTGCAACTGCAAACGGAGAATTCCCACTATCTTTTATCTTTTTAACAATCTCTTGAAACTCTTTAAAAGTCTTCGGTTCCTCAAGTCCTAATTCTTTAAACTTTGTTTTATTGTAATAGATTCCATAAAGGTTAGCAGTTAAAGGAACACTATAAATCTTATTATTGATTGCATACTTTTCTGCATAGTCATTCTTAATGTTCTCAAGATAAGATTTCCCTGTCATATCTGTAAAGTAACCTGCTTTTGCCCACTCCTGAAAATCCATATTTTGAGGATAGATATTAACAATATCTGGAACATCTCCTGATAAAATCCGAGTCTTCAGAACAATTCCAGCTGCCGGAACAGTCGTCAGTTTTACATCAATAGTAGGATGATCCTTTTCAAAATTATCTACAATTTTTTGCAAAGTATCCGCCATTTCGGTTTTCTGGTTAAAAAATTCAATCGTTACCTTTCCATCAGTCGATTGATTATTCTGACCACAAGCTGCTAGGCCTAGTAAACTAGCCCCAGCGACTAAAAGAAAACCTGCTTTCTTATACCATTTCATTGGAAAGCCTCCTTTATAAATTTATACACCTTTATTATAGTCTTCTAAAAATATACTGTCTACTCAAAAAATCTCCTTGGGATAAGATAACAGTTAAGCCTGCATACATGAGTTCTGCACCTGAGTAAACTTCTCCATTTTCCTGTAATTCATACAGTCCATCTTCATCCAAATCTTTTAACTTTAAAGTTGTTTCCATGGTCTCTACAACTGACAAAACGCGAACGTAGGTTACAATCGTTTGATTTTTGTAATTAAATTGTACAGCTACTTCATTGGATGCATACTCGGGATTGATTAACCTATACTGTTGTCCTAACTGAACTACTGGTCGTAATTCTTTATACAAGTTCACCTGATTAGCAATCTCAGCTTTCTCTTCATCTGATAAACTTGTCAAATCAAGCTCATATCCCAAATTCCCCATCATTGCTACATGACCACGTGTTTCTAATGGTGTCGTTCGCCCCATCTGATGATTCGGTACTGCTGACACATGAGCCCCCATAGAAATGGTTGGATAGAGATAGGATGAACCGTATTGAATTGGTAAACGTGCAATAGCATCAGTATTATCACTAGCCCAGACTTGTGGGAAATAGCGCATCATACCAAGATCATTTCGTCCACCACCACCAGAGCAGGACTCAAAGAGAATATGACTGTGCTTCTCTGTCAGATAAGCAACGAGTTCGTAAAGCCCCAGCATGTACTGATGAGATTGCATTTTTGTCTCTAGATAGTTAGATCCATTCCCTAGCTTAGTAATATTACGATTCATATCCCATTTAATGTAATCAATCTCATGATAAGATAGGAGTTGATCTAAGACATTTTTCAAGTATTCTACTACCTGAGGATTGGCAAGATTAAGTACTAGTTGATTTCGAGAATAAGTATGCTCATAGCCCGGAACCTGAATAGCCCAGTCAGGATGTTTACGATACAAATCACTATCTACAGAAATCATCTCAGGTTCTAACCAAAGTCCAAACTGCAAACCTCTTTCATGGATAGCTAAAATCAGACTTTCTAGACTTCCACCCAGTTTTTCCTCATTAACACTCCAGTCACCTAAAGCACGATTATCATCAAAGCGATTGCCAAACCAACCATCATCTAATACAAAAAGTTCAATGCCAACTTTCTTAGCTTCATCTGCTAACTCTAACAGTTTTTCTCTCTGAAAATCAAAGTAAGTAGCTTCCCAGTTATTAATTAGAATTGGGCGTTCTTTTGTAGAAAATTTACTTGGCATAATGTGCTTCAGTACAAAATTCTGACTTTCATGACTAACACCAGTTAATCCCTTATCTGAATAGATCACTAAAGCTACCGGTGTTTCAAAGTATTCCTCAGGGTCTAACTTCCAAGAAAAGTTTTCCGGATTAATCCCAATAGCCAGCCGAACTTCATTCAATTGATTCTTTTGAACAAAAGCTTCAAAGTTTCCACTATACATTAGTTGAAAAGCAAGTGCATTCCCAGCATCCTCTGTGACTCCTTGATCACATAGTAGAAGAGCTGGTGTTTGAGCATGCCCAGAAGCTCCACGGTTCGAACTAATCGAAAAGATTCCTTGTTCTACCTGTTGACGTCGAACGGTCTTTTCACGAGCATAAGCACCCTGCAGAGTTACGATCTCGTAAGCTGCCGCTGGAAAATCAGCCATAAAAGAAAAGTCTTTATGAATGACAACTTCCTGGTTACTCTTATTCTCCAATTTACTGTAGCTAGCAATTGTCGCATTATTATCAAAAGCAGTATAAAACAAATTCAGACTAAGTTGAGCCTTAGAATCTTCTAACATTAAGACAAGAGTCTCTGTATTATCCATGCTATGTGGAGAAGGTAAGCCCTGTGGACCATTCTGACCTTTTAAAATTTTTGCTTCTACAAATCGAAAGTCTGTTACTTCAGTTACACTATGCTGAATCTGTATAGTTGTTTTTCTAAAATCTCCTAAGCCATGTTGTCCAAAAATTTGACGTTGCGTATCTAAACTAAAGGTTCGATTAGTAGCTGTTGGATTTCCTGAAAAGGCATGGTCTCTTTCATAAACACTATTGGAACCTTTATAGTTCTTAATAGGCTTTCCTAAATGTTTCAAAAGTAAGTACCCATCACGATTTTCAATAATCAAACTTAGATTTTTACTTTCAACATAAAATAGATTATTCTCTATCCTAATTCCCATTTACTTCACCTCATCACTTTATTGATTATATTTTATCACCTGAAAACGCTTTCCGAAATAGAAAAATGTCTCAAGAATATGGTAAAATGTTAGGTAGGAGGTAGCACATGCTAGTTTTTTCAGAATACCAGACTGGAACAATTGACCTTTCCCTAAGCTTTTATGGATATGAGGAATGCACACCTAATTACTCTTTTGGTCCAGCAATTCGAGATACATACGTTCTGCATTACATTACCAAAGGACAAGGAACATTTCATTACAAGGGTAAAATTGTTGATTTAAAAGAGGGAGATTTCTTTCTATTAAAACCAGAGGAACTAACCTTTTATCAAGCAGATAGTAAAGAACCTTGGGCCTACTACTGGTTAGGAATCACTGGAGGGAAAGCTCCTGACTATTTTGCTCTTTCTCAAATTTCTGATCAATCCTATCTCATCCAATCTGAAACTTGTCATACCCAGACCACTGCAAAACTCATCTCAGACATTGTCCGCTTCGCTCAGATTACCAAATCAAATGAATTAGCTCAACTCCATATCATGGGACAACTCCATGAACTGATGTTTCATCTGGGAACTATTTCTCCCAATCAGAAGAAAAAGAATATTTCATCGACCCACCAACTCTATCTTGAATGCAAACGATTAATCGATAGCCACTATCCTCAATCACTTACAATTCAAGATTTATCAAAAGAACTATCCGTTCACAGAAGCTACTTATCAAGCGTATTCAAAGAATTTAACACCTTATCTCCAAAAGAATACCTACTATACGTTCGAATGTATCGAGCTAAACAACTCCTCGAAAATACCCAAGAGTCAATCAAGGTAATTGCGTACTCGGTAGGCTTTTCAGATCCACTACATTTTTCCAAAGCTTATAAACAATACTTTAATCAGACTCCAAGTCAAACAAGAAAAGAATATTCTCAACACCAACTAGTGAGAAAGGAAACACTATGAAATCCTACCAAGCCGTCTACCAAATTCTAGCTAAAGAAACCGACTATATCAGCGGAGAAAAGATTGCAGAAGAACTATCACTGACCCGAACATCAATTTGGAAAGCCATCAAGCGTTTAGAACAAGAAGGCATTGAAATTGATAGTATCAAAAACAAAGGCTATAAACTGGTGAATGGAGACCTTATTCTTCCAGAACTTCTAGAACAAAATCTTCCAATTAAAATCAGTTTTAAACCCGAAACAAGATCAACACAACTCGATGCAAAAGAAGCAATTGATTTAGGAAATGAAGCAAACACCCTCTATCTAGCTTCCTATCAAACAGCTGGCCGAGGCCGTTTTCAACGTTCTTTCTACTCACCCCAAGGTGGCATTTATATGACACTCCATCTTAAACCCAATCTCCCCTATGACCAATTACCATCCTACACACTACTTGTAGCAGGAGCTGTCTACAAAGCCATTAAGAACCTAACTTTAATTGATGTCGACATAAAATGGGTCAATGATATCTACCTAAACAATCATAAAATTGGAGGAATCCTTACTGAGGCAATGACCTCTGTAGAAACTAGCTTAGTCACAGATATCATTATTGGAGTAGGAATCAATTTTGCTATCAAAGACTTCCCTCAAGAATTAAAAGAAAAAGCTGCTAGTTTATTTAAAGTACCAGCACCTATAACAAGAAATGAATTAATCATAGAGATCTGGCGCACTTTCTTCGAAACACCAGCAGATGAGTTATTATACCTATATAAAAAACAGTCATTTGTTCTTGGAAAAGAAGTTACTTTTACACTAGATCAAAAAGGCTACAAAGGACTTGCTAAAGATATCTCTGAAAATGGAAAGCTTTTGGTGCAATGTGATAACGGAAAAGAAATCTGGCTCAATAGCGGAGAAATTTCACTCAAGAGTTGGAAGTAATAATAAACTAGCACAACCGTAAAATCAACAATATATACAAATTTTAGTATTTCTTCAGCCCACTACAGTTGACAAAGAGCGCAAAAAAAACTTCAGATAAGTAATCCAATTAAGTTTTACAAATCTGAAGTTTTTATTCAACTATTCTTAAAAATACAAAAAAAGAGTTATAAACTCTCAATAAAACGGAGAATAAGGGATTCGAACCCTTGCGCCAGTTACCCGACCTAACGATTTAGCAAACCGTCCTCTTCAGCCTCTTGAGTAATTCTCCTATTAATGGGCACGAGTGGACTCGAACCACCGACCTCACGCTTATCAGGCGTGCGCTCTAACCACCTGAGCTACGCGCCCAAGTTAAAAACTTGGTAATTGAACAAAGTTCAAAGCGGGTGACGAGAATCGAACTCGCGACAACAGCTTGGAAGGCTGTAGTTTTACCACTAAACTACACCCGCATATATACTATTAATAAAAATGGCGCGAGACGGAATCGAACCGCCGACACATGGAGCTTCAATCCATTGCTCTACCAACTGAGCTACCGAGCCTTATTGCGGGAGCAGGATTTGAACCTACGACCTTCGGGTTATGAGCCCGACGAGCTACCGAGCTGCTCCATCCCGCGTTAATACAAAAGGAGGATGTGGGATTCGAACCCACGCACGCTTTTACACGCCTGACGGTTTTCAAGACCGTTCCCTTCAGCCGGACTTGGGTAATCCTCCATATTATTTAAATGGACCTTGTAGGACTTGAACCTACGACCACTCGGTTATGAGCCGAGAGCTCTAACCAGCTGAGCTAAAGGTCCAACAAGATCATTATAGCGGCGAAGGGGATCGAACCCCCGACCTCCCGGGTATGAACCGGACGCTCTAGCCAGCTGAGCTACACCGCCATGAATCGGGAAGACAGGATTCGAACCTGCGACACCTTGGTCCCAAACCAAGTACTCTACCAAGCTGAGCTACTTCCCGAGTTAAATAGAAAAATGCACCCTAGAGGAGTCGAACCTCTAACCGCCTGATTCGTAGTCAGGTACTCTATCCAGTTGAGCTAAGGGTGCTCATTATATTATGCCGAGGACCGGAATCGAACCGGTACGATCGTTACCAATCGCAGGATTTTAAGTCCTGTGCGTCTGCCAGTTCCGCCACCCCGGCCTCTCTAAGCGAACGACGGGATTCGAACCCGCGACCCCCACCTTGGCAAGGTGGTGTTCTACCACTGAACTACGTTCGCACTGTTTTCTTCTATCTAAAAATGCCGGCTACATGACTTGAACACGCGACCCTCTGATTACAAATCAGATGCTCTACCAACTGAGCTAAGCCGGCTCATTTATTATATCTTAATGCGGGTTAAGGGACTTGAACCCCCACGCCGTTAAGCGCCAGATCCTAAATCTGGTGCGTCTGCCAATTCCGCCAAACCCGCATATATGACCCGTACTGGGCTCGAACCAGTGACCCATTGATTAAAAGTCAATTGCTCTACCAACTGAGCTAACGAGTCTAAAATAACTTACGTTATTCTAACGGTCCCGACGGGAATCGAACCCGCGATCTTCGCCGTGACAGGGCGACGTGATAACCGCTACACTACGGGACCTATGGGAGTTAACGGGATCGAACCGCTGACCCTCTGCTTGTAAGGCAGATGCTCTCCCAGCTGAGCTAAACTCCCTAGAGCTAAGCGACTTCCATATCTCACAGGGGGCAACCCCCAACTACTTCCGGCGTTCTAGGGCTTAACTTCTGTGTTCG